>JAWLEA010000004.1:42345-74613 GCA_041686345.1 Polyangia bacterium | reverse complement strand
AGTTCCCATCCCAAAAAGGAAGGTCATCACCTGAACGCGGAATTTTACCTCATCAACTTTGTCGTAACTTCTTGAAATAGTGTCAACTATATCTGCAAAGTTATTCCGCGCATCTCAATCCAATTTCTTCTCCAGCCAAAAACCCCTATTCTGGGATGGGAACTATTTAAAAAAATAGGTGAAATTTTATCTGTTATATTGTAATAATTAAGATCTTGTGTATATTATTTCAGGTACTAAATTATGGAGGCTCCTGATGTATAAATTTATGTTGGCAAGTTTAATTCTTCTTCTGCAAACACTTCCTGTTTCTGCAAACAAAAAGGTCAGTATACCCGGTTTTGAGGCAGATCCTTCTCTTATCAAAAAAGCAAAATTCTGTACAAATTCCTTTAAAGGTTTTGCTAAAAGTCTCAAAATGACTCTGGTGCCGTCATCAGAAATTGAAGAGATGAAAATGCTTTATTGCGATACAGAGAAAGATACCAAGGAAGAATGTCAGAAAAAAATGGCAAAAGAAGTCAAATCTGATGTTTTCATCACTGGTCGGGTCAGTAAACAGGGGTCCAAAATGAAAATAAGCATCAACTTTACCGAAAACAACAGTTCCAAGTATTTCTACAAAGTTGTTTCCCTAAAAGCATCAAAATCAAAGATCAAATCAAGGCTGAAAAACATCTGGAACAGCTACTTCAAACAGCCGGATGGAAAAGTTGTAATTGACATCAACCAGGCCGGTGCTTCTGTTTTTGTAGATGGTCAACTTATCTTCAAAACTGTTCCCGGAGATAATCTTATCCCCAAAATAAAACCCGGATCACACACTCTGAAAATAGTCAGTAAAAATGGGAAAACTTGGGAAAAATCCATTAAAGTTAAAAGTAATCAAACCAACCGTTTCAATGTCAAATTCCCGGGAAAAACTGATAAAATACCCGCTCAAACAAAAGATACAACTAAAGAAAAAGATCAAGTAGATCTCACTGAACCCGGCAAAAAAACAAAAACTGAAGACAGCCCGACTAATTATTGGAAATATGCCTTCTGGGGCAGCACCGGAGTTACTGCCGCTCTTTTCATTGCAGGCACTTACACCGGACTACAGGTTCGAAAATATGAACAGGACAAGGAGGATCTGCTTACTGATCCCACAAACCCGGCTCACACCGGTTCAGATGTTTGCACCGGGGCCGAAGGTGAACTCAAATCCGTTTGTGATAACGGTCAGTCAATGGCCACCATGACCAACGTACTTTTCGTTTCCGGAGCTGTGGTTGGTATCGCCTCTGCCTATTTTCTTTACAAAGGATATCTATCATCCGAGACCGAGATCAATAGTTCCATTGAAGAACAAGATAGCAGCACCCTCACCATAATGCCGGTTATATCTCCCTCTGGTGGCGGTCTCTCCATCAGCACCACCTTTTAATCCCGTAAAATCCTAACTTCAGTTTTTACAAAACTTTTCCATTTTATCTAAAATTGTACAAATACCCTGCCGGGGTCTGTCAATTTTAAAATCAGGGTAAAAGTCTGTTTTATCCTGTCAGTTTTCAAAAAAACTTTTTTATTGAAATTTTCAAGAAATATCCTATTTTCAGGTTTAAGTTGAATTATAAATTTAATCCAAGATTACCATTCCTAAGGTTTATATTAAATGCGCCTTGCCATTTTTAGTGATGTACATGCAAATTTTGAAGCATTAACTTGCGTACTTGATGCTTATGAAAATGAAAACATTGATAAATATATCTGCCTTGGGGATGTAGTTGGTTATGGAGCCAGCCCCAATCGATGCTGCGATCTGGTCCGTCCTCTGGTTGATTTTTCAATCATGGGCAATCATGATGCTGCTGTTTGCGGCAAGATGGACTACAACTATTACTATGAAGCTTGTCGTTTTGTTCTGGATCTGCACTCAAGTCAGTTGAGCAAACAAAATCAAAAATGGCTCAAGAAAAACCCTTTCATTGTTAGACAAAAATATGATGACTGGGATATGAGTTTCAGTCATGGAGCTCCTATGGAGCCTGAAGCTTTTGATTATGTTTTTTCTCTGGAACAGGCTTACCGGCTACTGCCGGAATTCTCAAATCTAAATCAGATAAACTTCATCGGTCATTCCCATCTTTGCAAAGCCTTTGCCCTTGAAAAAAACGATGTCCACGAAATTGTAGCCCAAGAATTTAAAATCAGATCAGGAATGAAATATATTATCGGTGTGGGCAGTGTCGGACAACCAAGAGATTATGACAACCGTGCCGCCTATACCCTGTTTGATACTGAAACCGGTAAATTCACCTATAAAAGAATTGAATATGACATCGAACAAGCAGCCATGAAAATATTCAAAGCCAAAATTGACAGAAACTTTGCCAACAGATTATTTGTCGGCGTTTGAAACACAATTCTGCTGCAATTGATTCTGTAGCAAATCCTCCCTATTATGTTAATTTAAAATGGGGGTTAATTTTTTCTCAATTTGTTTTTATAATTGCATTTATTGAAAGAGTTTTTTTTAATCTGAGATTATTTCGCGGTTGCTTCAAATATTTTTCCTGGTTTATCCCAGGCATTAAATTCATGATAAGCATCTGCCCAGCGACCTGTGATATAATCTGTTTATTCTTTTCTGCGAGGTAAAATTTGCGCTGTCCAAGTTGTGGCAATGAATTGAGTCACAGAGATCTCAGAACCAAAAAATGTAAATCCTGTGGCTATTTTTTACCGGTGATAGCTACCGGCAAAAAGGGTGTTGCAAATAAAAAGCGACCTTCAAAACTACCGCCCCCAAGCAGAAGACCACACTCTTTCGGTAACCTTAAAGTAAATTCAATGAGCCAAGCCGAAACATACAAAAGTGGTGAAGTCCTGACCAACGATAACTACAAAGAAGTTTATGTGTCCGGTGAGCCAAGTATCGCCACTGATGATGATGATTCGGGTGTAATTATTCCTGATAAGTCACCGGTTCCACAAACTCCCCCCGGAAAACAACCTCGATCTTCCATGCCGGCAGGCCACAAAAAAAAGGGAGAGGTTCTTCCGCCTCCACCTGATTCCGATAAATTAAAGGGGTCCGCTTCAAAACGTTATGGAATTCCAGGTTTGGGAGCAAAAAATGAAAAAACCATGAAGGTCAGGGTTATACCCCCTCCACAACAAAATAATACTTCAGGAGAAAGTATCCTCAAAGATCTTATCCTGATTGTGGGAATAATTCTTTTTGTCCTTTCTTTAACCTTTTTAGTCATAACCATAATCAAATAAAATGAAACTACCTGTAGCCATCTGTGGAGCAACCGGTTCTGTCGGTCAATACTTCATTTCTCTTCTTGCCAACCATCCCTATTTCAGAATTGTCCTGCTGACTGCTTCCCGTGATTATGAATCAAATTATATGATGCACTGGCGGGCTTCACTTAAACCACCTTCTGACCTGCATTCTTTGCCGATAGTTAAAACCACTGTCGCCAACATCAAAAAATCAGGCGCTCAAATCGTATTTTCAGCCCTTCCTTCAGGAGTTGCTCTCAATTTTGAAAAAGAGCTTATAGAGGCCGGTATTGCAGTTTTTTCTAATGCTTCAGCCTACAGGATGGAAAATAATATTCCTGTTCTCATCCCCGAAATCAACAGCAGTCACCTGAATCTGATTCCCAAGGGTGCAACCCCTCATATCACCAATTCCAATTGTACAACCTCAGGGCTGACTCTTACTTTGTCAGCTCTCAAACCACTGGGAATTAAACAGGTATATCTTTCCACCTATCAAGCACTTTCCGGAGCCGGTTATCCGGGAGTAGCCTCTATGGATATTCTGGGTAATGTCATTCCTCATATAGCCGGAGAAGAAAACAAAATCAGAGAAGAAACCCTCAAGATTCTGGGTGAATATAAAACCGGAACCATTATTCCGGCACCTTTTGAAGTAATGGCACAAGCCCTAAGAGTCGCAGTTAAAAACGGCCATTTGGAAACAGTTTTTGTTCAACTTGAAAACAAACCCAGGCTCAAACAAATAAAAAATCTGTTCACCAACTTTCAGGTTGATACAGCCATTGCTTCTTTGCCTTCAACTCCGAAAAAAACTTTTTATCTTTTTGATGATCCAAACCGTCCTCAGCCTGTTCTTGATGCCCACAACGGTGAAGGCATGGGGGTCTCCATCGGTTCCCTGCGAGTTCAAGGCAATACTGTAGCTTACAAACTTCTGGTCAACAACGTCATCAGAGGAGCTGCCGGAGGCTCTGTCCAAAATGCTGAATATGCCTTCAAAAAGGGATTGATTCATTGATGAAGCAAAATATCCTAATCATGAAATTTGGAGGAAGTTCCCTTAGTGATCCAGGGAAGATAAAAAATATAGCCTCCCTGGTGGCAAAACGATTTGAAGAGGGAAAAAAAGTAGTTGTAGTTGTAAGCGCCCAGGGGAAAACCACCCTCAATCTTATGAAATCAGCCCGGGAAATCAGCCCTAATCTCCACAAACGCGAATTGGACATGGTACTCACCGCTGGCGAAAGAGTCTCCATGGCACTTTTGGCAATGGCTATAAACGATCTGGGACTCGAATCCATTTCTTTCACCGGTTCCCAATGTGGAATCATCACCACCGATGAACATTCCAACGCCAGAATCATCGATGTCAGGCCCTTTCGAGTCCAGGATGAACTCAATCGCAACAAAATAGTCATAGTAGCCGGCTTCCAGGGGGTCTCTTATAAAAGAGAAATCACCACCCTTGGACGGGGAGGATCTGATACGACCGCAATTGCTTTAACTGCGGCTCTTGATGCCGAATATTGTGAAATATTTTCTGATGTTGACGGTATCTATTCCGGGGATCCCCGAGAAGTAGACCCTTTTAAACTGACAACCCTTTCCTATGATGAAATGTTGGAACTGGCCTTCAGAGGAGCAAAGGTACTAAATCACAGAGCAGTTGCCTATGCCAAAGACAAAAAAATCGCCATTTATGCCCGTTCCAGCCTCAAAGAAGGTTCCACTACCATCAGAAAATTCAAACCGGAGTATCAAAATGCCATCTACGCGGTTACCCGGCATCCATCTTTGGTAATGGTAACAGCCAAATCCGCCGAAACTTTTCTGGAATTAATGGAAAAAGTACAAAACAATGATCTCACCATAAAATATCTGGTATCTGCTGAAAACATGTTCAAGATTTTCATCAGTTATCAATTCCTGCCAGAACTGACAAATATTAAAACCATATTTTCTGAGAACCTTGAAGTTGAATCTATTTCCCTGCTTGGCAATTCGATAGCCGAGTCCATAGATATAATTCTGAAATCTGAAAAAATTATCATTAAAAATAATTTAAAAGTGCATGCCATGGAGTTTTCCCATTCCCATCTCACTTATTATATTTCCGGCTCCAAAGGAAAAAATCTGGAAAAACTTTTTCACCAGCAATTTATCAAACCCCATCAAAACCCTGTTTAATCTGCACTTGACTCATTTCATAAATCCGACCACCAAGTTTTATTTCCATGAATGATATTTCCTCCAAATCCAAAGATCTGAGAGAACCCGCCAAAAGAAAAGAATTTTTGACTTCTCTTCCTCATCAGCCCGGTGTTTATATTATGAAAGGGAAAGATGAAAAGGTTATTTATGTAGGCAAAGCCATTGATCTCAACAATCGCCTGAAATCATATTTTTCATCTTCCGGAGATGATCGCTTTTTTGTGGAAAAACTGCCGGCAGAATTGGTAATAATCGAAATTATACTGGTCAACAACGAGAGAGAGGCTTTACTTCTAGAAAGCAGTCTTATCAAGGAGTTTCAACCAAAATACAATGTTTTTCTCAAAGATGACAAGTCTTATTACTCCATCAAAATAGATCATTCTCTCGATTATCCCAAACTGGAATTGATCCGCGGTCTCAAAAAAAATGAACCCAATATTTCCTATTATGGACCTTATCATTCCTCGCGCTCTATTAAAGCAGTGCTTTCCTTTTTGCTTAAATACTTCAAATTCAGAACCTGCAGCGAACATAAATTCAAAACGAGGAAACGTCCCTGTCTGCGTTATCACATGTCAAGATGTCTTGCTCCCTGCATGAACAAAATTTCCAAAGCAGAATATAATAAGCAGATAGAACAGGCTCAAATGTATCTTCAGGGAAAAAGAAAAAAACTGTTGCGGAAACTTCAACAAAGAATGAATAAAACAGCCAGAAAATTAAATTTTGAGAAAGCTTCCTATTATCGGGATATAATTTTTGCCCTTGAAGAAATTGATCAACCTCAAAATGTTGTTAATCGTGATTTCACCCATCTTGATATTGTAGGCTATGCCAGGGAAAACACCAATGTTGCCTTGATTATTCTCGAAATGCGCAGAGGTGAAATAAAAAAACACCGCCAGATAATCCTAAATGAGCAAAGTTTCCCGGATCAGGAAATTATTTCTTCTTTTTTGACTCAACATTATCTCAACCGGGAGAAAGATATGAACTTGCCGGACCGGATAATTCTGCCGTTTGAGTTTCTGTACAGAAATGCTCTGGAAGAACTGCTGGCCGAAAAATTTTCCAAACATATTGAACTGGCAATTCCTCAAAATGATTCCCTGAAAAGATTGTCAAGTCTGGCTGGAGCAACTGCCCGGGGTAATCTCAAACTTGACGGTGAATTTACCATGGAATCTCAATTGCAAAAACTTGCAATCCACCTTAAAATGAAAAAGTTTCCAAAACATATTGAATGTTATGACATTTCCCATCTTCAGGGAAAATGGTCTGTTGGTTCCATGGCTGTATTTATTGACGGCAAGCCGGAATCCAAAAAATATCGTCGCTTCAATATTAAAACCGCAAAACCCGGAGATGATTTTGGAGCTCTCAAAGAAGTGCTTAGCCGCAGAACTGCCAAACAAGAAGAAGCCGGATGGGAACTTCCCGATCTGGTGGTAATTGACGGAGGCAAAGGACAATTGAACTCGGTGCTTTCAGTAGTAAAACCCTATCTTTTCCCCATGAACAGCAAAGGATTTCACTTGATCAGCCTGGCCAAGGAAAGAGCACCTGATGGTCCCCCGGATCGTTTTTTTCTGCCTGGAGTTAAAAATCCAGTTTCTTTGAAAAGTGGTGGCAGAGAACTCTATATTCTGTCCCGGATCAGAGATGAAGCTCACCGTTTTGCCATTGAAGGACATCGGAAAAAAAGAATTAATCGGAAAATCAGAACGGAATTGGGAAAAATTTCCGAAATTGGCGAAGTTTTGCAAAAACGACTGATTGTCCATTTTGGATCGGTCAAAAGAATAAAAGAAGCTTCAACTGAGGAAATTGCTTTGGTTAAATGTATTGGTCCCAAAACTGCCCAACTTGTTTACAACTATTTTCATCCGGATGAATCCGGAAATAAAGGTCAATAAATTATGGAAAAAATTTATCTTGTTGATTCCACTGCCTATATTTTCAGAGCTTATCACGGCATTCGCTATCTCTCCAACCGCAAAGGAGTTCCCACCAATGCAGTTTTCGGTTATGCCAAAATGCTGCTGAGTTTTATTGAAGAAAAACAACCCACCAATATAATAGCTGTTTTCGATGCCAAAGGTAAATCCTTTCGCAGTGAACTTTACGAACAATACAAGGAAAACAGACCCGAAGCTCCGGAAGATCTGAAAATTCAAATTCCCTTGTGCATAAACTTTACAAAATATCTGGGAATCCCGGTTCTAATCAAAGAAAATGTCGAAGCCGACGACACCATTGCTTCTCTGGCTCGCGAGTGTCGCAAACACAATTGTAAAACTGTAATCCTCAGTGCTGACAAAGATTTGATGCAACTTGTGGATAAAAACACCTGGCTTTATGATGCCATGCGTGATCGAAAATATGATCAGGAAGGTGTTTTGAAAAAATATGGAGTAGAACCAGCTCAAATTGGAGATTTTCTGGCTTTGATGGGAGACAGTTCCGACAATATTCCCGGAGTAAAAGGAATTGGCAAAAAAACAGCAGCCAAATTGCTGAAAAAATATGGAGACTTGGATAATATTTTTGAAAATCTGGACAATATCGGAGGTAGAGCCGGAAAAAACCTGAGCAAAAATGTACAGACAGCAAAAATATCCCGTCAATTGGTAACACTTAAAGAAAATCTGGAATTTGACGAAGATATAAAGCCCCTTTCCCAATTGAATCCTCCCCAAACTGAAAATTTGCACGAATTGATCAACTCCTTGCAACTAAATTCAATTCGCAACAAAATCACCAAGCTTTTTCAAATTGATTTTCAGAAAATCTCCCTGGCAGATAAAAAAATTAAACAATTACAAGTTGAAGTTATTAAAACCAGAACTGAACTCAAAAAAATAAAATTACCCGAAATCACCACTTTGAGATTCAAGTTTGACAACTCCGACAAAATGGAGTGCAAACCGGAAAGTGTCTGTATTTTTGATAATGAGGAAAAGCTTTGGCTCATCCTTTTTAAAAGTGGTTTGTTGAACAAGGGAATTAAAGAAACTGAATTTTTGGAAGAAACAAAAGAATATTTTTCATCTCCTTTTCATAAAAAGATCGCATTCAACCATAAAAAAATACTGATCTATCTAATCCGCAACAAAATAGAACCGGCGGGAATATCCGACGATCCACGACTGGCCGCCTACCAACTTCATCCTTCTGAACCTGCTTACAGTTTGGCCGGTCTTTACGAACAGGAAGGTCAGGAAGAGGGTTTTCAAATAAAAAATACAAATCTTCCGGATGAACAAAATTTTGAAATTTGTCATGAAACAGCCAGAACAACCGAGTTATCAATTTATTACCGCCAGCAGTTAAAAGAATTTCCGAAACTGGAAAATATGTATCTCGAAACAGAACTGCCCTTGACCCATGTGCTCGCTCAAGTTGAAGTCGCCGGCTTCTATCTGGACAAGAATATCCTGCACCAAATCAATGAAGAGGTCAGCGGGGAAATGATGAAAATAGAAGAACATATTCAGGAACTCGCCGGTTGGCCGGTAAATATCAACTCCACCAAACAATTACAGAAACTTCTTTTTGAAGAAATGGGACTTCCGGTGATTAAAAAAACCAAAACAGGCTATTCCACCAATTCTTATGTTTTGGAACAATTGGCACAGGATTATCCCATAGCTGAAAAAATCAAACGCTATCGAATTTTGGCAAAATTGAAAAACAGTTATCTCGATACTCTGCCTGCACTGATCAATGCAAAAACCAACCGCATCCATACCAACTTCAATCAGGTTGTGGCTGCCACCGGCAGATTGAGTTCTTCGGAACCAAATCTGCAGCAAATACCCATAAGAACTGATATCGGAAGAAAAATAAGAAATGCATTTAAAGCTCGGGATGGATATTTGCTCGCCAGTTTCGATTACAGTCAGATTGAACTCAGAGTTTTAGCGCATCTCAGTGAAGATAAAAAATTAATGGAAGCTTATGCACAAGACCAAGACATTCATGCTCTCACCGCTTCTGAAATTTTCAATGTTGAACTTGACGAAGTAAATCGCTCCCAAAGATCTGTTGCCAAAGAAGTAAATTTTGGGGTTCTTTACGGTCAAACAGGTTATGGACTGTCAAAATCCATTGGTATTTCTCAAAAAGAAGCGAGAGAATACATCAATAAATATTTTGAAAAATACCCCGGTGTAAAAAATTATCTCGACAGAATAATCAAAGAAACCAGAGAAAATGGCTATATCAGCACTATGTTTGGTCGCCGCCGCTATTTTAATTTCTCGACAAAAAATTCCGGAGCAGTGGAAAGAATGGTTAAAAATACCCCAATTCAAGGCAGTGCTGCAGATATAATAAAAATAGCCATGGTTGAAGCCTATGGGAAAATGGTTGAATACTACCCTGAAACCTGCATGGTTCTTACTATCCATGATGAACTTGTTTTTGAAGTACCTGAAAATATAATCGAAAAATTCAGTAAAAAGATAAAAAAAATCATGGAGAATGCAGTAAATTTAAAAGTTCCCCTGAAGGTTAATTACAATTTCGGAAAAACTTGGAACGAAGCCCATTAACCCCATAAATGGGAACTAGTTCTAAATACATTGAAATTTTATCAATTTTATTATATTGTTCAGTCGTTATTATTGGCAGCAGAAACTTCAGGTTTAGTCTTGCTGTTACCAATAATTCCTTCATCTTTATACAGGAGATATTAAATTGCTGACTATCTGCCCTTCCTGCCTTTCCCTTCAAGGTGGCAACCTTTGTTCCAAATGTGGAAACGATCTTCAAAACACCAATAAGAAACCCTTATTTTACCTCAGAATTGGCTGGTCTCGCTCTCGAGATTTTGAAACAATTCTCGAAATGATGCAAAAAGAAGAAGGATACAAATATTATGAAATAGGGGAAGAAGTTTCCCATGCTATCCCTATCCACAACTTGGAAGAATCAGGCAAAATCCTGGATAAATATGAAAAAGCCCTCAACTGGAAAGAAACTGTTCTGCAAACTCCGGAAGGCATAGTTCTTGATCCCGAAGATCCCGTGGTCAGTTGTTTCATCAAAATGATCCGTGAAGGCACTGCTCCCTGCAAAGACGAACAACGCTGCCCCTATACAAATATTCCCCTGCTCAAACTGGTGGAAAATCCTGAACTGCTGCAAGATTATATTTTCATGAAAACCTTCCAGGCAAGAAAAACCAGCACTCATGGTGAAAACATCTATGTAGACAAAGCGGGAAATAAACACGAAGCTCCCCTTAATAAAGATGAAGAAATGAAGTTGGAAGAAGAGAAACAAGCTTCCATTAAAACCCTGGTTCGTCTTTTTCTTTCCGATCTTCTCAATCAACCTGAACTTTTTTCCTGTCCTTTCTTTCGCACCATGATTTCCGTTCTCACCCAGAATGCTCTTCCCAAGCTTGCAGATTATTGGCCCTTTCTGGTTGAGGATGTAGAAAAAGCACTTGCAACAGGTACTCTGATCATCGGTAAAGATGGTAATTATCTGCCCATGAAAGAAGTCACTCCAGATATTGTATACGATTTCTTTGAAACCAATCACATCCCTGCAGAAGCAAAATGGGGTGCCGCCAGTCAGGATCTTCAATTTGCCAATATTGACGATCGCATCTACATTCTGCCGGAAAAACAAAAAATTGCCGAATGGCCGGAAATTTCTTCTATCAAAGAAACAACCGATGATCGCCTGGTTCTTATTCCTCCCACTAAATTGCGTGATGCTCTCACTTTCATTGTAATCAACAAAAAACAGGAAAATTTGTTCAAAATTGGTCCTTTTCCCCATCCCTGGAATATCGATTCCAGGTTGAAAAATTTTGCTTTTCTGGAAGAAGATTTTGACGGACAAAAAATATATACCGGGCAATTTGTTTGGGACAGCACCACTCCATCCATGATGGTTGATACTGAAGTAGAAATCGAGGGCATGGTTTCACAAATCAAAATCGAAGAAAATTCTCTGGCTGCAGTTCTCGACAAACACCAGCTTTTTGTAAAAATGGGGAGAAACAAAGAAATCTATTCCCTTCATCACATCAATACTTTTCATTTTCTCAACAAATATCTGATTGTCATACTCTGGGGTAATGGTCGCAAAATTTCTTTTATTTACCGCAATGGAGAAAGAAAAGATTATTACCTTCTCCTCAAAGCCAAACAAATTCAAAGCACCATCGAAGGCAATGTTATTCTGGTTTTTTCACATCGAATCATGGAAATGTCACCCCAAGGCAAAATACTCGATTACAAACACAATTATAATACTCAATATTATGCAACCGCTCAGGGGTATTTGCGCAAAGAAAAAGAAAACACCTGGTGGCATTATCTTGATCGAACCAAAATCCGCGATATTCTTCCTGAACATAAATTTGAAAATATCCAGATCAATTACCTCCCCAAATCACTTTCTCGCATCAATGTTCAAAATACCGAATTAATGGCGGAATTGCTGATTTTGCTCAATAATTACTGCGACGAAGAAGAATATCATTCCAAAATTGAACAACTGTGGCAAGAAGCTCCCGAGCCCGTCAAAAAACAGTTGGATGAAATGGCAAAAAGTTTTGACTGGCTTCAGGATTTTAGAAACAATAAAAGTTCCTGGCCCGTCAAGAGTGAATATCTTGAAGAAAAGCATTATGACAACCAAAGTGATGATTCCTTCTGGTATAACTCCTGATTATTGTTTTTATGACAAATACAATAGATCCCAGATTGATAGAAAAAGGGCTCAAACTTAAAAATTCTGATTTTTTCAACAGACTGGATACGGAAATCCTTCTGGAAATTGCCGCACTGGGTGAGGAAATTTATCTTCAAAAAGATGAATTTCTTTTTCATGAAGGAGATCCTGGAGACGGCCTTTATTTTATTCTCAATGGCAGTTTGGATATAATCATTGTCAACAAAGTGATAAATACCCTAAATGAAGGAGATGTTCTGGGAGAAATTGCCTTGATTGACTCCAAACCAAGAACAGCTTCGGTAAAAGCTCTTGAACTCACCTCTCTATTAAAATTTTCTCCCTCGCTTTTTGATGAAATTCTGGAAGAATATCCCGACATTGCCAAAAGGGTTATTCAAACCCTCATCAACCACATCCGCACCCTCACTGTTTCTATTTAGTTCAATTTAGTTCCCAGCGAATTTGGTAAAGATTAATTCTTGTAACCGGGTAATGTTTTTCACAAGATAATCAGGATTTTCTCGAGCCAACTCTTGTTCACTGCGATAACCCCATAAAACTCCGCAAGTTTTGATTCCGGCATTTTTACCGGTGTGCAGGTCAATCTCGCTGTCCCCGATAAACAGAGTATCTTTCGGATCTGCCTTCAAAATTCGCATAACTTTCAAAGTTACCTCGGGATCAGGTTTAGGGGGATTATTTTCATCGATCCCCTGATAAAGATCGAAAAAATGCTTTCCCTGCAGAATACTCAGAGTTTTTTCCAGATGAGGAGTTGATTTATTGGTTACTATGGCTTTGTTAAATTGCTCCAAACCGGCCAACATTGTTTTCATTCCGGGGAAAAAATCTGAATCTTCAATCAGATTTTCGTGGTAGACACGACTGAAGGTTTTTCTGGCTTTTTCCTGATCTTTCGGTTCAAGTTCCCGAGAAATACATTTTAAAATCAATTGCCCGGGTCCATAACCAACTCGAGAGACTATTTCTTCAAAACCGCATCGGGGATAACCCAATTCGTCCAGAGTGAGGTTGACTGCCCTGACAATGTCTTTTCTGGTATCGATCAAAGTTCCATCAAGATCAAAAATAAGCAATTTATCGTTTTTCACAAAACACTCCTGTCAAACCCCAATTCTGTAAAGGGAACATAGTCAAAACACCCCATTCTGTATTGACAACTAAAGTTCCAGATTCTTATAAATCTGCAGGGTGGCCTGAGAACGGTTCAAAGTATAAAAATGAATTCCGTCTACCTGGTTCCGGAGTAGATTTTCCACCTGAGTCGTGGACCAGTCTATTCCGGCTGACTGTATTTCCTGCTGATTTTTGCATTGGTAAATTATTTTTTGCAATTTTCCCGGAATAGGAGTTCCCAATGCAACGTTGGACATTTTTTTCATCATTTTTATGGAAGTAAGTGGCATTAAACCAGCAATCAGAGGAATTTTAATCCCGGCAACTCTAATCCTCTCCCGAAAATCATAAAAATTATGATTATCATAAAACAATTGAGTACAGATAAAATCAGCTCCCTGATCAACCTTGTGCTTAAAATAGTCCATTTCCTGCAAACGATTAGGTGTTTCTGGATGACCGTTGGGATAACCGGCAACTCCTATGCCCATCTCCGGAAAATTTTGCTTTATGAAGCTGACCAGTTGAGAAGCATAGTCAAAATCACCTGCCGTCTTTCCATCCAAAGATTGAATATCTCCTCTGAGAGCCATAATATTCTTAATTGATTCGGTGCGATAGGAATCAACCATCTGCTTCAATTCACTTTTGCGATGACCTATGCAGGTAAGATGAGGAATAACTGTCAGTTGCTCATCTTTATTCAGTTTAAGCACAAGATCATGAGTCAACTCTCTGGTTGAACCTCCTGCACCGTAAGTAATACTGATAAAAGAAGGAGCAAGGGGAGTCAGTCTGGTAATGTTTTCATAGAGAGTTTCTGCCTGGCTTTGAGACTGGGGCGGGAAAAATTCAAAACTGAAAGTGGGTTTGTCTTTGAGAAAGATTTGATTAATATGCATAAGGGTATATTCTGATCTAAAATCATCCGGATCAGATATTTTGAGAAAAACCTTCTCCGGTAGCAGGTCTGCTATTGTATGTACAGCAAAAATAATTTCTTGCAACTCCAAATTCTTCAACTTGGGAGTTTTGATTTCCAACCTTTGTCTCCAGGAGCTTAAGTGAAAATTAATATTGAAAATCCTGCCACATACAAAGCCTTTCCTGCCAGGAAAAAATTCTACTATCGAGCCGGTTACAAGGCAAAACAAATAAGCAACCCCGAACTTGCTGCAAAATTTACTGCAGTGTACAAAACAGGTACCCGTCTGGTTCAACCTGTTATTTGCTGGACTACCATACCAGTTGTTCAAGCAGTTGATCTGATTCCCGCATCCTTCAAGGGAGTAAAACAAGTAACTTTATTTGCTTCTACCATCGGCAAGGAGATCGATGGGGAAATTTCCAGGCTGCATCACTCAAATCAACCTCTTGAAGCTATGCTGCTTGATGCCTGGGGAAGTGAATCCGTGGAAGAATTGAATCAGTGTTTTGATCAAAAGTTACGCCGGGAAAAGGGAAGAGGAACCCGTCGCTTTTCTCCCGGATATCAGGATCTTCCCCTTGCTGCCAACAACCTAATTTTGGAATTTCTGGATTTCTCTCTGGTGGAAGCCAACAAAAAAGGTATATTAACTCCTGTCAAATCTATAATATGCATGATTGGATGGTACAATGAACAGAAATGAATTCAATAAATTGCTGCAAAAAAATATCCTGGTTCTGGACGGAGCTTATGGAACTGAATTTTTCAAAATGGGCTATGGTGATCTGCCCGGAGTCCTCTTAAACCTCAAACATCCTGAGGTTGTCGAAAAACTGCAAAAACAATATGTTGCTGCCGGTTCCAATCTGATTCTCACCAATACCTTCAGTGCCAATCGCCCCAAGTTGAAAGCTTTGAAAGCCGAAACCGAGTTTAAAACAATAAATACCGCAGCTGTAAAAATTGCCAAAAAAGCATCCTCTAATAAAGCTCTGGTTTTGGGAGATATCTCCTCAACCGGTGAATTTCCCGAACCCATGGGCTCTTTCTCCATGGAAGAAGCAGTGGAGGCTTTTGCTGAGCAGGCTCAGGTGCTTTTTGATGCTGGAGTAGACGGCTTCATTGTTGAAACCATGTCCGACCTCAAAGAATGTAAAGCTGCAGTACTGGGAATCAGGCAGGTTACAACCAACCTGCCCTTGATCGTTCAAATGACCTTTGCCGAAAATATGCGCTCCGTTACCGGAAGTTCAGTTGCAATTTTTGCTTCCTGGTTCAATGACCTTGATGTGGATTGTCTGGGAGTAAATTGCAGTCTGGGACCTGCAGAAACACTCAAAGTTGTCAAAGAATTGGCTGTTTACACCAATAAATTCATCTCAGTCGAACCTAATGCCGGAAGCCCCAAATACAAAGATGGAAACCTTTATTACGATCTCTCCCCGGCTGATTTTGCTCCTTATGTGGAAGAATTCATTGCTGCCGGTGCCAATATTGTGGGAGGCTGCTGTGGAACAGCTCCTGAACATATAAAAGTCATTTCCCACTTTTCTGGCAAGCATAAACCTCTCTCTGGACCCGGAAAAATTCTAACTCCAACCCTTTCTTCCCGCACCCATCTGCAAAATATCCTTCCTTTCACCCGTATTGGCGAAAAAATCAATCCGGCCTCCAGCAAAAAATTTCAAAAGGAAATCCGGAATTTCCAATTCGATAGAATTACCAGATTGGCCTCAGAGCAGAGAAAAGCAGGATGTGAAATTCTGGATCTCAATCTGGGAATTGAAAAACTGCTAACCAGCCAGCATTTTATTAATTTGATCAACGAGTTGGACAAATACAGCTCCCTGTCCCTTTCCCTTGATATTCAAAGTTATGAATTTCTTGAAAGATCCCTGTTTGAATATACAGGTCGCCCTCTGATCAATTCTGCCCGCTGTTTTGCCGAAGATCTCGATTTTAAAGGCAAGTTGCTCAAAACTCATGGTGGAATGTTGATTTTGCTGGCCATGGGCAAAAAAATTCCCAAAACTGCCGAGGCCAGAGTTGAAAAAATTATGGAAGGGCTGGATTATCTCGAAAAAATGGGAATTTCCTCTGACAGAGTTCTGGCAGATCCTCTGGTAATGGCTTTTGGAGCGGGAAAAGATCCCGGAATCACTCTCCAGGTAATCCGTCAGTTGAACAAATTGGGAATAAAAACCACCATGGGACTGTCCAATCTCAGTTTCGGCATGAAAAAACGGGATCAACTCAATGGTGTGTTTCTGGCACAAGCCGTAGAAGGCGGTCTTACTTCAGCTATTGTGGATCCCGCAGCACAATTTACCGCCAACAGCTTGCAAGCCGCTCTTACCTTGAGGGGCAACAATCCCCAAAAAGCATCTGATTTGCCCACTGAAAATGCTCTGATAAATCTGATTCTCAGCGGAGACAGTAAAAAACTTAATCAAGCCATTGAAACTGAATTGGAAAAGTCAACCCCCCTGAAAGTCAGTCAGGATATTCTCGGTAAAGCCATGCAAGAGATAGGGGTTCTTTACAGCAAAAACAAAATTTTCCTTCCGGATCTGATGCTGGCCGCCCAAACTGCAATTCCCGTATTTGACCGATTAAACAGTCTTTTGGGTGAAAACCATGAAAGCAAAGGAAAAATTATCCTGGCCACCGTCAAGGGCGACGTTCATGATATCGGCAAAAAAATAGTGGGAACCGTTCTCCAAACCAGCGGTTATGAAATAATCGATCTGGGCAAAGATGTAGAAACTGCCCGAATCTATCAGGCAATCGAGCAACACCGACCTGATATTCTGGGATTATCGGCCATGATGTCAACTACTGTAGGAGAAGTGGCTGAGGTGGTTTCAGTTTTGCGCTCCCAAGGATGCCAACTCCCGGTAATTGCGGGAGGAGCTTCCATGAACGAGGAAATCGCAATTGAATCGGGTTGTGCCGGCTATGCCAAAGATGCTTCCAAAGCTGCGGCCCTTTGTCAACAAATCATAAACTACAAAGAGAGAGATCAAAATGGATAAAAAACAGATAGACCTTTTCAACCAGGAAGAAAAAAGAGCAAGTGAAGAAAAAGTAAAAGAATTTCAGGAGCAAACAGAAAACAAAGTCAAGGATGAATTTGAAGATCTTCTGGAAAAACGAATAAATCCTCTGCTTGAACTTGCAAAAGTGTTTGACTCAGAAGTTGATTTCATGGTGGATGATTTTAACGATCTTGCTCTTTCCTTCAAAAAACAACTCGATAACAAAAAAATTTCCTATACCAGAAAAAAATCCGACGGAAATAAAACCACAAAACAGATTAAACCTGAACATCCCGAAATAAAGCATCTGCTGCTGCTCGAATACATGCGCAGGTTAACCCTGGAAAAAGTCGACAAAAGCTTTGACCGAATCATCAAAATTTATCAAAAAAACAACGAGTTATAACATTTATAAACCTGAGTTTCAATAATTCCAACCTGAGTTTTATCTCAATATAAACATATTTTTTTGAAAAGGGGAGGGTTTAGTGCTAAATTTAAATTAATAATAATTAAATTATCTGGAGTTAACTATGTTCAAATCTGTTTATATTGTTTTTATTGCATTTTTTCTTTCCCTGGCGGCCTGTGACAATGACTCTTCTTCATTGTGTGGAAACGGACAAATTGATGAAGGAGAAGAATGTGACGGCACCAATTTTGGCGGTGATTCCTGTTATGCCAGAGGCTTTGAAGGAGGCACCCTCAAGTGTACCAGCTCTTGCCAGATAGACAGTTCAGAGTGCTCCGAACAAGCTGAATGTGGAAATGGTCTGCTTGAATACGAAGAAGAATGTGAAGGGGATAACCTCAGAGGTCAAAGTTGTGAGTCTTTGGGCATGGAAGGGGGAACCCTTATTTGCAAAGACAATTGTTCTTTTGATTTAAGTAGTTGTGATTACGGCAATTGGGAAGATCGTTTGATGACAGCCAAACTCAAAGCTAGCGATGATACTGTTTGTTATACCGACAATGAAGGTCAATCCTGGTGCTGGGGCAAAAACAACAGCAACAATGTGGGAAAAATACCAATCAGAAAGGTTTTACCCAAGCCCATATTCCATCAAATCGAATTCACCCAGATGTCCATGGGATTTTTCCGGGCTTGCGGAGTAACCTCTCAGGGCAAGGCATATTGTTGGGGCTCAAACAATGAAAACGGCCTGGGTCCTCATGATACCTCTTTCAGTGATTCCTATACTCCTTATCCCGTAGAAATTGAACTGGAAGAACAGGTTCAGCAAATCCAAATCGGAGATGCCCCTGTTACCTGTCTGGTAGAATATCCCTATGGTTGCGCTCTTTTAGAAACAGGAAAAATCAAGTGTTGGGGAAGCAATTATGCCGATAGCATTGAAAATGATGATTCTCTTACTGCTGCGGCCACTGCCATCGAAATTGATCACGATTCACCTTTTGTATCCTTTTCCGCAGGTGGCACCCAAGTCTGTGGAATTGATGAAAACAACGAAACCTGGTGCTGGGACAGGAACACTTCTCCTAGCAAAGTGCCGGGAGATCACCAATTTGTTCAAGTTTCAGCCGGGGGTAACGGACACAACTGTGGTCTCGATGAAGCCGGCAAAGCCTGGTGCTGGGGACGTAATCTCTACGGCGAGTCAGGTGTTCTTCCCGACGAAACAGATGCGAGCGCCACTCCTGTTGCTGTTTCAGGAGATCATACCTTTAAATATATTGATGCCGGGTTGAGTTTTACCTGTGGAATAGACAGCAATGACAAAGTACTGTGCTGGGGTTTGAACCACTATAACAAACTGGGAAGAGTTAATGGGCCAGAATCAACCCATATTCCTGAGCAGATTACCTTCGACGGAACAGTTGTAAAACTTTCAGTAGCTAACGAGGGTGCCTGTTTGATTGATCCGACTCAACAATTGTGGTGCTGGGGAAATACAATTCCTTACGTCGAAGAAGATCAAGATTATCTACCAACCCTGGTTCTTACTGATCAAGATGATGTTTTTTCAGGTTTCATGCATTCTTGCAGTATCTCAACAACAGGAGAAATCTCCTGTTGGGGAGAAAATTCCTTCGCTGCTGCCGGACAATTAGTTAATGAAAGAGTTTTTTACATGTCCCCTGTTACAACCGGTGATAATGCAACTCTCACAGATCTCAGTCTCCATGATGATGCCGCCCTCGCTGTGGATTCCAACGGTCAAGCCTGGTATTGGGGTTCAAGTGATCTTGAAGGCATCGACACTGATACTGAAACTCCTGTTAGTATACTGGAATCTTCTTCCTTGAAAGCCCTGGGTTTTCACAACACCAACACCTTGAAAGGTATTGATTCCCAAGGTCGAATCATTATCACAAGCTCTGCTGATTCCAGCACCTCCCAATTTCCCTTTGAGGCCGATGCTCCTCCTTTTATTCAAATTACTTCTGATAAAGCTCTCAACGTTTACGGAGAGGTGGTTTTTGTCGGCAGTGATTCCCCTTCTTCCGAGAGCACCTATCCCCGTACAATCAAATATCTGGGAAGAAGAACAGAAGTTGATATTCTGGGAAGATTATGGGGAACTTGTTCTTTGTCTGAACCACCCTGGTCCACTGAATTCATGCTTGACGACCACAATTACCTGCAATCCGATTGCGGCCAAGAACTATGCTGCGCCATTGACGATAACCACAAACTCCATTGCTGGGATCGGGAAGAATGCCAAGTTTATGATTTTGCTCCTGAATATAACGCCAGGCAAATCAGTTGTGGTGATCAATTCTGCTGCATGCTCACCACAGACGAAGAAATCTACTGCTGGGGTTTCAATTACTATGGTCAATTGGGAAATGGAACCTTGAGAACAAGCGAAACTCCTGTTGAACCCTTAACTTATCAGCAATGGTACTCAACTTTGAATTAAACTTCACCTCTACCAGTCCATAAACAATATTTCGCAAAAACTGATTGAAAAGCCCAAAAGTTAATAATTTTCTAAAAATTTTCACTTTCATATAAACCAGCAATATCAACAAATAAACCATCCTGTTTCATATAATCTAAAAAAAAATAAAAAAAAATTAGAGATTGGGGTCTTGGATTTCGAAAATATAGGCAAAGTTTAGTTTTATTCCAAACCGTAATATTTTTAACAATCCAAGGAGAACAAAAATGACCCAAAACACAAAAAACATGCAACAAACAAATTCAGACAACCAGGAATTAAAAACAGCAGAGTATCGAGCAGCTTTCGAGTACCATCAGCAAAGGGCAGCCCAATCCCATCCTGAGTCAGTTTATCATTTGGCAAAACACTATGAAGAAGGAGCCGGAGTTGAACAGAATTATTCCAAAGCTGCCCGCTACTTCCACCAAGCAGCTCAATTGGGCTTTACCCAAGCACTTGTGGATCTTGGATATTACTATTCATATGGAATAGGAGTAAAAAAAAATACCAAAAAGGCACAGCGATTTTTTAAAAGAGCCGGTAAAAAAGGGGATGATTACGGTTATTTGAATTTGGGAATTTTTTTTCAAAACGGCTTGGATTGCAAAAAGAATATCTTCAAATCTGTTTACTATTTGAAAAAAGCGGCCAAAATGGGCAATACACAAGCTCTCTACCTGACAGGCCTGGCCTACATTCAACATCAAGAATTCAACTCCAGGAAAAAAATGGTGGGACTCCAATTTGTCAAAAAAGCCGCCCGCAAAGAATATCCCCAGGCACTTTGTTGTTTAGGCTGTCTTTATTACTATGGACACGTAGTAAAACAAAACTCTGAAAAAGCAGTAAAGTTCTGGGAAAAAGCTGCCAGACTCGAGCATCCCGATGCTTTTTACAATCTGGGTCTTATGCATGAAGCAGGAATTGTTCTCCCAAAGGATTTGGACAAAGCCCTGGATCTATGGAAAAAAGCTGCTGAATACATGCAGTCTGAGGCCATGCTTAAACTGGCTGATTATCTGATAGAAGGAAAAGATACAGAGCAGGATGTGGATAAAGCGGTGGAATATTATGAAAAAGCCGGCCATCTTGGCTATCCCCAGGCTTTTTCCAAACTGGGAGCCTGTTATCTCATGGGCTTTGCCGTAAAAAAAGATGAGAAAAAGGCCAATAAATATTTTAATCTGGCGACCGACCTTGGTGACTCCACTGCTTTGTCCCTGAAGGGTAAATTAATGGTGGAAAACTCAGACAATCCCGAAGAAATTGTCAAAGGAATAGAAATTTTGGAAAAGGTAAGCTACAAAGATAATCAATTTGCTGCTGCTACGTTGGCTAATAATTATCTTTCCGGAGAAAATACGGAAAAGGATATGGAAAAAGGCATGAAATATATGGGAATGCTCAATGATGAAAATGCCCAAAATATGGCTAAATTCTATGAAGACAACAAAGAAAAATTCCAAAATGGAGAAATTAAACATGTGTGCATAAATCTCGAAAATCTGGTCTCAGCCTGAAGAAAATTGATTTTGTCCGGGGTAGAATCAGAAGCCCATTTCTTTTATAATTCTGTCTGACATTTCGCCTATAACCTTGCGGGCTTCCGAGAGAGAAGCTGTCTTTTCCAGAAAAATCACCAGATAATAACGATCGAAAAGGGTGTGGATAATAATCTTCTGACAATCGGTTTCGATGATAATTTCCCGAGAACTTTTGAGATAGGGATGTTTTACCTGGTATTTTATCATTCTCCACAACAATCCCCACTGGGCTGCATTGATCCTGAGTTCGTCGGCTTTGAGATGACCAAAATATTCGATGGTTTCCCCCTCCCAATCCTGAATTACGACTCCAAGGGAATTGGGTAACAGACCGATGATCTCAGCCAAAAATTCAGTAAAGGGTGATGCTGACACTGTGAAGCCTTTATTGTTGGTTTCCGTTGAGGAACTATTTGAACAAGGATTGATAATAAATATTTATATCATACTTTGCTCTGAGTTGATGGAGCCATTTTTCAAAATTTCTCGCTTGAATTTCTGCAGCCAGTTTTGCTCGCAATTTATCTTTTACTTCTGCAAAACTCTCGTTTTTGGCCGGAATTATCTTTTCAAGGAATACCAGGTGGATTGCCTGCTCTGTTTCAAACACCTCTGATATCCCATTTTCTTTTTTAATTTCAAAGATTTTATTAACAAAAACCTGATTATAATTACGTCCAGTTCTGAAAAAGTTTTCTTTCCAATTTGCCGAAAGGGGTAAAACTTTTTCAAATCTTACCGGATAAAAAGAATTTTGGATTACCCAGGCACTATTGCGGAATTCTTCGACGGTATCGACTTTTCTGGCAAGCAGCCATGATCTCACCAGTTTAAACATGGATAGAGCCGAGGCACGAGAATCTTTATTGATGAGAGCGTTCTTTTTTATCACCAATTGAACTGTCTGGCGCCATTGTTGATGTTTGAAATAAAATTTCAACTTCCTGAAGCGACGGGAATGCTTGTAACTTTGGATTTCATCATAAACCTTTTTTACCTTTTCATCACTGATGCTGTTGGTTTCATCATTTTGCAGAAATTTTTCCCTGATGAAATTATACACTGTTACAGATTTATAAATACGACTTTGTTCATCCGGGGGGGAATTGTGCAAAAATTCATTACGAAGCAGTGTTTGATTTATCAACTCTCTGAGAGCTTCAGATTTAGAAAGTTTGTTTTCCTTTGCATACTCATGAAGTTGCTCTTTGGTTACGGGATATTCATCAACCTCAGCTACTATTTTTTCTGATTTAACTGATTTGGAAGTATCGGGAACATATTTCCAGGAGTTTTCATTATTTTTTGTTTGAGGGGATGAACTTTCTGAAGAACAGGAAAAATTGCCTGAAGCTACCAGAATAATAGATATAATAATGAAAAAGATCTGCATCGCTCATCAATTTTCTGTAAAGAAGAGGATTAATAGTAAAAAGTTTTGCTGGTTGTACTTGCCAAGCCAGGGTTTAATCAACTTTCCCCGAAGGACACCAGTCAAGCAGCCGACATTTTCTACAAAGAGGGTTTCTGGCTTTGCAAATATTGCGGCCATGATAAATCAATCTGTGAGAAATTACCAGCCATTGACTGCGAGGAATCACCCTTTTGAGATCTTTTTCAATTTTAACAGGGTTCTTTTTGGTTTCAGAAGTGAGTTTCAACCTCATGGCCAATCTACCCACATGGGTATCAACTACAATCCCCTCAGCAATTTGGAAACTGTCCTGGAGAACACAATTTGCAGTTTTTCGAGCCACGCCGGGCAGAGAAGTCAATTCATTCATGGTTTTGGGAACCTGACCAGCAAACTTTTCCATGATTATCCGGGAAGCTGCGATGATATTTTTGGTTTTATTGCGGTAAAGACCGGTAGATCTGATGATATCTTCAACCTTGGCCGGAGGAGCTGTTGCCAGAGAAGCGGGATCGGGAAAATATTCAAACAACTCTCTGGTTATTTTGTTTACCTGTTTGTCAGTACTCTGGGCACTTAAAATAGTGGCTATCAGCCTTTGAAAAGGATTGGCCACAATCAGAGCCGATTGAGGATGGGGATAGAGTTCGGAAAGCACCTGTAATATCTTATTAATTCTTAATTTTTGAGCAGATGTACTTTCAGCCGTCATATTGTGCCTGTGCCATGCGAGGTAAACCTGCCAGATCCTCAACTGTTTTCATATTGACATATCCCCTTTTTTTCAATTGCTCAAACACAAACTTTTCCTGATTTTCACCAAATTCCAGCAATAACTTCCCCTCCGGGTGCAAATGAGCAGGAGCCTGTTCAATAATAATTTTCAGATATTTCAGGCCCTTATCCCCGGTAATCAGAGCGGATTGGGGTTCATGTTTCAACTCCGGCTGCAAAGCTGTATCCGGAGGAATATAAGGAGGATTGGAAATGATCAGATTAAATTTTTTACCAACTAGCGGGTGGAACATATCCCCCAGATAAAAATCAACCTCGAGTCCTTGAGCTTTTGTATTTTGCTGAGCAATAGCCAGAGCTTCAGGCGAAATATCGGAAGCTTCAAGCTGCAATCCGGAAAAATTACACCCTACAGCTGTAATAATAGCACCGCTTCCTGTTCCCAGATCGAGAACACTGTCTCCGGTTTCAAGAATTTGCAGGGCTGTTTCCACCAGAATCTCTGTATCAGGACGGGGAACAAGCACCGCTGGAGATACTTTAAATTCCAGGCCGTAAAACTCTTTTTTACCCAGAATATAAGCTACCGGCACCCTGTTCAGCCTTTTTCTTACCATGACCCGCAGTTTTTTGCGTTCTTCAGGGATGAGGGGACGATTGTAATCGAGATAAACCCCAACTCTGTCTCTGCCGATAACTTTGGCAATGAGCAATTCGGCATCAAGTCGGGGGGTATCGATGTTAACCTCTTTGAACTTGGCAGTTGTCCAACGGAGAACTTCTTTTACCGTCCATGTTTTTTGATTTTCAGTCATTTTGAATTGGAATAACCTTAGGTTATCAAAGGGGAAAAGATAGTTTAGCGAACTCCGAGCCCGTCAAAGGTATCGAGTGCAAAAGAAGTCCATTCATCTGCAAAATCAAAGGCATCGGAACCATTGGGATCACCGGAGCTTATGCCGGCATTGCGGCGTTCAGTTGTATCTTCACCAAAATAGGTATCATCGCCGATTTCACCGATAACATCCATGGTAACACCATTGCAAACCAATTCCACGGCGTCATTACCATTGAAATTGATTTGATACTCGAATTGATCGCAATAGGGTGAAAGGGAAGCATCAGCAGAATTGTTGCAGATAACCCAGAGATCTCCGCTGACAAGACTAGTGCTGTCGAGGGTGATATTGGTAGGTGTTAAACCGCCGTTGGAATATTTATTGATTTCACAATCGGACAGAACCATAACTCCGCTGGCGTCTTGGATATAAATCTCCAGAGCCTTGTTGTTGGAAGAACCCTCAACATATTCGCTGAAATAAGCCACCAGACTGCCGCCGGTTGCGCAATCGGGATCGGCAGAATCAACCAGGCCGTCACCATCGTTGTCAAAGCCGTCAGAACAACTGCTTTCGTAGCCATACTCACAGGTCCCGCCATCGCCGGCCAAACCGTCACAATCACCATCGAGACAATCTGTCAGACCGTCGGAATCGTTGTCAACTCCGTCGTCACAATCGGTTTCGGGCAGAATAATTTCACAGACATCGTTTACAGAACCGGGAGTACCCATAAGCAGATTGGTGGCATCGTAAACAGTAGTAGCCGCACACCAGTAAACAGGATCATCATTAAGAGTCATACTTTGGGTAGCATCGGAGGAAAATTGCAGGGAAGCGCCGGTTGTCATGAAATCCCAGCCGCTCATGGCGTCGTAATTGACATAATCGATAATTACAGGGGTGGAACTTTCGTGATCACGCATCAGGGTAACTCCGTCACTGGAATTGCTGAGCATAATGGCAGCATCATATTCAATAACTGAAATGGCTCCCGGAACATTTTCGGATTTGTAACCAAATACTGCATAATTTCCTGAGTCCAAGCCCATGGAACTCCCGTGAGTCAAGAAGAAACAATGTTGATCATAAGAAGAATCACAAAGTACCAATCCGTTCAATTCCATCGTATGGATAGAGGTATTATAAATTTCAATCCATTCATATTCACTGTCCGGAGTTCCAATTCCCGGGTCAGCCATGATTTCGGTAATGATGAGATCACCAGATCCCGGTACATTATAACTGGTACAATTGGAATCGAAAGCACAGGCAAAATCTTCGCAGTCAACCAGACCATTGCCGTCATTGTCTGTAGTATCATTGCAATTGGTTTCTCTGAGACAAGAAGGATTGGCCTCTCCCGGAGTTCCGTAATCAGAAGCATTATATCTTTTGACTATATAACACCAGTTGGCACTGTCATCATTATCGACAGGACTGAGATAATCACGATCGAGGGAAAGGGACATGCCACTCATGTCATGATAGTCTATTTCATCATAGGCAACTTCATCGAGAACAGTTCCGTCTACGGTTCTGATGCCCAGATTATCGCCACCATTGGAAAGATTTATATTTGAGTATTCATAAAGTACGGAAATACCACCATTGGTAACTGTATCACCATTTATGCTCAAAACTGCATATTCACCTGCAGGAATAACCACTTCCCCGGAAGCTGTAATCAGATGGGTGGCATCATTGCCGCCGGAAGTCTGGGAAAAAATAACCAGATCTCGCAAATCGATATCCCTGGCAGAAGAGTTATACAATTCAAACCATTCTCCATTGTTGTCACTTACTTGATTGGGATCTTTCATTAACTCGGTAATAATCAGATCACCAACATTCAGACAGGCAATGGTGCAATCGGAATCATCGCAATCAACATCGCCGTCGCCATCGTTGTCATAACCATCGTTGCAACTGCTCTCTGGCAATTCACAAGTCTGACCGTCAGGCCCGGTTTCGCCTTCACATTCGGCATCAGCACAATCTATATCGCCATCGCTGTCATTATCAACTCCGTCAGTGCAGTCGGTTTCTCCCACAATACAGGCTGAATCATCAGCACAATCGGAATCATCACAGTCAACATCGCCATCGCCATCGTTGTCGTAGCCATCGTTGCAACTGCTCTCTGGCAATTCACAAGTCTGACCGTCAGGCCCGGTCTGACCGTCACAATCGGCATCAGCACAATCTATGTCGCCATCACCGTCATTGTCGCTTCCATCTGTACAATCTTCATCAGGAGTTATACAAGCCGGATCGTCAAGACAATCTTCATCATCACAATCAACATCACCGTCACCGTCGTTGTCAACTCCGTCGGTGCAATCGGTTTCTACTTCACTGCAAGCAGGATCGTCGGCGCAATCGGAATCATCGCAGTCCACATCGCCGTCGCCGTCGTTGTCAACTCCGTCGGTGCAATCCGTTTCTGTTTCTTCCTCATTGCAAACCGGATCATCGGCACAATTGGGATCGTCACAGTCAACTTCACCATTGGCATCATTGTCGAAGCCATCATCACAATGACTTTCACTGGATTGGCAAATCTGCTGTCCATTGGGTGATCCCACATGACCCCAGCACTCCATATCCGCACAATCAACCAGACCATCGCCATCATCGTCTTGGTTATTGTTGCAGATTTCTTTATCTTCAGACTCTTCAGGTTCACACCCGATAAATGTCAGAGAAAATAAAAAAGGCATAAGTAAAGCAAAAACTGATTTTTTGAACATTTTGGTCTCCTGCATAAAATTATAAGTTTATATGTTGAAGCCGATTTTGGATAAATTGTAATTCCTTTTGGAATTGATCAATATCCAAACTGCTTTTCAAAAACTATTACAAATTAGTAAAATACAAATTTCATCCTGAAAAAATAAAGAGGAAAACTTATATACTTTAGCAAAATTAATTATGTAATCAACTTTATATAAGAATCTATTTAGTTCCCATCCCAGAATGGGGGTTTTTGGCTGGTGAAGAAATTGGATTGAGATGCACGGAATAACTTCGCTTATACAGTTGACACTATTTCCAAATTCAAAACCAATGCCTCCCTTTCTGAAACGGGAACTATTTTAATTTATTTAAACCTTTTAACAACGTGATAACCGTATTTACTGGTGATAATACCACTTTCTCCAACCTTCAATCTAACTGCCAAACGATGGATTTTGACAAAAGACGACATATTCTGCATGTTTTTCTTGTTTTTATGATCATGCTCGTGATCATGGTGCCCATCTTTTTTGTCGAGAGGGGAAAAACCATGTTTATGTTTTTTGTTGGACGGCAAAGGAACATTATGTTGATTATGAAGAGAATCAAAATTATGATCCTTCTGTAATTTTTTCAGAATTTTTTTAGCCAAATCAGCCGCTTGCTGTTGAGAACGCTTTATTTTATCAGGAAAATTTTCACCATAATTGGTTTTTAAATACCTCCAGGGAATATTGATAACCTTGAAACTTACCTTCTTTTTGGCGGGAGCTCTCTTCAAAATTTCTACACTGTCGGGACTTTTTACTTTGGGGGGATTTTTAATTCTTTTTATAATCAAGTATTCTTTTGAATTTTTAACCACTCCTACTTCACCCGGTTTCAAACGCAATACCAATCTTCTCATCACACTGGCACTGTCTTGCAAAGTCACTCTTTTGATAAAATCATCTTTCCAGGATTTGGGATTATCTGAATATTTTTCCATCAAATTTTCAAAATCAACTCCATTTTCAACCTGTTTCAATATTTTTTTTACCAAATTTTCTGTTTCAACAGCGGATCTGATTTTGACATCTTTTCTTTTGTCGGGATCGAGTTTTTCTATAAACCTTGGAGATTTTCTGTTAAAAACCAACATTATGGTTTTAACATATGCAACAGAATTTGCCTCTTTTCTCTGCAAAATTTCTGTTGATACCAGATCATCATTATTTTCATTGATTTTTTTCTCCAAAACAGGTTTGGAAATTTTTTCTTTTTCTTTGTCGGATTTACACGAAAATAAAACCAAGTTAAGAATGATACATAAAGACAAAAAGATAATTTTTTTTACCATGTTTCTCCTAACACCCAGATACATCTGACAGATACAAAAATTTGGGTATAAAAATTCTGTTGATCAAACTCCCGGTTGAAATAGTATTGAGAAGCTGACAGGGAAAGCCCCAGTTTGACTTTGCGCGAATAGAGATAATCAACAGCTATTCCGGCTTCCACAAACCAGGACGTATCTATTTCGGTCCAGGCAGTTCCTTTACCCCCACCTCCGCCTCCACCAATAAAAACAGAGGGGATATAAGAAAGAAAATCTATGGTATAAATGGCTCGGCTAGTCAAATAACCAACAGCAAGATGTTGACTCGAACTATTAAACCCCAACAGGGAAACTCCGGTGGCCGCAGAAAAAGAATCATTGAACAGATATCTGTATCTCGCCTGGAAATTACCTCCCAGTGGAAAAGAAGTTCCACCCGCTGTCAGCACAAACCTCTCTTTTGATTGAGCGGAAGCTTTACCGGACAAGACCAGTATCCCCGTTAATCCAAGAAGAAAAATAATACCTTTAAACATAAATAATAACAAACCTGTACCATTGACCAGAAAAGCGCCAATTAGACAATCTGAAAACCAGAACAAATACTTTAATAACTCAAAATAAATGATCATGCAATGCAAATTCCTCAGTTGCAATCGTAAACTCCAACTGAATTTAATATATTTTATCCTGGCTGATGAATTTTATGGTTGCAACTAATTTTTCTAAGGGATATCAATTATTCAGAAGGTGGTTCTGCCCCATTTTCAGACGATGACATCCATTTTTGGGTGGGAACAACAATCTTTTGCTGCAGGCGAGCCCATAACATGATTTATCCCTGTAAAAATTATCCCGAATTTATCCCCGTAATCAACTATAAAGGTGCTCTCAATTCCTTTATTATTCCCTATCTTCATCTCATTTCCAAAGGCGCCTTGATTTCCTATCCTTTTCTGGCTCAGATGAAAAATAATGAAAAAAATGACAATCAACACAAAATAAACAAATTCTGTGAAAAAATCGCTGTTCCTCTGTGGATAGATTCGGGTTCCTACGGTTATATCAAATATGGAGGCACCATTATTTCAAATGATTATTTTTCAAGTCTGGAATTGAATTTCAAAAATGAAAAGCTAAAAGTGGATCCACGTGATTTGCTTGAGCTTCAGGAAAAATTTGCTCAATACGCTTTTACCGTAGATTTTCCGGTAACTCCGGGAGATTCAGAAAAAAAGATGGAAAAACATCTGCGACTATCCATTAAAAATGCTGTTTATGCTGTTGAGAATAAAAGAAAAAAAAAATTAAAACTATACGCTTCGGTTCCTGTTATAGACAATCTTGATCTTTTTTCCCAAGAGTTGACAACCCTCACTTCCTTTCCTTTCGAGGGTATAGCCTTAGGCAGCCTGGTACCGAGAAAGAAGGATTTTTCCTTTATTCTGAAAGCCGTAAAAATCGCCAGAAAGATTTTTCCGGATCTTCCCCTTCATCTTTTTGGATTTGGTAAACCTGAGATCATAAGGCAACTAAAGGTTGACAGCGTTGATTCCAGCACTTATATAAGACTGGCTCTTTCAGGCAAGGATATTCGGGGCAATAAAATATTCAAGCAACCTTCTCATCTGGAACAGGCTCATCTGGCGCTGCTGAATCTCGCTTCCCTTACTGATCACAAACTACCTCTGGCTTTAAACACCAGCCTTATCAGATTTTCACAAAACAACAGCAAACTCTGAATTTGTGTAAAAATCCAGCAAAAAGGAAATACAATGGAAATAACCAAAACAATTGAATCACTGGCCGGCAACTCCGGAAACGGAATTATTCACCACAACAATCATACTTATTTCGTTCCCGCCACAGTTCCCGGAGATCAGGTTATTATCGAAGATACTCTGCCTTCCTCAAAAAAAAGATGGCATGAAACAACGGCAAAATCTTTGGTTGAACCTTCTCCTGAAAGAATAAAATCACCATGTTCTCTTTATCCGGATAATCCTGCCTCAATGGATAATCGTTGTGGCGGTTGTCCCTGGATGTGTGTTTCCGCCAAAATTGAAACCCAATCCAAATTGGAAATTTGGGAACGGGCTTTGAGACAAACTGAATTTGACTGGGAAAAAGCCGGATCCATTATTTCAACTCCATCAACTTTGGGTTACAGAACCAGAAATCGTCTCGCTTTTGCCAATAAAAAATGCGGGTACCGACAAAGCAGTTCAAATAAATTGGTCTATCCGGAAAAATGCCCAATATTAAAATACGGTAATAATTTTAAAACCATTAATGAGTTTCTTCCTGCTCAGGGACAAGGAGAGATCAAAGTTGTCTGGAATGAAAAAGGAGAGTTTATTCTTTCTGTCCAGGGAAAATGCTCAAAAAACGAATCAGAATTGCAAACTCGATTTTCTGAACTGGAAAACAAAAACCTCCTGGGAATCAAATGGGATAAATATCAATTCGGTTCTCCCTGGTTGAAGCTTTGTGATTTATCGGATCTTCCTCCTCTTTATCTCAATGCTGATAGTTTTTACCAACCGGGAATAGACGCAAATCTTCAATTATTGCAAGTCCTGGCCAATTATCTGGATAAGATCGCAAAATTGGACTCTATTGTGGAATTTCATGCCGGAGCAGGAAATTTTACCAGATTGCTGACCCAAAAAGCCGAAGTTGTTGCAGTTGAATCACAAGCTCAGGCAGTGAAAGCTTTCAGAAAGAATTTTGACCAGTCAGTTAAAGTTATTCAAATCAAAGATAAAAAGTTCAAATTTTTCAAAAAACCGGACCTTATTGTTCTGGATCCACCCCGAACCGGGTTGAGCAAACAAATGATCACAAAAATTGGTTCTGCAAAAGTAAAAAACCTTATTTTGTTTTCCTGTGATCCCATGGCAGGAAAAAGAGATTTGGACAGACTATCAAAACAATCCTACCAAATCAAAGAGGTAACTCTGGTTAACACCATGCCCAAGACCCCCCATTTTGAAATTGTTTCCCGATTGGAATTTATTGATTGAGCTGTTTGGAGAGACGAGCAAAGATATTGCTCATGACGTTCAATTTTTTGTCTATTTTTCGCATTGAACTGTATAGAGCCTTATTGTTGTTTTTGAGGATTTTGATCTGATCCTGCAAAATCAAAATTTCAGTTTCCAGATTTTCTATCTTTTCTTCTTTGGATTTGTATTCCTCAATTTCATTGTCTGTTTCTTCGTTTTGAGATTCAAGTGTTTTTCTTTTGAAAACTCCGGATACAGGGCTCCTGAACATCCCGGAACTTTTTTTGGAAGTTTTTGAATTGTTGCTGATGGATCTGCCTATTCTGGGTTCAATAGGAGGGGAAGAAATAATTTCTTCTTCATCAGGTGGTTCAGCCTCTATTTCAAATTCCTGACTGGTTTCTTCATCGGAGTCTGCAGGTTCAATTTCAAGTTCTATTTCCTGACTAACTTCCCCAACCGGGTTG
>JAWLEA010000004.1:0-42245 GCA_041686345.1 Polyangia bacterium | reverse complement strand
CCTTCAACTGATGACTCCGCTTTACTCTCAACCGGGTTGCCTTCAACTGATGACTCCGCTTTACTCTCAACCGGGTTGCCTTCAACTGATGACTCCGCTTTACTCTCAACCGGGTTGCCTTCAACTGATGACTCCGCTGTACCCTCGACGGAGTTTTCTTTGATTTTCTGCTCATTGATATTCCTTTGAACAGATTCTTTCCCTTCCATGAAACTTTTGGTTTTCATTTCAACTTCCTGTTGTTGCTTTTCCGATTTTGAAGAAGATTCAACCTGCTCGGAAGCTGCAACAGGTCTTGAAGTTGTTTCATCCTTGTCTTTTTCGACTTCTTTTTCAGGCTCAAAAGAATCTGCACCTGAATTGTCGGCAGATTCACCTTTCAGTCCAAGGGAAGCTTTGGCATTTTTTTCTTCACCTGAAGGTTCAGGTATTTCCAAATTTTCAATTTTTTTGCCATTTTCATCGCTGTTTTCAGTTTCTTTTATTTCCCGAATCAGATCTTTATCATTGATTATATCCTGTAGTAAATTGTCGCCGTCAAGTGGCATATCAGAACTTTTGAGTTGATTAATACGATCCGGATCAAGGTATTTCTGAATTTTTTTCAACGCCAGCCTGGTGATGAGACGTAAAGTTTCACTGACACCTTTGCCCTTAAAAGCTATTGCTTCTGTAAATGGAATATGTTCACTGTTCAATAAAAGAGCCATCTCTCTTGTGGACATGGTTTCGGGTAGATCTTTCTTGTTGCATTGAATAACCAGAGGAAGATCTTCCAGATCTACATTCAACAGAGAAAGATTTTCCCTCAAATTATTAAAACTGTACACATTTTGTTCCGAAGCAGCTTTTTGGGAATCGGCTACAAAAACCACCCCATCTACCCCTCGCAAAACTTGTCTTCTGGTTTTGTTGTATCTTATTTGGCCGGGTACGGTGTATAATTGAATTTTGATATCAAATCCCCGTATTTTACCCAATTTTACCGGAATCCAGTCAAAAAAAAGGGTGCGATCACCTTTGGTGTCCAGAGACATCATTTCACCAACTCTGTCTTTTGACAAAGCTTTTTTTAATTGTTTTAAATTAGTGGTTTTGCCGGAAAGACCGGGACCATAATAAACAATTTTAACCTGAATTGATCGTGAAGCCGTATTAATCTTTGGCATTGATACTCCTTGCAAAAATTCGGGGAACTTGTTGCCCTTCTTGAAACGAGAGCTAAATAGTTCCCATCCCAAAAATGGATGTCATCGTCTGACGATGGAATTTTAATTGATCTGCTTTGTCATAACTTCTTGAAATAGCATCAACTATATCTGCGAAGTTATTCCGCACATCTCAATCAAACTTCTTCCCCAGCCGAAAACACCACTTCTGGGATGAGAACTAAATAATAACCCTTTTATTTGCTGATGTAAACCGGCATTTCCCCTGTACCTGCTTTTGTTCAATTGTAGTTAGTTCCCATCCCAAAAATGGATGTCATCGTCTGACGACGGAAATTGAATTAATCTGCTTTGTCGTAACTTCTTGAAATAGTGGCAACTATGTCGGCGCAGTTACTCCGCGCTTCTCAATCAAATTTCTTCCCCAGTCAAAAACACCACTTCTGGGATGGGAACTAGTTCCCACCCCAGAAACAAAAACTTTCTGTCACAACCGATAACCTCCATTTTAATTAAAAACCAAAATAATTGATATCTTTGTTAAATTGCTCAACGTATTTATTTTGATCCTCACCATAGGAGGCTAGTAATTTTTTTGTATCAACAGAGAATACAAAAGAAGAGTGCTTTCCGTAAGTACGATTGAAAGCCATTATCTTCTTTTTGCCATCTTCATTAACCATAAACAATGCACTGTGGGAGGGATTGTCTTCTATAGTGAGACTCTGGTTGCAGTGAGGACAGATAAATTCAACCTCGGCCCCTTCTTCTAAAAATACACCTTCCGGAAATTTTGCTCCGTATTTGCCCGGAGTAGCGGGAATATCTATATTTACAATTACTGAGAATTTATCAGACTCCAACTTTCCCTTCAATTTGACTAACGAATTATCATCACTGGAAACCCTAGTTGAACACAGGGGACAATAAAAACCTTCTTTTTGCATATCTTTGCTCCTTTATTAGTTCCATTTGGAACTTATTATAAATCGGATAATTCGTCCCTGGCGGCAAAACTTGCTACAGGCAGAAAGAAACAACTGTACACTTGAAGAACAACAATTATCTTACACTTGCATCGTTATTCCCGGACAAGAACCAGTTAATCTGGTTCCCATCCCAAAAATGGATGTCATCGTCTGAATACGGAAATTCATCTCATCAGTTTTGTCATAACTTCTTGAAATAGTGTCAACTATGTCGGCGAAGTTATTCCGCGCTTCTGAGACAAATTTCTTATCCAGCCAAAAACCCCACTTCTGGGATGGGAACTAATCTAGTTGAATTTTCCGATTTTATTGCATTATTGTAACGGAAAAAGGTTTTATTTTAAACAATAAAATTTGCCATTAGCCGTGCCTATGTAGATATTACCTCTGTCAATCAGAGGAGAAGAAATAATTCGTCCCTTCAAATTAATTTTGGAAATTAATTTGCCTGAAACAGAATTTAACAAATAAAGGTATCCATCATAAGAACCGAAGATTACTTTCTGGTCAACTATTGCCGGAGAACTCCACACGGGTCGTGAAGTCTTGAAACTCCATTTTTCTTTTCCTTTGTGTGCATCCAGACAATAAATACGACCGTGATGTCCTCCTATATAAAGGCAACCCTTGCTGTAAGCCGGTGTAGACCAAAACCCGCCGGTTTTCCATCCACCCCATTTCCAGATCAATTTTCCGGTTGCAATATCAAAGGCGAAAACATAAGGTTTTTTTTCTTCAGCCGCTACAAATACTTTTCCTGCTGCAACAACAGGAGAAACATCTGTATCGTCACCGGTAGAATTTTTCCAGATAATGCTGCCGTCATCTATACTCAAAGCAATGATATCCCCGTGATAGTTGGTGGTAAAAACCACTTTTCCATATACTGCCGGAGTACTCTCAATTCCATCTGAGCCTTTTTTTCCACTTTTTCCCTTTAGAAAAGTGCGCCAGACCAAGGAACCCGTTGTTGGTTCAAAACAGTTGAGCCAACCGCTTTCTCCCCCAATAATCATTCGACCCTGTGCTATAACCGCTGAAGAATCAACATCCGAACCTGTATCATATTTCCATAATAGCTTGCCTTTGTCCGCACTGATACAGTAAATATAATTATCTACATTACCGATAAAAATCCTGTTCAAATAAAGGGCAGGTGAACTTTTAAACATGGCTTTTGCCTGAAAACTCCATTTTTGGTAGCCCGTCGTTTTGTAGAAACAATAAAGATTGGAATCCAGGGAGCCTGTATAAACAAAATTATCATCAGCCACAGCTGTTCCTGTCCATCCTGTTCCACTCCAAATTTTATTTTTTCCTTTAGCTTTGAATTTACCCAGTTGTTTTTTCCAGACAACTTGGGGATGGGATGAAACGGGTCCTTTTCCATAAAAAGTATGAGTTGAATTACCCCTGAACATACCTGTGGAAAATACCGGTGCAGCCGAATCCGGGGAAGGATTTACGGCTGACGCCAGAAAAGGATTTACAGTAATCAAAGCAGTAGCGCCTGAAATCTTTAAAAAGTCTCGACGGCTGACGCCCATAAAATTTCCAGATTTGCAAGTCATAGTATTTTACGATCGAATTAGATATTATTCTTGGTTTTATTGTTGAATAGTCCAAATCATTACTATATTATGGAAAAAATTCCAATCAGGTTATTTGGCTGTGGTTGAATTTGGGAACTATTTAAAACATAAAGTTGATAAGCTTTGACTATTTCTTCTTCAACCATAAAAGATTAAAGCCTTTGTATCTTTTTTGCAAAAAAACAGAGGTTTTTTCAGTATTTTCCAGCCTGTATTACCAAAGGTGAAAGATGGCAAAACTATCCAAAGGTCTTATAATAAAAAAGAAATTCAAAATCATCGGTTTTCTGGAAAATGATTTTCTGGGCTCCAAATACAAAGCTGTTCATCTTCCAAGCCAGAGACTTGCTGTTATCAGACTCATTCCCCCTGCATATCACGAAAATGCCAGTAATATAATTGAAAATTACAAGCAGTTGGAAGGCTTCATTCATAAAAACATGGTCGAGTCTCTGGGAGGCGGATATATCGACCCGGAAAAAAAGGTTCCCTATGTCGCTTCCGTTTTTGTAGAAGGAGATAAACTGTCAGATATTATTAAAAAACAATATCCTTTGGGAGCTCCCCTTAAATTTGCTAAACTTGTAATTTTTCATATTTGCAAATTATTCGAAGATATTCATTCTCATTTTGAACACGGTTTTCTCACACCTGGCTCAATCCTCATCTCAAATGTTGGCCGCATCAAAGTAGCGGACTTCGGCTTTTCCGGCTTCATAAGCACCATGGAATTGCTGGATAACTCCAGCTCAGCCTTCATAGCTCCGGAGATAAAAAATCGAAAATCGCCTGATCACCGCAGTGATATCTACTCTTTGGCTGTTGTCTGCAATTATATCATCAGCGGCAGAAAACCTGACCAAGAAGGAAATCCCGATCTCAAAAAGGATACTCCCCAGGGCACCTTTGAAGCTTTGAAAAAAGCACTCTCCGAATTACCTCAGGAACGTCATCCCGACACAATCAGTTTTTATCAAGATTTTGAACAGAGTTTCAAAATGAAGAAGAAGGTAAAAAACAGTGTCATCATGGTTGATCTTCTGGAAAGTTTTCAGGAGGAAAGTGAAGAAGAGAAAAAATATATGGTTCAAAAGGGGCGGCTTGACTATGGTCCCTATTGTGCCCGCGAAATAAGGGAAAAGGCACTTGATCAGGAAATCATGCCCAATCATATCATAGTCAATATAGATACAGGCTCTCGCAAACAACTGGAAAAACACCCAGATTTTGACGGTTTCATGGAAGAATTTTTGCGCAGAATGGAATTGAACCGAAGGGAAGAAGTAGAAAAAGAAACAGTTATTCAAGAAAAGCGACAATCTCGAACTTTCAAACTCTCTTTTATTTTGGGAATTGCAATTGTAGTTGCTGTTGTATTGCCTATTGTCTTGTATCAGACAGTGGTTTCTTCCGATAAATCCAGTCGCAAAACAACCAGTTCACAAATCGACGATGATATAAACGTCATTTCAAAGAGCGGTAAAAAGAACAAAAAGAAAAAAAAATCAAGGAGAAGACGTCGCAGGAGAAGACGTCGTAAATCCAGTAGTTCAAATTCAGAAAAATACTCCGGAAGCTCCGGAAAAAAACTCGAAGTTTATTCCCTCGATAAAGTCAACTTATCCAGAGCTCAGATAAATTCAGTAGTTAACAAGGGCATTATCAACAAAATTGCCCGCAAATGCATTCCATCCAAAGGTTCAATACAAATAAACTATCAAATCAGTGGTCGACAGGGCAAAATCAGATACACTTCGGCAAGACTCAATGGCAAACCCAACAAAAAAATTGCCAGATGTGCCCACGGAGTCCTTAGAAAACTTAATTTTCCCAAGAAAAATACAGATATAAGTGGATTCGGTGGCATCAAATTTTGATTTTTCTTGCAAAAACTGCAAGATTCAGGATATTACATTAATTCATTAATTCATTCCACTAAAACATCTGTCTTTACTTTCTTTACTCTAATTTTTCTGCAAAGGAGAATATCTTTATGACAGTAAAAAATCCCAGTTATGATTATGGTTCAACAAACTATCCCATGATGTACCTCACTATTGGGGAAATGCTCGAACACACTGTTGAAAAATACCCCAACAATGAAGCTCTAATCAGCAAAGAACAAAACCTCCGCTTTACATATAAAAAATTCAACCAGGTTGTCAATGATCTGGCAAAAGGTATGTTGAGTATCGGAATCAAAAGAGGTGACAGAGTTGGCCTTTGGGCCATAAACCGCTGGGAATGGACAGCTGTACAATTTGCCACTGCAAAAATTGGTGCAATTTGCGTAAATATCAATCCGGCCTATCGTACTCATGAATTAAAATATGCATTGGAACAATCGGAAACCCAGTCCATAGTTCTGATGGATGCGTTCAAAAAATCAAAATATAAAGAAATGCTGCTTGAAATCTGCCCGGAAATTCATGATTCCAAACCCGGTGAACTGGAAGCCTCTCAATTGCCCAAGCTTAAAAATGTAATTCTAATGGATGATGAAGGAGTACAAACCAAAGGCGGTATGTATTCTTTTGGCAAACTGTTGGAAGACGGCACCAACATTCCCAACGATAAATTGAGTAAGATTACGAGATCACTCGACCCGGATGACGATATTAATATCCAGTACACTTCCGGCACAACCGGGTTCCCCAAAGGAGTCACTCTCACCCATTTCAATATCCTCAACAATGGATATCATGTTGCTAAAGTAATGAACTTTACAGATCAGGACAGACTCTGTATTCCGGTACCTTTTTACCATTGTTTTGGTATGGTTATGTCAAATCTTGCCTGTGCAACCCATGGAGCAACCATGGTTATTCCAGGACCAATTTTTAAACCTGAAACTACTTTGAAAGCCGTCTCAGAAGAAAAATGCACTGCTCTCCACGGAGTACCCACAATGTTCATCGCCGAACTTAACTGCCCTGAATTCAATAATTCAGACTTCTCCTCTCTGAGAACAGGCATCATGGCCGGAGCTCCCTGCCCCACTGAAACAATGAAAGAAGTCATTGAAAAAATGAATATGAAAGAAGTTGTAATTGCATATGGACAAACAGAAAGTTCACCAGTTACTACAATGACCAGAATATCAGACAGTATCGAACAAAGAACTTCCACTGTAGGAAAAGTAATGCCACGCCAAGAATTAAAAATTATCGAACCTGCTACCGGAGATACTGTCAGCAAAGGAAGTCAGGGAGAAATTTGTTTCAGAGGTTACAATGTAATGAGCCGTTACTTCAATAATCCTGAAGCAACAGATGGAGCTATAGACTCATCCAATTGGCTTCACTCAGGTGACTTGGGTATAATGGACAATGAAGGCTACGTCAAAATAACCGGACGTATCAAAGAAATGGTAATCAGAGGTGGCGAAAACCTTTACCCAAGAGAAATAGAAGAATTTCTGCATACAAACCCCGATATCATTGATGTATACGTTATCGGAGTTCCCGATAAAAAATATGGAGAAGAATTAATGGCCTGGGTACTCCCTAAAAAAGGGTCAGACCTCAATGCTGAAAAAGCAAAGGCTTTCTGTAAAGGCAAAATTGCCCATTTTAAAGTCCCAAGATACTGGAAATTCGTAAAATCCAAAGATGAATTCCCCATGACCGTAACCGGAAAAATTCAGAAATTCAAAATGAGAAAAAAAGCAATCAAAGACTTGGATCTGAAAGAATAATCCCAACCGGGTTGCTAACTTCCCAACTTCCCTGTTCCCCAACCCAGTTGCTCACATTCCTGTTCCCCAACCCGGTTGCTCACCACCCTGTTCCCCAACCCGGTTGCTCACCACCCTGTTCCCCAACCCGGTTGCTCACCCACCCTGTTCCCCAACCCGGTTGCTCACCACCCTGTTCCCCAACCCGGTTGCCAAGCGAGCGATGATGAAAAACAACCCGGTTGGGGATAACAACTTCCCGGTGGGCGGCAGTTCCGTCAAATTACCCCAATTTTACTTCCATAATTGTTCTTTAACTTGTTCCCATCCCAAAAATGGGAGTCTTCGTCTGACGACGGAATTTCACCTCTATCTACTTTGTCATAACTGCTTGAAATAGTAGTGGCTATATCTGCGAAGTTACTCCTCGCATCTGAGCCAATCTTCTCATTCAGTTAATAACCCCCATTCTGGGACGGGAACTAACTATTGTGATTGCTGATAAGCAGATGTGATTTGTGGCCGGCAAATAATCTGGTATGCCGAAAGTCTGATTTCCCCCTGACAATTTCTTTTTCCCCATATTATACCCGGCAACTATCTACATGAAGCTGGGCAGTATAATCCCCATCTCTTGAGCTACCTGGCAGCCGGATTGTTCAACCTTGATATCATGCTCCAGGGCCATTTTATACGTCCCATACGGGAAAACTACATGTTTATCCCCGGCTCTATACGCTCGCAAGGCCTCCCGGTAGGCTTTCCTCCAATTCTTCAAAAAACAGGCATAAGCTATCCGCATCACCGTATCCAGACAAACTATCATCGGATTGAATCCTCCATCTTCTACCCCGTTTTTTGGTACTGAAAAAGGATCCAGTTTCAAGATCGCATCATTACCCAAAAAAGGACGATTGCCGCGTCTTTCCTTTATGGCAGCCTGCCTCTGGGAAACTCTTTCTTTGAGATTGTTGACAAATTTCTCAGGAGCTCCCTCGTGTGTCCCCGGAGGAATGGTGATTTTCAACTTGATTTTTTTGGGCATTTTCCCTTTGGAACTGAAAAAGTATTTGGGAAGGGTAAATTCGAATTCTGTTTCCCCGTTCTCGAAATCTTCAGGTTTGGTAACCAGGGATATGTATTCGCTTTGCTCCGGTACCAATCCAGCTTCCGTGGGATTACACATTATGTAGGTAAGTTTTCTCAAAACATCATTTGGTTTAACCAAAATTGATTTTCCGGGCTTGTGCCTGGACCAGACCGGCCCTTTGGTGTTCTGCAGATCATTGATACAATTGGCAATATTTCTGTGAACATGATGGAAAAAGGCAGGCAGATTAGCTTTTGTGTCAGTAAGTTCATAATGGATATGATTGCTCATCACCACCAGAGCGTGAATACCCATTTCGTATTTCTGCTGAGCCAGGGCGAAGCAATAACCGATGATATTTGCAACTTCATCCACCCCTGTTTCTTTGTTGATGTGGGGTCTGAAACGCATTTTACCCCCTTCGGTTCTTCTGGTACAAAAATAAGTCAGATTAGATATAACGGGATTAGCGAACATGATATGCTCCTTGGAGAAATGAAATTTCCATTCAGGAAATTAATTTAGAGATTTTTGTTAAAATTTCAGACAGAATCTGATGTATATATTTTCGAAATTTTTTTTGAAAAATAGACTTTTTTTTTGAAAAAAATTTTGATGGGTGGGTATAAATCTACAGATATCAGCAATTAGAAGGGGTATTTGTCAAACAGCTTTTTAGCCACAAACTGCCAATTTTTGGCTAAACATCCCCAACCCGGTTGGGATGAATGCGAGGGGAAAGAGCAACCCGGTTGGGGATTTTATTGACAAGTGCTTACATGTAGTATATTGTGTTATCATGTGCTGAAGTGTGTTTTTTTAACTGCTTTTTTTCGAGGTGAAATCATGGTTGCACTTTATGGTAATATCTTCATCAGTTTGGTTATTGTTGTTCTTTTTTATGTTACTGTTAATCTCAAGATTGAACCAAAATAGTATTTGTAAATGATATTTTAATTTTTACCAAATAATTCCTATTATCTTCAAGTCTTTCAATAGAGTTGTGGATTTTTTAGAAAAGCAACCCGGTTGAGGTTTTTGCCTCGTTGGAATATCTCTTGATATACTATGGTTTGCTCTATAGCATCTTCATTTAACCAACAAAGGTCGTAATCTTGATTTTTAAGCAGAATGATTTATTTTTCCATCAGATTAAACAATACAACCTGAATGCTTGTTGTGAATCCTGTGTTCATTTCAATTTTGAAAACGGTCAATGTTCTTTGTTCTGGCCTAATGATAAACATAAAAGCAAAGTACTTTTTTCCAATAAATCTGAAGAAGTAATTTTCTGCAAGGAGTTTGAACTGAATTGAATTTAAACAGACATCCATCTATTTTAGGTATTGATATCGGGGGAACAAATATCAGGTTCGGAATTTTTGAACATAAACCCAAATTTAAACTTGTCCATCAAAACCAGTTTGAGCTTAAATCGAAAAAACCTGAAAAAGTCTGTGATTTTATCCATGAAAATTACAATGAAATAAGGCAAAAATACAAAGTTCATGCAATTGGAATTGGTATAGCCGGTATGATTAGCAAAGCGGACATGATAGTGATCAATGCTCCTAATCTGCAATGGAATAATTTTCCTTTCAAAGATACTCTCAGCAAGAAGATCAAGGTCCCTCTTACAATAATGAATGATCTCAATGCCATCACTTGGGGAGAATTCAATTACGGCCGTGGTAAAAATGTGGACTCTATGGTTTGTATCTTTATTGGAACCGGAGTGGGTTCAGGCCTTGTCATAAACAAAAAGCTGGTTATTGGTGCCAGAGGTTTTGCCGGAGAAATGGGACACATTAAAGTCAATGAAAATGACAACTATATTGTTTGCGGCTGTGGCAAGACCGGATGTCTCGAAACCTACATAGGTGGAAAACATCTTACAACCAGACTTCAAAACCTGGTTCAGAACAAACAACTTTCACTGTCATTTCTTGGTATTAACAATCTGGAAAATCTTCATCCCGGAATAGCCGACAGGGTTTTTGCACAAGGCAACAAATATCTTGACCAACTTTGGTACAACAATGGGAAAATATTTGGTCAGACTCTTGCCAATTGTTCTACTTTGCTGAATCCCCATCAAATAATCATTGGTGGAACCGTCTGGGAAGGCACTCCTAATTTTCGCAATTTAACTTTGCAATCCTATGAAAAGCATCTCAATGAAACTACCAGAGCTGAAATAGTTTTCCCTCTTCTCAAAAACGAGGCGGGGCTCTATGGTGCTGCCAGCAGAGCTGCTCAGTTTTTATAATCAACAACAGAATATTTTCTTCTCAAACCGAATATTGGAAAGTTTAAAAAATGGCTAAAAACAAAATTGATCCCGGAGAACTTTTCTGGTTGGGGTTCCAAGGAACCTGTCCTCCCGATTCGCTAAAAAATATTCTAACCCAAGGCAATTGCGGGGGCATAATCCTTTTTAGTAGAAATATCCAGGATTACAAGCAATTGCACGAACTTAACTGCGAACTGGACTCACTGTGGAAAGAAAAAACAACTCTACCTCTGGGAGTTGATCAAGAAGGAGGAAGAGTTCAAAGAATTAACAATATAAACTGGCCTTCGGCTCGCCAACTGGCAGAATTATCCAACCCAGAAAACATAACAACCATTGGAGAATTCATGAGCAGGGAATTGATGCAACTAGGTTTCAATGTTGACTTCGTCCCTGTGCTTGATATTTTTTCTAACCCTGAAAACAAGGTAATTGGGGATCGCGCTTTCGGAACAACGGCTCCTGAAGTATCAACTTGCGCCGCCCTTTTTCTTGACGGTTTCAGAAAAAATCCCGTAGCTACCTGCTCCAAACATTTCCCCGGACATGGTAACACTCTGCTGGATTCCCACAAAGCCCTCCCACATGATCAAAGTTCATTACAAACAATCATAAACAACCACTTGATTCCCTTTGAAAATCTCGCTCAACGCAATGAAATGCTGATGACAGCTCATGTTGTTTTCCCCGAATTGGATAATCATCATCCAGCCAGTTTATCCAACAAAGTTCTGGATTTAATTAATCAAGTCAGGTTCAAAGGTGTTGTAGTCAGCGATGATCTTGAAATGGGAGCTTTACATTCTTATCCTCAAAATGAACTGGCCTACTTGGCTTTTCTTGCCGGGAATGACATGGTTATGGTCTGTTCGAAAATTGAATTATTTCACCAAATGCGAGAATTTCTGCTTAAAAAAATGGAAAATAATTCTGATTTAAAAACCCTTATCAACCTAAAGATCAATAAAGTAAGAAAATTTAAAAATTCTCTGGCCAATAATACTCAAAAACAAATTTATTCAAAAAAATCCTATAAATTATTTAAACATGATGTAATATCCTTTTTATCTGAAACAATTTCAACCTGAAATAACAACTATCGGTTTCACAATGGCAGACAAAAACAAAAAAGTTGGAAAATATTCTATCGAAAAAAAACTGGCCACCGGAGGGATGGGAGAACTCTATCTCGCTTCTAATACAGGCAAATACGGGTTCAAACGAAAAGTCGTCATCAAAAGATTGCATCATGAATTAAACAATGATCAAATTTATAGAGATTTTTTCATTCGAGAAGCCGTTCTCTCCGGCAAATTTTACCATCCTAATATAGTTCAGGTATACCACATGGCTGAAGACAATGAAGGTCTTTACATGGTTATGGAATATATCCTTGGTCATGATTTAATGTCCATTGTGCGACAGTCTATTCGCAAAAAGGCTTTTATTCCCCTGCACCATGCTCTTAATATTGTCATGCAGATAGGAGAAGGACTAGCCTATGTCCACTCTCTGAAAGATAAAAAAGGCAAACCTCTACAACTGGTTCACCGTGACGTAACTCCATCCAATATTATTGTTTCCATGAGTGGTTTTGCCAAATTGGTTGACTTCGGAGTCGCCGCCATCAAAGGCGATGAAAACAAACCTCAAGGAGGTATTATTCCAGGCAAGATCAACTACATGGCACCCGAGTTGATTAAGGGAAAAGAACCTGAATCCAGAAGTGATATCTTCAGTCTGGGTATAATGCTCTACGAACTTACTGTTGGTAAAAGGCTGTTCAAAGGCAAAAGCGAAAAAGTGCGCGAGATGATTCTCAACAAACCGATTCCTGTCCCCACGGTTCATAAAAAGGATTTTGATCCTGAATTGGAAAAAATCATTCTCAAAGCTTTGGATAAGGATCCTGATTACCGTTACCAACATGCAATGGATATGGTTTTTGATCTTGAAAAATACATCAGAGCCAATTCTCTTCCTTCGAGTCATCTTGAACTGGCAGAATATATCAAGAATCTTTTTAAAGTTTCAAATATTCCTCAAATTGAAAATTTGAAAAATATAGTGGAGCGGGATGAAATCGAATTGGATTTTGATGAAGACTTCCTCAACGATTGGAGTGATGAAGGTGCCTTGGGAGCTGAACTTCCTGAAGAAATCCCTGATATGGATGATGAAGAATATTTTGCCATAATGGCAGATCCCGAAAAGGCTGAAAAGTTCTTTAATACCCCTGAGCCCGAACAAAAGAATAAAAATGAAAAACTCAGACAAAATGAAAAAAATGAAAAAGAAAAAGATGAAGGTGAAAACAATCAAGACCCCGACCAAAACAAAAAAGAATTATCTGCATCCACAAAGCAAAATAAAAGCAAAACTGAAGAAAAAGATAAACAACTTAATAAAAAAGAAAATAATAACGACTCCAACAATGACGAGTCCAAAGACAAAGAATCCGCTTCACAAAACAAACAGACAAATTCTCACCTTTCCACCGTGGTTATGATAATTATCCTGATTACCATCGCCCTCTTATTCTTTTTCTACTGGGATAGCAGTTTAATATGAAGTTCAATAACTTTCTTCATCACAATCCTGTTAAAAGAATCATCTCCATCTCCAAATATCTGAAAGAACATGAAAACTCCCTCAAGAAAATGTGCAATCGGGAAATAAATCCAGATGAGTTGAAGTTTTATCAAAAGTTCCATGAAAAACAGATAAAATACATGCAAAATGAAAGGATTATTCATCTCATAGTTACCCTTTTTATCTGCCTTTTTTTGCTTCTTGTTCTTGGTTTTTCCATGGTGGTAACTTCGTGGATTCCCCATATTCTTTCTCTTGTTCTGCTTATTCTGGCTTGTGGATATTTGATCCACTACTTCAAATTGGAAAATTCAATTCAACGCTGGTACATCTATTCCAACCGAATTGAAGCAAAGCTCCATGAAAATAAAACTCACCATTCCGAAGATTCTCAATAAAAATCTTCTCAGAAATATTTATTAATTATAAACAAGCAAAGTGCAAAAGAATATCCTCAACCCGGTTGGGGATATCTTCAGGGAAAAACAGCAACCCGGTTGGGGATATCTTGATTGTTTATTTTACATAGTTGATCAGGGTTCCAATCTGGGAAATTTTGACTTCAACTCGGTCGCCCTTGTGCAAAGGACCAACACCGGACGGAGTACCTGTTGCAACAATGTCACCAGGTTCAAGGGTCATTACTGAACTTATGAATTCCACCAACCTGGGGATTCTGAAGATCATGTCATCACAACCCGAACTTTGTTTGACTTCTCCATTGACTCTAGTCTCTATTGCGACTTTATCCGGATCAATATCTGTAGCAATTACAGGTCCCAGTGGAGCAAAGGTATCAAATCCCTTTGATCTGGTATAAAAACCTTCTGAACGTTGAATATCTCGGGCAGTCACATCGTTGAAAATAGTAAATCCCTGAATATGATCCATGGCTTCTGAACTGGAAACTTTCGTTGCCCTCTTTCCAATTACAAAAGCCAGTTCACCTTCAAAATGAACATTATTAGAAACAGAAGGAAGTTTGATGTTTTCACCATGAGATATAACTGCCGTAGATGGTTTAAGAAAAATTAAAGGCTGTTTGGGTATTTTTTTATTTGTTTCCTCAGCATGCTTGTTGTAGTTTAGACCGATGCAGACAATTTTCCCGGGATCACTTGGAGGCAAGATCTTGCTTTTTTCTCCACCCAAAACTGCCAATAACGTCGAAGAGTCAAGACCTTTACCCTTGATTAGCATTTCAAGAGATTTGGAAGCAGCCAAAGGTCTGTCTTTTTTATCGACTTTGAGATAGTAAATTGAACCGTTGTTTAATACTCGCTTGATAAGCATAAGGTTAATCCTTCTGAAATGAATAAAAGAATAATAAAATCCATAATTAAATTTCTTATTATAGTACTTGGAATATTAATTTTTGCAATTATTGTCTGGAGTACCGATCAATCAACCAAAAATGAACAATATAATATTTTTGAAAACCAACAGATAAAAAGCAGAAATATATCCAATTACAATTTTTCAGACAATGTGGAAAAACCTGAAAATATATACTCACTGGACGGTTCGATGCTCTCCTATCTTCCCTACTGGTTTCGACTGGCTTTTTCAATTAATATAAAAGCAATAACAAGATATTACTGGTCTAAATTTCTGCTGGATCTCAAATCTCAACCCTTGATTCAACATAAAATCAATAATCTGGACTTTTCAATGCGGGGAATGACTTCTTTGTGTATCGGAATAATTCCCACCTATTCAACTATTTCCTTTTCAAAAAAAGGAATTCGGGTAGAGAAAATCCCCTCCACTTCTTTTATACTGGGGGGCAGAGAAACCAGAATGAAAGCTCTGCGGGAATACTGGACCAAAAGAAATGGCTCCAAATCTTTCTTCGAAATAGCGGAATTCCAACTAGGTTTTCCCAATAATCCCAATTATCTGGTAGGAACTATTGGCAGCAACATCAAACCTGTTCTTGATATTTTCAACAAAAGCAGCAAAATAAAAAATCTCTGTTCTTCTAATCAATGCCAAAAAACTATTTCCGATCTTGGTCTTATTCCTGATATGATTCTGCTATATTATCCTAAATCACCCAAGTTGATCAAAGGTAAATTTGGTATCAAATCCTTGGTGATAGTGCTGGAATTAAATTCCGACGGAGTATTGCTCAGGGCAAGAATAGAAAGTACCAAAAACTGCAATTACACAGAGGTGCAATTAAAGCGTTATCTGCTGCGGAAATTTGAATACTTGAAACTCGATAACAGATTTATCAACCGCTCCATCACCCAGTGCAAAACTAACAATATTCTCTACATAACCCTTTCCCTTGCTTCTTCTGAAATAAAAAAACAGTTCTCCATTCTGGGCTTTCAATAAAGTTAAGTGAGCAACCGGGTTGGGGCGAACAACCAGGTTGGGGTGAAACTGTTTTATAAAGGGGATTAAATATCTCAGGGTTGTTTTTCAGAAGAAATTCGCTGCTGAAGAGTTGCCAAAGCACATCTTCTTACTTGAATGGCTGGATCAAACAAAGAATAATCTTTAATTGTCTTTTTGTCTTTAAGAAAGGAAATAGCTTTGCATCTGATCAAGGCTGAAGGATGCCAGAGTTCAGTTTCCATTATTTGGTCAGTTTTCTTATGGTCAGGCTCTATTATTCGGAGCAGAGATTCCAGAACCACAGCTCTTTCTTTATATAAAGCTCTGGAAGAGTCTGATTTCAATATGGAAAACATCAAATTAACTGCCTCCTCAGCTTTTAACCTGCCTAAAACTTTGGCTACACTGGCAACCGGCTTATCCTTGAACATTTTGACCAGTTCCGGAATAAGTTTCTTATCGCCATGTTTTATCAAGGTTTCCACGGCCAAATCTCTCAAATCCTGATCGGGACTGTTTAAATAAGGTAGAAAAATTTCAGTTTTATGATGACCTGCCAAAGTTTTAAGAGCAGCGAGTTTTATTTCCCTTTTTGAAGACTCGACTTTATCATAAATAAGTTCGGGAACTTTTAAAGATGGTTTGGCTGGATAAAGAGCATAAAGAGTGCTTTCCTGAAATTCCACTGGTCCCTTTTTTAATATTTTCAAAAGGAAAGAACGAGCTGAAACAACTTTTCGCAATGATTTCAATTTTTGGGCATAAGCTTTTGAATCAAAGGGTGGAGGCAAAAGTTCTGCATAGGGCACCTTGACATCTTTTAATTTTTCAAGAAATCTCTGTCGCAGTGATTTGGCCTTCTTTTCTTTATCCGGAAGTTGCACAGGACCAACATCTTCGAGTTGTTCCCATTTTTTTTCAGGAATCCATTTGGTAAAATAGAAAATAAATTTATCCCAACCCTTTTTCAACATTTTTAATACTTTGTCGGCTAACTCGGGATCTTTGGTAAATTCAGACAAAACCAAAGGAGAAAATTCATTGATTTTTCCACCTGCTTTTTGCAACAACTGTTGGGGAATTTCCTTACCAAGTTTTTTCTTTAGATAATATTGTTCCCCCGGTCCATACTTGTCTTTGGAAACATCACAATCGTAATTATTAAAATGATCAACCAGATTGTTTTTGTAAAAAGCGTCAAGATGTTTGCATTTCACTTTGAAATTAAAAACATTTTGCGTCTTGACTATGTCGTGGAGAGATAAACCCAGAGCCAGTAATTCATCAAAAAGGGATTCCGTGAGGTGGGATGTTTTTTCCAGTAAATTGAGTAAAGCCAACTGCCGTTCAAGAGTTCTCGGAGTTTTTTTCAAAAGAGTAAAATGAAAATTGTCAAAAATTGTTCCGGTGGCCTGTAAAGCTTCCCGCAAGATGAAAGGATCTTTGGAATTCAAGTAGTAGTATACAAAACCATAACCATTTTCCCAACCTGACAAGCCGATTTTTTTTATTCCCATGGCAATATCTTCATGCCGGGGATTAGCCAGAAGCTTGACAGCCAACTCATTTAAATTAAAAGACTTGATTGACAGCAAATCCGCTCTTTTCCAGCCTTTTTTGAGAAATCCCTGGAGAACCTGTTGCCGAACTTTCCCGGAGGGATCATCAAGCAAATCAAGTAAAGCACTGTTGATAAAAGCACGATCAGGCAAGGTAAACAAAGTATTGATTGTTCGCAACCTCACCCTCTGATCGTGATCATCAAGTCTTCTAATCAAAGGTTGAGCCGCAATAATTCCTTTGTTCTCAAGAGCTTTGGCTGCTGTTCTTCTCACCAGGGGGCTGTAGTCGTTCAATACGGAAATAATGACATTTACAACTTCGGGGTCACGGCTTTTGGACATCTTTTTGATGGTTTCAACCCGAGTAGCTTTGTTGCCCCTTTTTATGGCTATGAGCATTCTTTCTTTTTCTGTGGTACAACCTGAAGAAAAAAATACTAAAAGAATAAATAGAATAATTTTATCAGTCATCATCATTTTTGATTGCAATAAAAATTATTAGAATGATTCCACCGATACTTCCCAGTACAATTGCCAAATACAAAAAGGGCTTGGGATACCAGACATTTTGCCTGACAATCATAGCAAGTTTGATATTTCTGTTATAACGTTTGGCGTTGGTTTTGTTGGCTCCGGCGGTAAACTTGAAATAGTAGACTTTACCCTTTTCCAGATCTTTCAAATAAACAGATTCTGTCTTCTTGGATTCGTGCCAATGTTCGGTGTCTTCATAACCGTGAGCCTTCCAAAAATCGACATTTACCGTGGTTATATATTTATCATCACCTTTGGGATTAACTTCGTACAGATCACCTGAAACCCACCATCCAACTTCTTTGACACTGGAGCGATGATAGGGAAAATCACCTGACTTGAAAGTGAATCTGGTAAGATTGCCTTTGGTGATCTGGAAAGTCTTTTCTTTGGTTTTCTTGTCTGTAATGGTGAACTTGGTGGTTCTGAGGCTGCCTCTTACATAAACCCGTCCCGGTACTGTGCCTCTGAACACCTCATTTCCGGATTGCTTGAGGGTGAGAAAAATGAAAAAACTGATTGCAGCAACTATAAAGGCAACTATCCCAATTTTTAACCAGGGAACCGGTTTTTCAGGTTTCTTTTCCTTTTTTTGCTGCACCATACTGGCATCGACTACGTTTTTACCAAAAGCTTCCTTTAACTGAGCAAGAGAAAGCTTCTCTCCCGTGTAATATTGAACTTCCGAATCAGAATATTCAATAGTGAAAATACTGTCCCCGTTTATTGCCTCGATATAGTTGACAACTTCCCCTGGAACCGCCCGCCAGGTCAATTCGCCTTCGATATATTCCAAGGTGGAAAAAGCACGATCTTCAACTTTGTATTGCTTGCCATCGACGAAATAATTGGAAGAGAAGGTATAAGGATCGTGAAAAGTGGAAGGATTATGTATTTTGGTGAGATAAAATCCGGTTTCATCTTCAGATATCCATAGGGGAAACCCGGTGGGGGAAATAAGAAACCAGTCATCCCAGACCCAAGTTTCGGTAGATTCATATTCTCCACCTGTATATCTGACCCGACCGACTATCTGATATTCAGAACCAAGAAAATTAGCCTTTAAACCCAGTTTGAGAAAACTCATGGGGGCAAACTTCTGCTTCAATGCGTGTTGATCCTGAATATATCTTACTTCATCATTTTCACAGACGGAACCACAATAATCACAGGCAAAGGTTTTCATGCGCAAACCGGAGCGGATGTCAATTTTTGCCCCACAATTTACACATTCCACCTGTTTTACATTGAGCTCAGACACCTTAACCTCCGAAAACCATAATAACTGAAAGACCAAATTGAGCAACCATGATCTGGTCTGGATACTTGTTCCCGAAAACCATCACCACATAATTAAGCAGATATAATCAAAACTCCCGTTTGAGTTTATCGGCGAATTGATTCGGAAATTTGCAATAACTTGTCATACCTTAACAACTTCTACCTTTGACATCTGTATGCTGGCGATACGAATCCGGGTAATTTTTGCAAACAGATTATCTGGAAATAAAACCACAACAATTTGCTCAAGGACTCATAATGGAGGCAGCAATAATCAGGGAAAGACCGAGAATAATTGCACCCACCACTATTCCAAGAGAGGTGTTCTGATCTACTTCCAATTCTTTTCTTAAATCAAAAGGTGTTATGATATCATAGATTTTGTAACCGAAAAGAGCTACTGCCAGTCCCATGAGTGAATAGAATAGAGTGGAAATAACATCAGCCAGATATATTCTTGAAAAAATACCGCCGGTTTTTTTGGCATTGTTGTGATTTTGGACCGGAACCGGTTTTTGAACAGCTGCTTTTTGATTTTCAACTTTTTTTACCTCTTGTTTTTCTTCCTCTTGATTGGCAGTTGAAACCTTTACGAAACCAAAAGTTCCTGAAACCAGCATTATTGATGTTACAAAATAGAATTTGACTTTATTCATTAGTTTCCTCCAATATTATCGTTTTCCACCTCTGTAATAGCGACCGGAATGATAAGATGAACGATGCCGGCTTGTTTTGTTGACTACACTGGTTACTCCCCACCCCAACCTGGATGCGGCAAAAGTGAGACCAATACCGCCGGCTAACAATCCTACCATTATCCATTCAGCCATTTTCATAATTCAATCACCTTTGTTAATAATTATAATCTCCATCACTCTTAACTTCGATGTCCTCATATTTAAGAGGCCATCCCTGGAATAAACTGGCATCTTTGCCATTGTCTTCGATTTCGAGGGAATATTTCTTGTTTGGGCCCAAGCCTTCAAAATAGACAATTTCCTTGCCTTCACCGGGAGGAAAAGGCAGATTACCTTCGTAGCCCGTCATTTTGGCATAGCCGTATTCAAGCAGGGTCCAATCTCCCATCTTGGCACTGAGGGGTTTGAATATTTTCCCCGGCTTGAGGGATTCATCGCTTTGCCTGTACATTTCATAGATTTCGGCCACCATGGCTTCATTGTCGACAGCCATTGGTATGAAAAGAGTATATAAACCTTCGTCTTCTTGCAACCAATACCCGGTTCCATCGACGTTGAAATACCATTCTGACCAGAACCCCTGTTCGTATTCATATTGAATTCTGCCAGTTACCTGATAATTTTTGGTGTTGCCCAGAACGTTGATTCTGCCGGTCTGACCCACAACAAAACGAGAGTAAACATCGGTCAGGGGAGACCTTTGGGCAGGACCGCTTTCCTTGGACACGGCCTGATTCTGCCTGTTACCGATATAAACTTGATTGCCACAATAAGGACAATCAATCTGTTCCTGAAATCGATCTTCTATTTCGAGCGGAGCATTACATGAAGGGCAAAGAATCTGGTTTTTCATAGGTTAATCCTGAAAATAAAAAACTTTAGAGCTGTTTTTAAGTGGACATTTTAACAAAATATCAAGGGTATTGATAGAATTTCTTTTCAAAAAAATCAGATTCGGGATTGCTGACAAATATCTTACTTTCTGAAACGGGAACCAAGCAATTTGAACTTCCTGTCTAAAACCCAGGTATTATGAAATCCTCGACGTCTGTTGCGGTTATTTCCTCGGAAAATGACCACTTCAATTCCAATGTTTTTACAAACATTGCATTGGCATTTTTCCCAGGGTCTGTCTTTGAGAGTTTTTTCATAATTGGCAATATTGCTTTTTTTCTCTCCAAGATAAAGACTTTCATATTCTTCCAACACTGCGAGGGTCTTTTGCAGACCAACCCGGTTCGATGCATAATCACGCAGATGGCGCAAAGATTTTTTCTCAAGTTCCTGAGCCCGAGCCAAAATTTTACCCTTGAATTTCTTCATCGGGCCTCTTTTGCCGGGTACGGGAACTCTGATAGCACAATAATCCTGGTCCAAAGTATGATAGTTGTCTTTGGAACCCATCCAGGCTCTGCGTAAAGCTGAAGCCGAATCAACCGAAAAAACGCTGGATTTCTTGAGCAGGGGCAGAATTTTATTGCGGGCGACTCCGAAAAGATGAAGTTTGGCACCCTGCAGATCAACCTTGTTGACCTCTTCCAAAATGGCAATGATCTCTCGGGTGGAAGTTCTCACCAGACCGCCAAGAGCTATCAACTCATAACCCAATTTGACATATTTTCTGACTCCCCGGGCATAAGTTTCGGGATTCCAACCCTGAACAGCTCCCACGGGAACCCAATTTAAATCCTTTTTTCTGTGAGCTTTGATGAATTTTTCCCCATTTTCTAGAGTGATCCTGTAACGAAATTCCTTGTCTGCAAATTTTTTGGAAGGAATCAGGTGATCAATACTGACTCCGAAGTTGAATCCACCTGAAGTATAGTAATCGAGAATTTCTGCAGTTGAATAAGGAGGAGTTTTTTCTTTGAAATAACCAAAAGCTCCACAATCTCCGATAACCGGAAATTCAGGGTTTACCCGCAGAGCTTGGTGAATTCCATATTTGCGAATACGCTGACGCCGAACTTTGGATTTTTCTTCCACCACCTTTGACACCAGAATTCCATCGTAAGGAGGTTGAGAATAGATTTCATGGGCGTAAACACTGTTTTCCCACCCCTTATTTTTTTGAATATCTTTTTTGAAATCGTAATCAGGATCGACGTAATCATCCCAATCCGGAATAAAATAAAAAGGTCCTTCTCCCTCGAGTAAATTCATAAAAATCGGTTCTCCCCGTCTGTTAATTCAAATTACCAACCAACTGCATTGATAAAGACAATCATCACAGGTTCGGGCAACACAAGCTGTCGGCACTGAACTCCGCAGATCAGACTACAGACTTTAAAGTTAAAAACAAGGAGGATTTGTCAGAGAGCAACAGATGAAGTTTGCTAAAACTACAAATCGGTCAGAGCCAGTTCGCGCTGGATTGTCTTGAAAAACCCGGCAGTTGTATACTCATGATTGCTGGGATTGCGTTGCAAACCATGCAGATAAATACCGGCAAGATAACCTTTAAGCGCGATCAGTGTCTTTTTATATCTGGCAGCTTCTTTGCGCCCCAGGGGAATATGGATACCCGCCCGGGGAAGCAAAGTGGAGGCTGATGGTGCCGTAAGAAAAAAAGACGGAGCCGCAACCTCGGTCTGGGAACTGAATTGACAAGCCTGTAAATATTTGCTGCCTAGCAAAAACAGATTGAGATCAGACTGCTTTTGCAGAAGTTTATTCATCTGTTGGGCCAAATTTAACCTGGCGGCCATCTTTGCTATTTCGGCCTTGTTTTTGTTGCTGAAAGTGCTTTCATAGGGAATAATTCGCTCTGAGCCGGAAACAAGACCATATCCGGCAGATACAATATAAAGGAAAAGTTCAAGGGAAGAATCATCCCCGGATGCTGCTGCCAATGCCCTTTTAACAAAAAGGTGCTGTCTGCCCGTATACATTTCAACAGCCGGCAAGGGTCGCAAATGCGAAGGTGAAGCAGCTTTTCCTGATCTGATCAATTGCAATTCATCAAAATCAGGAAGTTTGGTGCTTTTTCCCACCGCTTTTTTTGCTGTACAGGAAGTGATAATTTGAATTTTCATAGAAACAAAATCCGGCTTGGGAAAAAAATTATTATCTGGTCCAGGTAGTAACGGCAAAAGCCTTGTGATCGTGGATGGATTCGTCGTTGAAAGCTGATACTTCATACCAGCTTATTCTCGGATCTTTTCTCAGTTTGACAGCTGCGTTGCGTACCATGTCTTCAACAAAAACGGGATTGTCGTAAGCCTGCATGGTAACAAAGCGTTCGTCTTTTCTCTTGAGCAGGGGATAGATGGGAGCACTCGACGAAGATTCTGCCAGAGTAAAAAGCTCTTCCAGCCAGATATGGATAAAATTATCCTTGTCTTTTTTTTGTGGTCGCACCTTGATAATGATGTGCCCTCTCTGATTATGAGCGCCATAGTCTGAAACCGCTTTGGAACAAGGACACAAACTGGTGACGGGAACATCAACTTCCAGAATATAATCGAGTTCTTCCCCGTTGGCGGTAATCAAAAAACCACAATCATACTTCATCAATGATTTAACTTCGGAAATTGGAGCTTTTTTCTCGATAAAATAGGGAAAATCAACCTTGAGATGGGCCTCAGTTGCATCCAGTCGTTTTTGCATCTCCCTGATAATTCCGGGAAGCTTTTCAGCCGTGATCTCATTGCTGAAATCAGAAAGAATCGTAACAAAGCGGCTCATATGGGTTCCCTTGAATTCTTTGGGCAGATCCACAGACATGGTAAATTCAGCTACCGTGTGCTGGGAACCGTTTTGCCTGTCCATCACCTTGATGGGCCATTTGATACTGGTTATTCCAACATGATCTATTGGTATTTCACGATTATCTTTGTGATTTTGTACATCTTCCATTTCAGACATGCTTGGCTGCTCCATAATAGTGACATTCCGAACTTGCTGTTTCATAAACAGAAACCCGATGTAATCCTTTGATTTTTGTGTCGATCTTCTCCCAAATCCATTTGGCCAAATTTTCACTGGTTCCATTTTCAAGCCCGGGTATATCATTGAGATAGGAATGATCCAATTCTTCCACAACCGGTTTCGCAATCCGGCTTATGTCTTTATAATCCATAAACCATCCCCGTTCCGGATCCACCTTTCCTTTTACTTCTATTTCAAATTTAAAACTGTGGCCGTGCAGATTACGGCATTTGTGTCCATCAGGGGCATTGACCAACCTGTGTGCCGCTTCGAAATGAAATTTTTTGACAAGTTTGACTGTATGCATTTTCTAACCCTTCAGGCGAGATTCAACAACTTATGCAGTTGAAGCTGGAATCTGGCATCAGGTGGAGCTGCTTCCAGAAACCATTTTGCCAGTAATTTTGGATTCATTGAGGGCTCCACAGGTGTGAACAAAGGAGTAAAACAACGATCTTCAATCTCTCTGAGTTGACAAAGAGCGCAGGAAAAGTCATTGCGGTCAGCTATGGGAAATTTGACCTCATCTCCTGTTTTGAGAATATCCAAATTGGAAGAGAGCATTTTTTCATCTTCCCCCGAAGAAGGGGGCTTTATATCCATAATGATCTTTGTCCTTTTATCAACCCCCGAAATAGAGAAAGCGCCACTTGTTTCCAGCAGCGTTTCAAAACCCTTGTCATTCAACTTACCCAGCAAAGTCATGGCATTTTGCTGGACCAGGGGCTCTCCTCCGGTAACTTCCACCAAAGTGCAACCGGTGACACTGACGGCCTTGACAATTTGATCAAGTTCCATGGGAGTACCACTGTCGAAACTTCTGGCTTCCGGAGTGTCACACCAACTACAATTCAAAGGACAACCGGATAGTCGGATAAAAGTGCAATTGCGTCCTTGCCAGGAAGATTCTCCCTGGATTGATTTGAAAATATTGAAAACCTGAAGAGTTTTCATGGCTTGTTCCTGTATACAGCCGGATCTTCAATTCCCAAGCGGGCAAATCCTTGCAATCTCAATTTGCAGGAGTCGCATTCTCCACAGGCGCGCCCTTGTTCATCGGGATCATAACAGGTGTGGGTGATGGAATAATCAACTCCCAGATCCAACCCGACTTTGATGGTTTGAGCTTTATCAAGCTGCATGAGAGGAGCATGAATTTTAACAGTTTTTCCCTGTATTCCCAGTTTTGTTGCTTGATTGGCCATTTCTTCAAAAGATTTGATAAAGGGGGGACGACAATCGGGATAGCCTGAGTAATCTACGGAACTGACTCCTATGAAAATATCGGTGATCTCTTTCACTTCAGCCACAGCCAAGGCATAGGAAAGAAAAATCGTATTGCGGGCGGGAACGTAAGTAGGGGGAATATCATCTTCAGGTGTTTCCTCCTGAGTATGAGGAACTTCAGCGGAAGAATCAGTCAACACATTACCCCCAATTTGAGCCAGAGGCAGATCAAGTACAATCTGCTCTTCAATTTTGAAAAAATCAGTTATTTTTCTGGCTGCTTCCATTTCGACACTATGTCTCTGTCCGTAACTGAAACTGAGCCCCAGAGGGGAGAAACCTCGGTCAATGGCCAGAGCCAGAGTTGTAGTGGAATCAAGTCCTCCGCTTAATAAAACAATAGCTTTTTTCTTTGATTTCATTTAAATTATCCTGAGATTTACTGTTTACGGGTATTTAGTTTCCATCCCAAAAATGGATATCATCATCTGAATGCGGAATCTTACCTCATCTGCTTTGTCATAACTGCTTGAAATAGTTGTGGCTTAGAGTTCTCGTTTTAGAATGAAAGGTCATCACCTGAAGCACGGAAATTGGATTGATCTGCTTTGTCGTAACTGCTTGAAATAGTTGTGGCTATATCTGCGAAGTTACTTCGCGCATCTCAATCCAATTTCTTACTCAGTTAATAACCTCTATCCTGAAACGAGAACTTTCTGCGCAGTTTCTCCGCGCATCTGAGGCAAACTTCTCATTCTTCCAATAACACCACTTCTGGGATAGAAACTATTTAGTTTGCAAACCCGTGCAAAAAGATGAAAATTATCTTAATTCCTCAAAAAAAAATTGCAAACAATTAAACCTTCCTGTCAAATCAGATCACAGATTGAATCTTACAGGAATCCGCAAATTAAAGTTTCTTTACCTTGAATTAATCTGTGACTATAATAGTCTATAGTTAGTTCCCATCCCAAAAAGGAAGGTCATCGTCTGAATGCGGAATTTTAATTGATCTGCTTTGTCATAACTTATTATTATGGTTGCAACTATATCTGCAAAGTTATTCCGTGCATCTGAGGCAAATTTATCATTTAATTAAAACCCCTATTCTGGGTCGGGAACTTGTCAGACGGGAATCAGGTTTATCTGTGGAAAAGGTGCTTTAAATGTATAAATCAGTCAAAACTTCGATTATTCTGGTGGGACTTGTCTTTTTTGCTGGATGTACTCTCCCCAGAAATAATCACCACAATAATAACCACCATTACAAAAATAACAATTACCAAAGCCCTCAAGAAATCGAATATGAAACTTCATCCGAACCGGATATTCAAAGCCCTCCGGTTGAACATGAGGCTGATAACGAGGACTACAATTATCCCAAAACCAGCTCTTATCCCCGCAAAGAGTCTACAGCTTATTCCAACAATCTTTCAACTCCCGTTTCCAAATCCGAACCCCATGACTTTTCGAAATCCGAGAATAAGCACGAAACTCAAAAACTTTCCAACGGTTCCCTTACCATGGTTTCCAAATATTCTTCCAAATACGATTACTCATTTTTTTATCCCCAGGGTTGGTATCCCCAAATAAAAAACCGAACTCTCAGTATTTTCAAAAGCAAAAAAGATATAGACCAATTTCAATACCATATAATTTTCGCTAAAAATCCCAACGCATCAGCAACCTCTGCCAAAAAATACATCACTCTCTTCCTGGAAAAACTGGCCAAAAGAAAAGGCTGGAACTTCCGCATTCTTAATATCAACAAACTTTCTAATAAACACAAAACAGCAGGACTTACCTTCAAAACTTCAAATTTAAAAGGATTTGGTCTCTCTTTGGTCAAATCGGACAGAGTTATCTTCATGATCGGCTTTGGCAAAAAAACCACATATAAACAGATTAATGCTCCTATCGTTCTGGCTTATATCTTCAGATCCATGATCAAAGGCAAAACTATCACCACCCCGGTAATAAAGTTGAAATACCTGACCAACTCATTAAAATTACCTCCCAATTATCCCAAATTCCTTCAAAAAACAGCTGCAAAAAACCATATGGGCATCTCCAAATTCTGGTATTCCATGTCCAAAATCATCCCCCTCTCTCTTTTTTCTCATCCTTGTTTTTAAGCATTCAGGTTATCGGAGAAGGTTTTCTGGTAAATATCTAAAGCTTTGTCGCTGAACAGACAGAAAATTACTTTTTCAATCTGTTTATGCTCTTCGAGTTTTTCCAGAGTAATCTCTTTCACTATTTTGGCTGCCCGCTTAAGGGGAAAATTATAAACTCCACAGGAAATTGCCGGGAAAGCAATTGTTTTGAGGTTGTCAATATACATCAGATCATAGCAATAGGAATATGCATATCGCAAAAGCTCATCTTCATTGTTTTTCCCACCCTGCCAAACCGGTCCCACCGCATGATAAACAAATTTTGCCGGCAATTCGTAACCTTTGGTTTTGCGAGCTTCCCCCACGGGACAACCTTTGTATTTTTCCTTTAATTCCTCCATCATTTCAGGACCGGCAGCTCGGTGGACAGCACCGTCCACTCCTCCACCTCCAACCAGTTCCTTGTTGGCTGCATTTACTATTATATCAACCTGCTGTTTGGTTATATCGTCTTTAATAATCTTAATTTTATTGCCATAATCCATAAAAAACCTCCAAACACTAATCAGGTAAAGTACATGCAAATCCGCGACAAAACACAGAAGATGGTCCTGTGCCCTCTAATTTTACCCAAAAGCAACTGTGATTAATTTAACATTTTTATTTGATTTAAAAAAGAGGAAGTTTTTGGGGCTTTTTTTTCCAACTATGACGATAGGAAGGAGGAAATTTATCGTATTTCTCACGATAAAAATCAACAAAACGGGCAGTTGACTGGTTGGGGTAACCACCTCCCCCGCACTCAAAAGGCATATCCATTCGCCGATAATAATCGGTCATCCACTGATCTCTGCAGGTTTTGGCCACAATGGAAGCGGCAGCCGTAATGGGGTATTTATCATCGGCTTTGTTTTCAGCCTCAAGGGTTGGAAACTCTGTTACCAGAGGAGAAAAAATTCTTTCTCCATCAGCTTTGATTTGAGTTTGACCGGGATTATTGAGTTGGGAAAGCATAACTCTGGCAGCTTCAATCTCCAGATTATTCAAACTTCTGTCGTGGGTAAGACAATAATCGATATATTCAGTTGGAACTTCAAAAATAAACACCCGGGTTGATTGTTTGATCATCAGACTCAATTCCTGTCGCTGTTTTTTACCCCTGGCTGAAGAACCGTAATATTTGGAATCTCGCAGATTACCCAGATTATCCTGATATCCCCTCAGATCGACAGCACAAAGGGACAGAAACATCGGCCCAATCAAAGAACCGCGCCCTGCCTCGTCCAGACCGGCAATATATTTGAACTTCTGTTTATTTCTTGGTTTCATCTTTTTTTTCAGTCTTGGCTGATTTGGCTGGTTTTGGCAATTTAATATTTACTTTTCCTTTCCAAACTTTGCCCTTTTGACTGGAAATATCGTCTTTCAAGGGAATACTGAGAGGGATTTTGATCTTCTGCAAATTCTGTTCGATATCTTTCAAAGATTCAGCAGGGGATTTTTTCTCCTTGGCAGGGGATTTTTCAGCCTTCTTTGTTTTTTTGACCGGAATTTTCTGGGGTTTGCTTTTGGCAATTTTCTTTTGAGCCAACCGCTTTTTCTTGAGTCTATCCTTGCGAATATAACTGCCCACCTTGCTTTTCTTCGCATAAATCACCAGCTTTTCGCCAACTTTCAACTTGCCTAGTTTTTTACCGTTGACTTGTCGTAAAGCCCTGCGGGAAGTGCCGAATTTTTTGCAAAGTTTACCGACAGTATCGTGTTTGTGTACAGTATAGATTATTCTGTATTTGTTGATATCTGCCAGATGGTATTGATGGAATTCCTTTGACTCCACCTTCATAGATTTGATCTTGTCTTCATGAATCAAGAAATCCGGTGCTTTTTTGTCCTTGGGCAGAAAAACCTGCAAATACATGTGGTAGGTAATTTTGGCCTTGGAATTCAGATTATTCCAGTAGAGGATTTTTTTCAAAGGCAGCTTGAGATATTTGGCAATCTTTTTGAGGGTATCTCCCCGATGAGTACGATAAAAATATCTGACCTTACCTTTGGGTTTTTTGATATTTCCTGGATAAGGGGCAATAAATCTTTCTTTTTCTTCATAATTTATTTTTATATCAATGGGTTTGCGCCTGGGAACCAGAATTTTCAAGCCCGTCTTCAACTCGGTAGAACTGCTAAGCCGGTTGGCTTTCCTCAACTTGTAGGTGGACCAGCGAAACTTTTTGGCTATGGAGGTGAGAGTATCCCCCAATTTAACAGTGTAAACCTTGTAGTGATACCAGGACGGCGATATTTTGGACAGCCGCTTCATGGAATCTTTGTACTTGTCCACAGGAATTCGCACCGGCCATCTTTTTTTGCCCGGAGGTGTTCTGCGCCTGATATATTCCCGATTGAGAATTTTCATCTTGTCATAGGAAATATGTAACAATTGAGACAGACGATAAAGTGAAGTCTTGCCGGGAACATTGATCTCCTTGAAGGAATAAGGTTTTTTGATATCAAGTTTTCCCAGTTTGAACTTGTCCCGGTTCAGATCAGCTATGGCCACTGCCAGCAATTTGGGTACATAAAGTTGGGACTGACGGGGAAGGGCATTTTCAAACTTCTGCAATTTCCAAAAATCGTTGGTCGCATATCTGCGGATAGACTGCAGCATCCTGCCATAACCGCAATTATAAGCAGCCAGAGCAATATTCCAATCACCAAATCGAAAATAAAGATCCCTGAAATAATCCATCACCGCAACGGTAGATAACTCGGGATTATAACGTTGATCAACCCAATGATCTTTTTGCAACCCGTAGGTTTTGGCTCCACTGGGCATTATCTGCCACAGCCCCAGCGCCCCGGCATATGATCTGACCTTCTTCAAACAACCACTCTCAATAAAAGCCACATACAACAAAGAGCTGGGCAGTTTGTTTCTGGCCAGAACCTTGAGAATCATCTGACGATAGCGTCCGCAATTCTGAATCCAACCTTTGATAATGGCCCGCCCGGTGCGATTGTAGCGAAAAAATTTGAGATATTTAACCAGAGATTCATCAAATTTTACCGGAATATCTGGATATTTCATCCCCTTGAGCCAACTTAGAGATTTGGGAACCTGAGGCTGTTTTACCTTGATTTTGGAAAGTTTCTTGGGCTTTAAATTTTTTTCCTTGATTTTGGAAAGTTTCTTGGACTTTACCGGAAACAACTTATTCTCCATCAATTGCAAAGCCTTGAAAGAAGAAGAAGTTTCCACTTCCGCTAACGGCTTGCCCCGAACCCAGAGCCTCCCTTTAGACTGAGGAAGCAACCTCGACTTCAAAGTCTGAGGAGGAATGTAGGGATTTTGCGTTAAAATGAGGTTAAGAATCAAAAACAGCATAAGTTGATCAAGATACTAGTTGAAACCAAAAAAAAAACAAATTTTCACCCCCCATTATTCCCAACCAAAATATTTTTTTGATGAACTATCTAGTTCCCATCCCAGAATGGGGGTTTTTGACTGAATGAGAAGTTTGCCTCAGATGCGCGGAGTAACTTCGAAGTTAGTTCTCGTTTCAGGATACTGGTTATTGGCCACGGCTGGAAAAATGATGTATTTGTTCTACACTGTTTTTTAGCTTATCTTTCGTTTCAGCAATTGCGCATTTATGGCCACAATAACTGTACTTAAACTCATCAAGATCGCGCCTAATGCCGGACTAATGAGAATGCCCGCACTGAACAGAACCCCGGCCGCCATTGGTATAGCCACCACATTGTACCCGGTGGCCCAGATAAAGTTCTGAATCATTTTTTTGTAGGTAGCCTTACCAAATAGAATAAGTGAAGCGATATCGGCAGGATTACTGTTTACCAGAATAATATCAGCCGTTTCGGCGGCAATATCCGTACCCGATCCTACGGCAATTCCCACATCGGCGGCAGCCAGGGCCGGAGCATCGTTGATTCCGTCGCCGGTCATGGCCACAAACTCGCCCTCTTGCTGAAATTCTTTTACTTTCTTCAACTTCTGGTCGGGAAGAATTCCGGCAAAATAACCGTCCAGACCCAGCTCGTCGCTGACACTTTTGGCCACTTTTTCGTTATCGCCGGTCATCATATATAATTTTATACCAGATTTCTTTAATGTTTTTACCGCTTCGTACGACTCCTCTCGTATTTCATCGGCCATGGCAATAAAACCCGCCAGTTGATCATCTACCATCACAAAAACAACAGTTTCCGCCTCATTTTTATAGGCTTTGTCGGGTACCTCAAGATCCTTTTCTTTGACATAACCCGGGCTGACCACCTTTACGTTTTTATTTTCTACCCTAGCTTCAATCCCTTTTCCGGTAATAGCGTTAAAATTTTCTGCTTGGGGAAGTTCAATTTTTTCGTCCTTTATTTTCTGCATGATTCCCATGGCTAATGGATGTTCTGATTTTTCCTCCAGCGCTCCTGCCAGGCGTAAAATCTCTTTGTCGTCGAAATCCTCATTGAGTGAGGCATATCGGGTCATCCCAAAATTTCCCCTGGTAAGGGTTCCTGTTTTATCAAAGGCCAGCAGTGAAATTTTTCGAGAATTTTCAAAGGCCGTCCGATTGCGTATAAGCAGCCCTTTTTTTGCTGAAATGGAAGTTGAGATAGCTACTACCAATGGCACCGCCAGCCCCAGGGCATGCGGACAGGTAATAACCATTACGGTTGCCATGCGCTCAAGTCCGAAAACAAAGGGTTTACCGATTAAGAGCCAGGTTGCCAATGTCCCAAAACCGGTAGTGAGCGCAACTATGGTAAGCCAGAAAGCAATCCGGTCGGCCAGATGCTGGGTTTTCGACTTTTCGCTTTGTGCTTCGCGCACCATGTCGATTACTTTATTTAAATAAGCATCTTTGCCAACCTGTTGTACACTTACATTTAGAGAGCCGTTGCCGTTGATAGTACCCCCGATTACCTTATCGTCTTTTGATTTTTTCACCGGCTGGGACTCTCCCGTGACCATGGCCTGGTTGACATTGCTTTCCCCGTTGGTAATTATCCCGTCCACCGGGATTTTTTCGCCAGGACGGACTACAACTACATCATCTTTTTTTAACTGGTCCACTTTTACATCTTCCGTGTCGCCGTTTTTTACCAAATGTGCTTCAGAAGGCATCATCTTTACCAGCATTTGGAGAGAGCGTGAGGCGCCCATTACCGACTTCATTTCAATCCAGTGCCCCAGCAGCATAATATCGATCAGGGTGGCCAATTCCCAGAAAAAGGAACTGCCTTTCACCCCAAAAGTAGTTGCGGTACTGTAACTCCAGGCTACGGTAATGGCAACGGCAATCAGGGTCATCATGCCGGGCTGCTTTTTCTTTAGTTCTTTAGCCAAACCCGTTAAAAAAGGCCAGCCCCCGTAAAAATATACCAACGATGATAGAGCGAAAAGAACATAATTGGAGTAACCGAAAGTAAATTTGTAGCCCAGCAACGCTTGTATCATTGGCGAGAGTACCAGAATTGGAACGGTAATAACCAGGGAAACCCAAAACCGTTTTCGGAAATTACGGATCATCATGGCATGGTGATTATGCGATCCGTGGCCACCGCTGCCTCCATTCTTGTGGCCATCATGTTGCTCATTATGTTCTTCAGAATGCGCATGTTCCTTGTGGTTTCCTGGTTCCTGATGATTTTGCTGCTTATCCATTACGCTTCCCCTAATTTATTGGTTATTCTGTTTTTGTTTTTGATTTTGATTGGTCATCTGCATTATACCACCTGCGGTTTTGCATCATTCTACCCCGGCCCCGGTTCATCATTCCGCGTCTATGCATCTTAATGCCTTGTTCTCGATTTTCATTATTGTCATGTTCACGCTCCATTCGACCGCATGCTGTGTATCCTGCCGTAAACATCATGGTTGTTGCTAAAAATACTAACTTTTTCATAATAAAATTTCCTTATTTTATATTTATATAATAACTAGTTACTTCAGTTCTTCTTTCATTTTGTTGAATTCTTCACTGTCAATCTCACCTTTGGCATAGCGCTTTTTTAAAATATCCAGTGGATCATCCTCTGGCTTATGATTTTGGTGTTTCTCAAGGGCTTGTTTTTTGTTTAATATGGCGATTACTCCCCAGAGAACTAATCCAAAAAGTACCAACCAGAAAATCCAGTTAAATCCCATACCGCCTCCACACATTCCGTTCATCATAATATTTACTCCTTTCAAAATTTATAACCGTTCAATAACTGATTTTAATTTTCCTTGCACAGTTTCGGCGATTTTGCCCAATTCAGGGTTATCGATGGCCTGCATGCTTGCCTTCGGGTCAATTGCCGCTACTACCGTTTTTCCGCTCTTGTTTTCATACACAATAACGTTACACGGTAACATCAAGCCGATGTTTTCTTCTGCCTGAAGCACTTTATAAGCATAAGGAGCATTGCAGGCACCCAGAATTTTGTATTTGGGAAAATCCACATCCAGTTTTTTCTTCAGAGTTTTTTTAATATCTACTTCGGTTAAAATTCCAAAGCCTTCTTCCTTAAGCTCGGCAGTTACTTTCAAAATAGCCTCGTCAAAATTGCCAGTAAATATTTTCGAAAAATAATAACTCATGATTTGTTCTCCCTATGATTGATCCGGATATCTCACAGGCTAAAAAAAGTTTTTTTGTGCCGATGATTTTGCCCGGATATATTACTAAAATAGTTTCAGGTAGGATTTTAGATGGAACTGAAGTTGGAACTAGATGGAACTGAAGTTGGATTTAGAAACTTCGCACATTTGAAGCAAACTACTTCTCCAGTCAATAACCCCTGTTTTGCCTTACAAAACTGAAAATAACGTAAGGATGATATTCAACAAGTCAACCGAAGAGTCGTAAAATAATCTGATTGCGGCAAAATTCATCAGTCCTGTTGACATTGATCAAAAAATTAATAAATTGTGGTTTAATGAAACGTTTTCGTACTTTTTTTACTATTTTGTTAATTTTTTTCATGTTGCCGCTTTCAGGCATCATTCTTGAAAACGTTTTTCATTTCTTAGCCTTCGATCACTTCTCAATTTTTGAAACCCATCACCACCAACAAAATAATCAACATCACAAACAATCCCACACCTGTAATCTCAAACCGGTTTTTCAACTTTTATTCATGCCGGCCCCAACTAAATTATCCCCTCAAAAAAAACTGACCGGAATTACTTCCAAAATTACAACCGAGCCTCCCCGGTTGCTTTCCGGCTATGGTGAAAATCTCCTTAAACCCCCTCGCAGCTAAGCTTTTCTATCCTAAAATTGAATTAAATTTTTATTGTTTCCTGCCCTGAACCAGAGGGAAATCACTTTTGCCTCAATTCGGGCTTGAAACTAAAGGAAATATGAAATGAAAAGCTGTAAAACAATCAGATTTTTACCATTTTTGTCTGTTTTAATCTTTTTGGCCTGCTCCCATGAAGAACATAAACATGAAGATGAACAGACTGATCACAAAGACGAATTTAAACCAGGGATAAAACTATCTTTGGAGGACATGAAAAAACATAAAGTTGAAGTCGGCAGTGTTTCTCTAAGGAAAATCAGGCCATCTGTCCAACTTCACGGATATATGATGTCCTATCCGGGCAAAGGAATAGAGATCAAATCTCCCCTTGCCGGCTTTGTCAGATTTACAGAAAGTATCCCCCATTTGGGCAGTAAAATCGAAAAAGGTACAGTTCTGGCAGAAGTCGTCCCCAAAGTCAGCACTGCCTATCTTGAAAAACTGCAAGGGGAAAAAGAAGCTGCCTGGTCTGTTTTCCAAAACGCCAAAGAAAAACACAAACGCCAAAAGAAACTTAACGAGAAAGGTATCTCTTCCCTTGAAGATTTAACCAATGCCCAAACCAGATTGGCGGTGGCCCAGGCTAAATTGGCATCCATATCCAGGATTCTGGCTCGAGTAAAAAGAGCTAATAACGGAAAATACAGTACCCAAACCAGAAGAAAGATAATAGCTCCTTTTTCCGGCAAATTGCTGAAAACTGTAATGACCACAGATCGCTTTGTCAATGAGGGGGAAATCCTTTTCCACCTGGTGGATGATGAAACCCTTTACCTGAAGGTTGATGTATTTGGAGAGGATCTGAAATTAATCGGACAAAAACCTCAAGGCCGGGTAAAACCATTTACCTCCACCTCGGCCCAGACAAAATGGACCCCTCTCACCCACAGCATGATTTTACCAAACTATAATCCCCAAAGCAGTACCATACCCCTCTATTTCAAAGTAAAAAATCCCAAGGGTAAGTTCAAGGTTGGGGAAAAAGTCAGGGTTTCACTGTTTCAGGGAAATGCCAAAAAGAGCATTAGTGTTCCACAGCAGGCGGTTATCCAGGATGGCTTTGATAAAATAGTATTTCAAGAAACTGAGCAGGGTCACTTTTTAAGAACAATAGTCAAAACAGGAAAAGAAGAAGACCAATTCATCGAGATCTTGGAAGGATTAAAACCGGGAATGAGAATTGTAATCAAAAATCCTCAGAAGGTTCAATATTTCAACCAAAAAACTGAAGTTCCCGCAAACCATAGTCACTAAGCTCAGTTTCGGCTGGGAAGGTTTTAAAAATGAATTGGTTATTAAAAATACTAAAAATAAGTGTTTATAAAAAATACCCCATAATAATCATGTCTGTGATTGTTAGTTTGTACGGCATTTTTGTTTACAATAAAATGGAGGTTGATGTATTTCCCAATCTCACCGCGCCCCAGGTTACAATCGTAACTGAAACCAAAAAGATGGCTCCCGAAGAGACAGAACTGCTGGTTACCTATCCCCTGGAGCGGATTTTGAACGGGGGAGCCGGAGTGCGCAGAATTCGCTCTATGTCCAACTACGGCTACAGTATTATCTGGGTTGATTTTAAATGGAATGTGAAACCAAATGAAGCCCGACAGGTAGTTATGGAAAAACTCCAAATTGCTCAGGGCAGACTGCCTGAAAACATAAAATTACCTGCAATGATGCCGGCAAGTAATGCCATGTCTGAAATTCTTACCCTGGGAGTGCAATCCTCGCAACACAATCTCATCGAATTATACGATTTTTCCCATCGGGTAATCAGGCAGCAAATAATGCAAATTCCAGGAATTTCACAGGTAATGATTGCCGGAGGCCGCATTGGTCAATGGCGGGTGGAATTGGATTCTCAATTGCTGATGGCTCGGAGGATAAGCTCCGGTCAGGTTGAAACTGCACTGGGAAAAGGAGGTAGAAACGGCAGTGCCGGTTTTTGGGTAAAGGACTCCAAAGAGATGATGATTCGAATTTACGGTCAATATCGCTCTCGCCAGGAAATTGAAAACATTGTGGTTGCCACTCAAAAAGGCATCCCCATCATGGTCAAAGATTTGGGGAAAGTCAGTCTTTCTTGGGCTCCACGTCGAGGCGGGGGTGGGATCAACGGATCTGAGGGAACTGTAATCACGGTAATAAAGCAACCTCAGGCCAATACTGTTTCCATTACTCGTAAAATTAAACAAGTCCTGAACAGAATTGAAAAAAACGAACTGCCAGCGGGAATGGTTCTGAAAAAAGACCTGTTCAACCAGAATCGTTTTATCAAAAAAGCAGTGAGTAATGTCTCCCATTCTATGGGTTATGGAGCCCTGCTCATTATTATCGTTCTTTTTGTCTTCATGATGAATTTGCGTTCCGCCTTAATCTCGATTGTGGCCTTGCCCCTTTCTATCCTGATGGCCGTTATCATGCTTTATTTTGCCGGTTATGAAATCAATACCATGACTCTGGGAGGAATTACCCTGGCCCTCGGAGTTCTTATTGATGATTGTATCATCGGCGTGGAAAATATTTGGAAGCGGCTGCGACAAAACAGCAAAAAAGATGTACAAAATCAACAGCCTCTCCGCCAAATTATTTTCAAAGGTGCCAAAGAGGTGCTGCGTTCTGTTGTCTTTGCCAACATTCTCATTATTATTGTTTTCATCCCTATCTTTTTTATCAGCGGCATGGAGGGAAAATTGATGGCTCCCCTGGGGTTTGCTTACATCAGTGCCAATTTTGCCTCTCTAGTGGTTTCCATTACTTTAACCCCGGCGCTTTCCTCTCTTCTTTTCACCAAATTAAACTTCAAAAAGAGAGATGAAGGAATCCTGCTCACCTGGTTGAAAAAGCTGTTTGCCCCGATTATAAAGTTTTCCCTCAATAAACCATTCTCTTTGGCGCTTTTTGCTGGTGGCATTCTGGTTTTTGCAATTTTGATTGCTGTTTCCTTCCCTAGAAGATTTCTTCCCGAATGGAATGAAGGAGCCCTTAACGTCAAGGTGATAGCTCTGCCCGGCTCGAGTCTTACTGAATCGGAAAAACTCGCTGCCAAAGTTGAAAAATCACTACTTGCCTTCCCCGAAGTGGTTTCCGTTTCCCGTAAAACCGGACGCACAGAAGAAGATGTCCATGGGATGGACGTTTTCGTATCTGAAATGGAAGTTAAACTTAATCATAAAGGCAGGGGGAAAGATGCTCTCATAGCAGCTATGAGAAAGAAATTAAAAGAAGTCAGAGGAATAAAGATCCAAATCGGACAGCCTCTGTCTCACCGCATCGATCATATGCTTTCGGGTTCTCGTACTTCCCTGGCCCTGAAAATAAAGGGTAAAAATTTGAATGTCATGCGCAGGCTGGCCCAAAATCTGGCTGACCTCATGCAACAAATTGATGGAATTGTTGATGTTAATGTGCAACCGGTGATCAACCTGCCCCAGCACCGAATAGTACCCAAACCCTATGCCCTGGCTCAAGCTGGTCTTTATAAAGAAAACCTGACGAATTTTGTTTCCAGAGCACTTTATGGCAATAAAGCGGGAGTATTTATCGACCAGGGCTGGCGCCGAGAAATAACAGTATCAATCAAAAATGACTATACGAGCTTTCAACAAGCTTTCAACAATCTCAGAATCCACAGTCCCGTCTACGGATTTATTCCCCTCTCCTCGGTGGCTGAAACTGAATTATATCTGGGACCAAACAAAATACCCCATGAAAATAGCCAGCGTACCTTGATGGTTACCGCCAACTTTTCCGCTTCCGATACAGTGGGAACTGTCAAAAAATTGCAAAAGGAGATCGACAGCAAAATCATATTTCCACCGGGATATACTTTAAAATTCGGAGGACAATTTCGCAGCGAACAAAGAGCTGCAAAAGCTTTGATCTTATCTTCAATTGTAATAGCAATCTCTATTTTTCTTATCTTGATGGTGGCATTTGGTTCCCTGACTAAAACCCTGCTCATGTTGAGCAACCTTCCTTTTGCCATGGTGGGCGCAATCTTTGCTCTTTTCCTGACAAACACTCCCCTGAGTGCAGCTTCAATGCTGGGTTTTATTACCTTGTTCGGCATAGCGGTGCGCAATGGCATAATCCTGGTTTCACACTATGAATACTTGGAAAACGACCCTGAAAACAATCTTTCCGAACGAGAAATCATAATCCAGGGAACCTTGGAAAAATTGTCACCCTTTGTCATGACCGCCCTTACTTCGATTCTGGCTCTTGTTCCCATGGTACTCAATAGAAACTCAACCGGCAATGAAATCCAGGCTCCGGTAGCTATTGTAATGATGGGTGGTTTGATCTCAGCCTTAATTCTCAGCCTCATGCTTTTGCCAAGTTTTTACTACAATATTTTTAAAAAAGCAGATTAAGGGCAAATTCCGTCGCCAGCCAAAAACCCCACTTCTAGGATGGGAACTACCTATATCATATAAACCCACCTGATTATAAAAATTTGATAGAATTTGTGATTTTCTTTGCTATAATGCGCCGAAACCAGAGGTTTGGGTTTTAGAAATATTTCCCATCCAAAAAAATTATTCTCAACTATAACCCCCTGAACCTGATTAAGGATACTTAGATGACTAAAATAACAAATGACAACATCCGCAAGGCCGTACTGAAACAGTATGGCAAAATAGCCAAATCCAGAAATTCCGGTTGTGGATGCTCTTCAAATTCGTGCTGTGAGCAACCAGTTACCGATAACAAAGCTGTTTCAAAGGAACTTGGCTATTCAGACTCTGAGGTAAATCAAGTGCCCGAAGGTGCAAATATGGGTTTGGGTTGTGGCAACCCCAGTGCTATTGCTTCCTTGAAAACCGGCGAGACTGTCCTGGATTTAGGCAGCGGCGGCGGCTTTGATTGTTTTCTTGCTGCTAATGAAGTAGGTGCTTCCGGGAAAGTAATCGGGGTTGACATGACTCCGGAAATGGTGAGCAAGGCAAGAGCCAATGCCCTGAAAGCCGGCCATAAAAATGTGGAGTTTCGTCTTGGCGAGATTGAAAACTTGCCTCTGGCTGACGAGGCAGTGGATGTAATTATTTCCAATTGCGTTATCAATCTTTCACCTGAAAAATCCAGGGTTTTTCAAGAATCCTGGAGAGTTTTGAAGCCCGGTGGCCGCCTGGCTGTTTCTGATGTAGTTGCCATAACCGAATTACCGGAACATCTTAAAAACGATACAGCACTTCTGACCGGTTGCATGTCAGGAGCATCATTAATCAAAGATATTGCAGCCATGCTTGAAGAAGCTGGTTTTGAAGCCATAAAAATAAAGCCCAAAGGCAAAAGCAGGGAATTTATCAAAAACTGGGCCCCAAACAGCAAGATCGAAGATTATGTTGTCTCCGCCACTATCGAAGCAAACAAACCAAAGTAGTTCCCTGTTGAGTCAGGGTCTGGCAATTCTTCTTCCCCATCAGTGAATTCCGGTTGTGGCGGTAGTAATAGCAACTGCCGCGGATAACTTCCCTTCTGGGAAGGGAACTAATTAATTTTTCATCAGAAAAGGGGTTATTCCAAGGTGACTTTATTTTATCCTTATTCTTGAAAAGTTTTTATTAATAAATTATTCTTTGTTCAAAGAGGTGTCTGATGAATAAAACAAGATTTGGCAGTTTACGTATCCTTACCGAATGTTCCTATTGCGGGTCACCCCTTGTACTCAATGGTCCCCAAAAAAAGGTCATTTGCAACTCTTGCAACAAGCAAATACACTTTTCAGAGGATGTCTGGAACGGCATTTTCACGTATTTCGATCAAAACATCCACACCATGATGCCGGGGGAACAAGACAGCTTAACCATGTTGCAAGACGGCTATACTTTTAAGATTTCCTACAGCCTCACTCCTCCCAAATGTCAAAAATGTCAAACCCAATTGCCAGTAGATTCCAGTCTTGACTTCAGTTCATCACTGCGCTGCCCTTCCTGTGCAAATGAACACAGAGTTATCTCCGCCCCCAATTGGCTCCAAGATCATGATAAAATAAAACTTATCGGCAGTGATATTGCCACCACCTCTCAATCTCCCGAGATCCTGAGCTCATCAAGCCCCATCTCCATGAACTGTCCCAACTGCAGCGGTGCTCTCAAGATTTCCACAGAACAGGAGAGAGTTACCAATTGTCAATATTGCGACAGCGAATTTTTTATCCCCGACCCAGTCTGGAAGAAGCTTCATCCAGTTAAAGTAGCAAAAAACTGGTATGTTCGCATCCAAGGCAAATTGCAATGGCAGATAGAAGCCGAGCAAGAACAAATCAGGGAAAATAAAAGAAAGCAATTGTTCGAAGAGAGAGAAAAGCAGGAATTATTCAATTCCAAACAACAAGAGCTCTTATTGGAAATCAATAATCAGAAAGGAAAATGGAAAAGTAAAGTCTTCTGGGGTTATTTTGGTGCTTTGATGGGTGGCATTTTTCTTATCGGCTTCCCAATAATCTTTATTCCTTCCCTTTCCAAAATAGTTGGAAACCAAATCTGCGATGGGAAATTCGTGCGTAGTACATCTTCAAACAGAGACGGGGGAACCTCCATTAATTTTTCCTGCAGAAAAGATGGAGTATCAAAAAGTTTTGATGGCAAGATGTTTTTGTTTGGACCTGGAATTGGAATATTAACCTTGGCAATTATCTGGTCATCTTTCATTCCAAGTTTCATCCTTAAAAACAAGAAAAAAGTTAATGCTCTCAAGAAAAAATTGAGAACCATGCAACAAAACGGCCCCCCTTCTGGGAACTAACCCCTATGTATCAGAATAGTTTATCTTACTCTTCCTTGGTAAACTTGTTGCGAACAAATTTCTCCGCTTCTACAATAAAAAATATTCCGGCTCCTGCTGCAAATAGCATTGGCCAAAGGTGTGCCGGCACCGGAGCCGTGCCGAACAAGCGGTTCATAAAGGGAATGTAGGTAAAGACTGCCTGCAGGGCAAAAAGAATACCCACCATCAAAAAAGCAATTTTATTGTCAAAAATACGCATTGAGATACTTGATTCATACAGTTTTCTGTTACTGAATAGATAAAAAGCGTGGGCGATAACCAGCATATTTACCGCGATAGTGCGGGCCTGAGCCAGTTGGAGAACACCCAGTCCGCCACTGCGACTGAACAGGAATGCTGCAAAAGCTGCGCCACCGCTGAGCAGGGACACAAACAATACCCGCCAGAAAAAAAACTTACCTATGATGGGCTCGCTTTGTTTTCTGGGTTTTCGCTGCATGACTGACCGCTCCATTGGTTCTACGGTAAGACACAGTGCAAGTGTGACCGCGGAAACCATATTGACCCAGAGAATCTGAACAGGGGTGATCGGCAGAGTTATACCAAGCAGTACCGCGGCAATAATAACTGAGGCTTCGGCACCATTGGCCGGCAAAAGAAAGAGGATTGTCTTTTTTATATTATCATAAATCGTACGGCCTTCTTCAACTGCATGAACTATGGTTGCAAAATTATCGTCGGCAAGTACCATTTCCGCTGCTTCTTTGGTAACATCCGTTCCTTTGATACCCATGGCGATGCCGATGTCAGCAGACTTCAGTGCGGGTGCATCATTGACACCATCACCGGTCATTGCACAAAGCAGTTTCTGTTCTTGCAGAGCACGAACCAGGCGAAGTTTATGCTCGGGGTTGGTTCTGGCAAACACATTGTGTTTTTTCACAACCTCTGCCAGTTCCTGATCGTCCATACTCTCAAGCTCGGTACCGCTTATGGCACCATCTTCTGCCACTTCCAATCCCAACTGTCTGGCAACCGCATTGGCGGTAACGGCATGATCGCCGGTTATCATAATAACCCTGATCCCCGCTTCTTTACACTCCTGTATT
>JAWLEA010000177.1:526-5509 GCA_041686345.1 Polyangia bacterium | reverse complement strand
CATAACTGCTTGAAATAGTGGCAACTATGTCGGCGAAGTTATTCAGCGCATCAGTTTTGGCGTAACTGCTTGAAATAGTAGTGGCTATGTCTGCTAATTTTAACCTCAAGTCTGCTACAACTGTTTAAATCTCAAAACATCAGTTTGTACAACCATCACTTTTTGCCTTATGGATAAAATTAAAAAACTCCAGCAACAACTTCAAGAAAAAGAAAAACTGATAGCTTCTCTACGCAAACAATTACTCTGCAAGCCTGATGAGGTGCATCTGCAACAACTCGAAAAAAATGTCAATCAAATTAACAGCAAATCAATCAATAATTTTCAACTTCTGCAGAATCTTTACTGGCAAAGTGATTTAAAAGGAAAACTCATTCATTTGTGCGGAGACACGGCTTCTTTCCTGGGAATTCCAACTACACTTCCCGCCCCTGAAAAACTTAAACTTGGAAACAGAATTTTTGCCAATTCAACTTTCATCTCCTTTAAAAATAACAACCCTGTCCCTTTTTCCAGACGTAGAATCTGGATAAAACTTGCAGATAAAACAGAAAAATTAATCGAATTCAACGGTTCACCCTTGCTCAATAAAAATCGGATTAGCAGTTTTATTGGAAATGCTGTCGATCTTACTGATTTCTTTCGAAAAGAACAAAAATTGCTCAGACAGAATCAACGCTGGATTCATTTTCTCAGAGCTGTTCCCGACTATATGTTTGTCATTGACAAACTTGGAAATGTCCTTGATTTTTTCCCCGATAATTATCTCAACAAAAAGAAAAAAATTGTCGGCACCAATATCAAAGATCTAAATATTCCCCCTAATCAGTTACACAATATTTTTCTCACAATCCAAAAAACTCTCCAAACCGCTCATAAACAACATTGTGAATTTTCAATTACTGAATTCGGTGAAACCAGACACTATGAAACCCGATTTACAAAATTGGACGAAGACAAAGTTTTCGCCATCCAAAGAGATGTTACAGATTTCAACAAAACCTGGGAGAAAGTTCATGTGTTATCACAGGCAGTAGAACAATCATCAGACGGAATAATTATTTTCAATGATGAACAGGAAATCATCTTTGCCAATTCAGCCTGGGAAAACATGCACAAGATGGAAACCTCTGATGTTCTCAACAAAAAATTCTGTAAATTTACCGAAGTAAATTTCAAATCTCAAAAAGTTGATAAAATCATCAAGACCCTCAAACATAATCGAAAATGGAAAGGAGAAATCAACCATGTGTGCAGCGATTCCACTACCTTCCCCGTTCTCCACTCTATTTCCTCCCTCGAAAATTCCAAAGGCAAACATATCGGCTATATGTCAATTGCCAAAGATATTACCACCATCAAAGAATCCCAAATAAAAAGTTTTAAAGCAAAAAACGCTGCCCAAAAAGCAAACAGAATCAAAAGTCAGTTTCTGGCGAATATGAGCCACGAAATCCGCACCCCCATGAGTGGGATTATCGGGCTTACTGAACTTGCCCTGAATACTAAGCTCAACAAGGAACAACGAGAATACCTTAACATGGTCAAAGCTTCTTCCGATGCTCTCCTCAGTATTTTAAACAATATACTCGATTTTTCCAAAATAGAGTCAACTGATTTCCAGTTGAATGATACAACCTTCAATCTCAGACAATCTCTCACTCAGTCAATAATCCCCCTTTCCTACAATGCAAATAAAAAAAATATCGAAATTTCCTGCAAAGTTGAAAAAGATGTTGGTGATTTTTACCAAGGTGATTGCGGACGTCTGAATCAGATAATTACAAATCTGGTGGGAAACAGCGTCAAATTCAGTTCCAAAGGTAAAATCCAGATTGAAGTAGCTAAAGTAAATACTGACAACAACAAAGACATTATTGAATTTCGAGTTATTGATCAGGGAATTGGCATTTCAAAAGAAAAAATAGAAGATATTTTCCAACCTTTTGCCCAGGCTGACAGCCATCTTAATCGTCAATATGAGGGTACCGGATTGGGTCTTTCAATTTCCAAGAAATTGGCAGAAAATATGGGGGGCTCTATTTCAGCCTCCAGCATTCCCGGCAAGGGTAGCACCTTTATTTTGAATCTCCCGTTTAAACTGGTTTACATTAAACGTGAAACTGCTATTCCCGACAAACTTAAAAATTTGAATATTCTGGTAGTAGATGACAATATCCATTCTCTGCAAGCAGCCAGAGCTTTGCTTGAAAAATGGGGAATTACGGTTTTTACTGCCAACAACGGGTTCGAAGCACTCAGCATTCTCGAACAAAATATCAATGCTGACAATTTAATTGAAGTTGCTCTTTTGGATTGTGAAATGCCTGCCATAAACGGCATCGATCTGATAAAAGATATCAAAAGCAAAGAAAATCTCAAAGACATTGCAACTATTTTAATGCTTCCCATCGGTTACAAACCTGATTTTCTCGAGCATAAGCGCCAATACAATATCCACTTTATTTCCAAACCTTTTTTACCCTCCAAGCTCTTTGATTTACTGCTCAATATCATCTTGAAAGAAAACAAAAGTTCAAGCACCCAAAAAGAAGTCGAAAAAATAAATAATTTTCAAAATTCTGAAATCCTTGATATCCTTTTTGCTGAAGACAACAAAGTAAATCAAGAACTTGGTTTTATTATGCTCAATAAAATGGGTCACCGGGTAAAAGTTGCCAACAATGGTCTGGAGGCAATATCACGGGTCAAATCAAACCCTGAACTTGATCTGATATTCATGGATATTCAAATGCCAATCATGGACGGTCTGGAAGCAACAAAACAAATTCTTGAATACTATGAAAAACAGGAAAAAGATCCACCGATAATTATCGGTTTAACAGCAAATGTGATGAAAAAAGACAAAGAAAGGTGTTTTGAAGCAGGAATGAAGTATTTTGTATCCAAACCATTCAAGGTACTGGACATCCATAGATTAATAGAAAATATAATCGACAAAAACAAAGGCATCATAGACCTTAAAGGTAAATCCACATTAAAAACAGATGCTTTGAAAAAAAGATTTGGACAAGACAAGCAATTGCTGAAGGAACTGGTAGATATTTTTGCTGAAGATAAAAACAAATATCTCCAGAAAATTGAAGAAGCAATTGTCAATAAAGATGGGGAAACTCTGCAGAAATACAGTCATGCCATCAAAGGTGCCATCTCAAATTTTGAAGCCGAAAAAGCCCAATTTTTGGCTCAACTTCTTGAAAAAAGCGGAAAACACAAAACTTTCAAACAGGGTTTGCCTATTTTGAATAAATTTAAAAATGAAATTGACGCATTTATGAAGGAAATAAGAAAATATCTGAGATAATAAAAATGGGAATTGAGCAAAAGCAACTCAGACCGGTATATTACTTTGAGAGATAAGATTTAATTCTTCCATCCGCTGAGTCAATTTTTCTTTGGTGACTGGTTTGACAAGATAAGCATCACATTTTTTGCGAAAAGCCCCCAGAACATCTTCTTCGCCTTTGGAAGCTGTTGTCATGATAACTTTTACTCTGAAAATACCCTCATAGCCGAATTGCTTTTCTTCTTCTCTGATTGATTCCAGTACTTCGTGACCTGACACTCCTGGCAAACCAATATCCAGACAGAGTAAATCAAATTTTTCCGGGGAAGCCAGCGACTTCCTGAATAGTTCTATAGCATCGGAGCCGTTATCTACAGTTTGAACTTCACCAAATTCTTCAAGCATTTTGCGAAGCATGACACGAGTTGTTTTATCGTCTTCAACAACCAGTATTTTCAACTTTTTCCAAGCACCTGATTTTATGTTACTCATAGTTAATGACCGATTTTAAATTTTTCCATAGAAATCTTAAACTTCCATGAAAATAACTGTTCCCGAAAAAGTTATCCGGGCAAAATAAATTGTATTGAAAAAAATACAAATTGAAAATTCAAGTTTATCAACTTAAAATAAACTGAAAAATGTGCTATTTATTTTTAAAGTAATTATTCCCTATTAGTATTTTTATGATTTTTATTATTTTTGTCAACCGGCAGTTTTAATAATATTGTAATTACAGTATATGTTTATTATTTTTCTAAACAGTCAAAAAAAACCCATTCTGGGATGGGAACTAACTACCATTTAAGCCATGGATATCTTTATGAATATGAAAATTTTAAATTTGACAATGCTTGTTATCCTCTCTTTGAATCTTGGTTTCTGCAAAAAAAAAGAAAAGAAAAATGATTGTTATTCAGATTATAAGCTTGATAAATGCAAGAAATATTGCTTGCAAAATGATCTCAAGGCCTGTTCAGTTCTTTGTTTGAGAACTTCCAAAATAGCAAATTGCAAAAAAGCCTGCAATCTGGGATCCGATAAATGCTGTCGCAAGCTCAAAATTCTTCATAAAAACAAACCATCAGAAGAGCAGAAGAATAAAATTGAGATTCCCAAAGATAATCCAACTGCTCAAAAGATTGTACAGCTCAATATAGATTGTGATAACAAAGAATATTCCGCCTGCAATCGTCTGGCTGACTATTATTATCAGGGAAAATTTACAAAAAGAAACAGAGGCCTGGCTATCTCTCTTTATAAAAAAAGCTGTAAAAACGGAATTGAAAGAGCCTGTACTTTCCTTGCCGATCTCTATCTTCAAGGTAAAGATGTCGACAAGAATATAGACAAAGGTATAAATTACCTTAAAAAATCATGTAAAAACAAACATTACACTGCTTGCCACTTTTTGGGAGTTTTATACAATAAAGGAAAACATCTTAAAAGAAATAGAAAAAAATCAGAGAAACTATTCAAACTTGCCTGTAAAATGGACGTACAGGAATCCTGTTTTGCCCTCGGCTCCTATTATCTCACTAAAAACGACAAAAAAATCAAAAAAAAGGGATATTTTATGCTGGATGAAGCTTGTCAGGGAGGAGTGGCTGAAGCTTGCTATACCCTTGGTATCCTTATTAAAAATAAAAAACAAAAAAACACCCCCAAAAACCTTG
>JAWLEA010000177.1:0-516 GCA_041686345.1 Polyangia bacterium | reverse complement strand
TTTTGCAATATCTCGACAAAGCCTGCAGTGAAGAAGTTGGAGATTCCTGCAAAGTAGCAAAAAAATATCGAAAAAAAATTAAAGATCAACACAAAGCCAATATAAAACAAATTGTCAAAGCATGCAGACAGGGAGATGCTAAAGCCTGTAAAAACGCAGGAAAGCTTTTCAAAAAAGGATTTTTTGTTAAAAAAAATCAGAATAAAGCAAAAACCTACCTTAAATTGGGTTGTGAAAAAGGCAATAAAACTTCCTGCAAACTCTATCAAGAATTAAAATAGATTTTTGACTGAATGAGAAGTTATGACAAAGCAGATTAAATCAACTTCCGTCGCCAGACGATGACCTTCCTTTCTGGGATGGGAACTATTTATTTTCAGTTTCAATGCTAACAGGGGCAGAATTTTCGTCGGTCAGTTGTTGAATACCACATTAGATTGTTGAATATTAGGGGGTAATTTTCAGAATGTTTTGAAATTGTGGTTGAGAATTTCGCTTTAATTTGAAATCTGTGAT
>JAWLEA010000176.1:0-5563 GCA_041686345.1 Polyangia bacterium | reverse complement strand
CCTTGGCTTTCGCCGTCTTCGCCTGCCAGATTGGTGCTGTCACAGACCTCATCGCCCTCCATGATGCCGTCTCCACAAGCCGGACCGGTGCCGGAACAACCACCGGTATCAAAAGCACTGCAATCTTCGGCACATGCCAGAACGCCGGAGTCAAAACCTTGGCTTTCGCAGTCTTCACCTGCCAGATTGGTGCTGTCACAGACCTCATCGCCCTCGATGATGCCGTTTCCACAGATGGAGTTATTGTTGTTGGTGTTGTTGGTATTGGATACCTCATTCAAACCACTTGGATCAAAGGTGCAGGAGGCAAAAATTAGCACCATTCCTGCAATTGCAATAGCCAATAGCAGACTGGTGTTTTGAGATAAAGATCTGGTTGATAATTTCATGGGTCACCTCGTTGATTGTTCCAGTAATTACAATGGAAACCGGGAATAAACCGAAAACTTAAGCACTTTGAACATTATATTTTAGCAAAGATTATAAACAGTTCAATAATAATAATCAATCGGGATCAGCAGATATCATTTTTTTTTAAACTGACTGACTTTTCACACCGAGTGTTCTTCACTGAATCATAAATTCTCTCTGACAACTTGAATTTTTTTTTGTATATACTATAGAATTATCTATCATGAAATTTATAATTTATCCCTATTCCCCTGTTTTAGGCTGGTCGAGCAGCCGTTACCAGCTTTTTTCTTCATGCAAAAGAAAATATTATTACCATTATTACAACAAATATGATCAAGATTTCAGTCCCCAGAGAATACAAAAACTCAAAAACCTGACTTCGATCCCTCTGGAAACAGGTAAAATAGTTCATGAAATCATCGAAACTCTACTGATGAGATTTGGCAAAATCAATTCGGCTATTGATCTAAACAGATTCAATAAATATGTAAATAAATCTATTCTCCAATCCTGCAAAAGACAATATTTTATCGAATTACACAAAAGTTTCTGTTCAAACATTGAAATTGAAAATTTTTCTCCAAAAGTGCAGACAGCTACCAATAATTTTCTGAACAGTTCACGGTTTGAAGAACTCAAAGAAAAAGCCTTCCAAAATGATAATTTTATAGTTGAACCTGCAGGTTATGGAGAATCCAGGCTTGGCAACCTTAAAATTTACGCCAAAATGGATTGTTTATACCGGGATCAGGACAAACTCACTATTATCGACTGGAAAACCGGGAAAGAAAGAACCGAAGAACACCAAAATCAACTACTGGCCTATTGTGCTGCCGCGCAAAACTGTCTTAAAAATCCACCTGCCAGGATCGAGGCAGTGGCTGCTTACACCTTTCCCTCATATAAAGAAAAAGTGCTGGCCCCTTCTTCTGATCTAATTGAAGATTTTGCCCATAAAATCAGGCAACAAACTGAAGAGATGTTTGCCTACTGCAAAGATATCCCAAATAATATCCCCCTTCCCAAACAAAACTTTCCCAAGTTGAATCACGGTGCATTCTGCAAACACTGCAACTTTGAGGAACTTTGTATTTGATATGCAAAGTCGGGAATTTTATATAGTTTTATCTAAAAAAGGGGATTTTTGGCTGAGGACGATACTTGCCAGAAGATATCAGGAAGTTCTATTGTGGAATTTTTCGTAAATATCCGCAAAAAGTCCGTCGGGATCGAGCCGGGATTTGGCTGCCGAATACCTTTCTTTGCTGTAGATTTTCCAAAAACGCTCCGGAGAATAATGGTTGCGAGAAATCAAGGTTTTGATGCCATTGAGCTCGTACACTTTGTCCTCGAGAATTTTTGAGTAATCAACATGCGGTTGATTGTTTTTCTTGCCGTAGATAGCAAAATCGATGATTAAATTCTCACTGCTCATGCCTTTGGCAAACCCATCATCAACAAAAGGATACGGCTGGTTGTAACGATAAGGGACAACCCAGAGGGGATAAAAATCAAATTCTTTTTCATACCATTCGTAAAATTCTTCAAAATTTTCATGGGGTATAAAAACATCTACTACCACATCAGGACGTTTTTTCATCTTTAAAGCATGGCGTAACCGTTTGGACCATTTGATCAGATTGGTGGAACCCAGGAAATATTTCCCCAGAGTTTTGCGAATGGGTTTCCAGGTCAGGGGCGGAATTGTATTGGTGAGCCAGTGGCAATCGGCGTCATAGCGGAAAAAATACTCGACAAGTGTCATGTAATCTGTTTGTAAATTCACAACACTTCTGTGGAAAATATTTTCCCGGCTGTACGAAGAAATGGCCGGAGCTGTATCAACCATGTTTCCGAGGCATGCTACAAAGGTGTTTTTGTCATAAACAATTCCGTCGATAAAATCATAATCGCGCTTATCAATGCGTTCTTTCAGAAATTGCCAATAATCCGCAACATTGTCTTTGCTGACATATTCCATCTTTACAAAGGGTTTGGCCGGAATAAGCTTGAAGGTCAAAGAGGTCAAAATAGCTAAAGTTCCAAATGAGTTGTGCATGGCCTCGAATAGATCATTGTTTTTTTCGGGAGAACAATGCATTACTTCACCGGTACCGGTGACCACCTCGTATTCCAGACAGGAATCATGAAAACCGCCAAATTTGAATGACATCGACTCAACACTGCATCCGGAAACAGCTCCCCCGATAGTAATTGTCTTCAATTCCGGAACTGTCATGGGAATAAGATTGTGTTTCAAAGTGGCTTGCACCAGATCGTAAAAAGTAACCCCGGATTCTGCCCGGCAGATTTTCTTTTCCGGATCTATCTCAAGGATCTGGTCAAAACTGCTTAAATCGATCTTTTTCTTTTTGAAACGGGGATCCTTGGGATCAGGCACTGTGTGGGAAACCGATTTTTTACGAAAAGTAACCGGCTCTTTGGCCTTAACCTTTTCTTTTACCTCGGTCGCTAATTTCTTAAGTTTTTCCTGGTGTTGCATAAGCTCCTTTCAAAATATTTTAAATTTATGGACAAAAACTGATTCATATTTTCCATCAGGTGTCAACTTATCTCAACACCAACAAAGGAGCAAATATTCCCTTGAACTTTTATCAAAATCTCGGTTCATAGTTCCCATCCCGGAATGAAAAATTTTCGCCTGAACCTTAAATTCAACTCTGAAACCAAAACCCGAAAATGCCAATAATATTGCAAAATTATGCTTATACTGAAATGGGGTAATTACCTGATTTTCCTGATATAACAATCTGTTACACCAAGTTTATTGCTTGTCTTGGGAGTTTTTCCTTTTATTTTTTTGATTATTTCAGATTGATTTTCCGGTTTCCCAAAAATGATGGTTGAATTCTACACTTTTACTGCAATTGCATGATTGGCTAAAATATATTTTATTTCATGTTCTTGGGCAATATTTTCCCTGTTTTTTTTGACTTGATTCAACTAAAAATTTAGTATTCCCGAAGGGGGTTAGGGAATAATTTAGTTGTAAATATTTATATGGCTGATAAGTTTGGGAGTGCTCTTTTTTAAGGCGATATTATGGCTAAATTATTATGGTTTTTGCCGGTAGTTTTATGGATTCAGTTAATTGGGTGTTCTCCTGTAGTTAAAGTGCCCAAGGTTGAACCCGGGCTGGAGTTGCCTCAATCCTTTTCCCTGTCCGGTAACAAAGAAGTAAAACAAAAATGGTGGAAACATTTTCCCGACCAGACGCTCTGGTCTTTGGTTGAACGGGCATTCCAACATAATCCAACTTTGAAAGCTGCCCAGGCAAGGTTGCTGCAGGCTAGAGCACTGGCACTGAAAAGCGGAGTCAGTCTTTATCCTGAACTTTCAGGTTCAATCAAGGGTGGGCCTGGCTACAACTATGATCTGGAAAATAAGAGCGGTTCATCTTTTCAAACTTTCTCCCTGGCTTTCAATGCAAGTTATGAAGTGGATCTGTGGGGCAAAAACAGCTACTTGCGTCAGGCTGCCGCCCACAATGTCAATGCGGCCCGTCAACTGGTCAAAGCCAGCGCCCTTACTTTGAGCGGCGAATTAGTTTCCGCCTGGTATCAACTGGCCTCTTTGCAAGAACAGGTTGCCCTTCTCAAATCCCAGGTAAAGCTCAACGAATCCTATCTCAAATCACTCAAATTGCGCTATAAACAAGGCACAGACAACAGCACCGCAATTTTGCAACAAAGTAAAACGGTGCAATCTCTCAAATCAGAATTACTGAAAAAACTGGATGAAATCATTGTCCAAAAAAGCAGATTGGCGCTTTATATCGGGATTCTGCCCAACAATCTCAATGCCACTCTCCCGAACAAGTTACCTCAACTCCCCCAGTTGCCCAAAACCGGCATTCCTGTTGAAGTTATCAAGAATCGTCCCGACCTCAAAGCTGCCTGGCTGGAAATCAAGGCTCAAAACGCCCGGGTTGCTTCAGCTCTTGCCAACCGCTTTCCCAAATTGTCCATAACTGCCGAATTATCTTCCAATACCAACAAAATAAAGGATATCTTCAAAAACTGGCTGGTTAATCTACTGGGCAACCTTACAGCTCCCCTTTTCGACGCCGGCAATCTCAAAGCCGAACAACTCAAGGAAAAGGCAATTCTGGAAGAAAAGCTGGCCAATTATCGGGAAGTTGCCCTCAAAGCCGTCAGTGATATTGAGAGCTACCTGCAAAGGGAAAACTTGCAGAAAAACTATTTGGAAAACTTGAAAAAACAAATTGAGATATCGGAAAAAGTGCTTGAAAGATTAAAATTCCGCTACCAAAAGGGAGTTTCCGAATTTTATATCTATTTGTCTACAAAAATAGGTTTTCAAAATCTGCAACTTAATTTTATCAAAGCAAAAAGCGATCTCATCCAAATCAGAATTGGACTCCTGAAATCTCTGGCCGGAGGCTTCCCTGCTTCAAATTCTCAACAAGAGGCAACTAAAAATGAACAATAAAGCACTGGGTTCAATAATGGGAAAATTAATTCAACTGGTGGTAATTGCAATCCTGCTGGGCAGTGCCATCTACACTGCTTCTTACTGGCTCTCTCACAAACCAAAGGCTAAACGACGCAAAAAGAAAAGAATTGCCCCCCTGGTCAAAGTCAAAACGCTGAAATCTCATCAGGACAGAGTAAGAGTTTCTGTTCTGGGTACAGTCATTCCATCAAGGGAAGTAGAAATATCTTCATTGGTACAAGGTCGGATTAAATGGGTTCACAAAAATTTCAAACCAGGGGGAATTTTCAAAAAAAACGAATTAATCCTCAAACTCGATTCCTCGGAATTTTACTACAATTATCAGATTCAACAGAGCCAATTGAAGAAAATGAAATCCGAGTTGAAAATGGAATTGGGTAAAAGCAAGGTAGCCGAACAGGAATATAAATCCCTGGCTGAAGACATGAAAGGTGGCGACCAGGATTTGATCCTGCGCAAACCACAATTAGCAGCCACCAAAGCTTCTTTGGAATCGGTCAGAGCTTCCATGGGACAGGCCTATCTCAACATCAAACGCACTAAATTATCCACTTCCTTCAATGCTGTTTTGCAATCGAAGAATGTGGATATAGGAGCTAAAATTTCCCCGGGCACCAAATGTGGTACTCTGGTGGGAACAGATTATTTCTGG
>JAWLEA010000175.1:0-5574 GCA_041686345.1 Polyangia bacterium | reverse complement strand
AGAAATTTAAGAAAAAGTATAGGTTGGAACCCCGATGTTTTGATTGATGTTTTGTTAAGTTGGAGATATTAATTATATCTTAGAACTCGATTGCCCTGGATCAAGGCACAAATAGCACCACGATTCAAACATGAAAAATTTGTCGATTATTATAAAAAAATAAATTATTTTGCTTATGACAGTTTAGTCATATCTTGTACCATTCCAGGCATTGTAAAAGAATCGACCTCATTAAAATTTTTGTCTAAAATTTGCATATAACCTGAAACTTTATTTCTATTTCCTCTTTTAGCATATTCTGATCCCCCCAAAAAGATAAAATCATTATCTAAAAGAATGCCTCTAGTGAAAAAGTCGGATTCAAAAACAACAGTATCATTCTTAATCAAATTTTTTGACATGGAATCACAATGTAGAATATCATTTTTGTAAAACACAATATCATGCGCATTTGTTGAATTAGTTTTGATAATGGATAAGATATTGAAATTATGATCAAGCTTGACAATTTCACTAAACCTTCCAGTTTTGCTTGTTTCATTGTGACACATAAGGTAAATATGGTTATTGTGAAATGAAATAGAGTTTATATGACCGTAGTTTGCTGATTTTCTGCCTTTATCAAGTTTTCCAAGAGGATAGAAATTACTTCTGGTGGAATTTGTGGTGGAAACTTTGATAATTCTGTTATTATATGTATCAGCCAGAAATAGATAATCCCCAAATAAACGTATCTGGTGAACCCCAGAAGAAAGATTATTGAAAATAACTTTAAAAGAAGAGAGATTATAATTTTTATCAAAATTAAGTTTAAGTAATCGGCCCGTCGATTTATCAACTTTTTCAAAAGCATAAACTGAATCATCTGAGCATGTAATACCAAAATATTCTCCAGCTAGAACTTTAATTATACTTTTTTTGTTTAGAATGTATAAACCACGTTTAGTACTTACTAATATTCTATTTGAAATATTAGTTGAAATTGTTTTTTTTATTCTATTATACTTTTTATTTATTAATTTGATATCATAGTAAGCACCTTTCAAATACTTTAAAAAGTAATAATATTTTCTAAAAGTTTTATATAACATGTAAATCTCCTGCCTTGTACCCAAAAATGGATGTCATCGTCTGGCGACGGAATTTTGCCTCATCAGCTTTGTCGTAACTTCATAATAAAACCAGGAATTTTCAGCAAAAAAAAAGGCTTATTTGGCAGATTCTTTTATGATATAAAAGAGTTAAAACTAAAAAAAAGCCTTAAACAAAACTAAAGGAGTGTAGCGAGTATATTCATCCAATTCAAGCAAAAAATCATTCAAAGATTTGACAACTGGAAGATTATTGAACGAAGATTATTGAACGAAGATGATTGTATGAAGATTATTGCATATGGTTTAGTTTTTCCTTTGGCCCAGCCAAATGTTTGGAACTATTTTTTCCTATGTTATATTCAAGTCATGAAAATAATTACCACTCAATCAATACCCATAAAACTCTGGCTCAACAAAATCGACTCCGGGGCGATGGCCCAGGCCAGAAATCTGGCTGATTTCCCCTTTGCTTTTCATCATGTGTCTATTATGCCAGATGCTCACAAGGGATACGGCATGCCCATAGGCGGGGTTTTGGCTACCCGGGATGTTATTATTCCCAACGCAGTGGGAGTAGATATCGGTTGCGGAATGGTGGCTGTCAAAACTTCAGTTAAAAATTTGCAAAAAACTGCTGTAAAGCAAATTCTCGAGCAATTGCGCAAAATTGTTCCAGTTGGATTCAATCATCATAAAAAAGCTCAAACTGCAGACAAAATGCCTGCTCTGTCCCCAAAATTGCAGATTGTTCGGCAAGAATTCGAAAATGCTCGCAAACAGTTGGGCACTTTGGGCGGAGGCAACCACTTTATTGAGATTCAGAAGGGCGATGATGGTAATATTTGGTTGATGGTTCATTCAGGTTCTCGCAATCTGGGTTATAAAACAGCCAAATATTATAACTCTTTGTCCAAAAAAAAGAAAAATGAATTCAAAAGCCAAATTCCGGCAGCCTGGCAATTGGACTATTTTCCACTTCAAGCCCCTGAGGCAAAAGACTACTTGGCAGAAATGAACTATTGTATTGAATTTGCTCTGGCCAATCGCCGCCTGATGATGGAAAGGTTCATAGAAGTATTTGCAGATACTTGTGAAACTTTGGAAGTTGATTTTTTCCCCCCAATCAATATTGCTCACAATTATGCCGCAATAGAATACCATTTTGGTCAAAAGGTTGTTGTCCACCGTAAAGGTGCCACCTCGGCAAGAAAGGGAGAAAAGATAATTATTCCCGGGTCTCAGGGAGATCCCAGTTATATTGTGGAAGGTCGGGGCAATTCTGAGAGTTTTAAATCTTGTTCCCACGGAGCTGGCAGAAAGATGGGACGAAAAGCTGCTCGGCGCCGACTTAAATATTCAGATGAAGTTTACAAATTAAAAAAAAGGGGAATTGTCCACTCTTTGCATCATAAAAAAGATTTGGATGAAGCAAGCGGAGCCTACAAAGACATTGATACAGTTATGAAAAACCAGCAGGATCTGGTAAAAATTAATGTAAAACTAACCCCTTTGGGTGTAATAAAAGGCTGAATCATCTCCCATCCCAAAAATGGATGTCATCGTCTGGCGACGGAATTTTATCTCATCAGTTTTGTCGTAACTTCTTGAAATAGTAGTGGCTATGTCTGCGAAGTTACTTTGCGCATCTGAGGCAAAATTCTTTTTCAGCCAATAACCCCGATTTAACCATCTCACCATGGGAATATTTGTTGTAAAAAAAATTGTTTGTTGCATTCTGCCAATTTCAGTATATAGAATGAATAGTAGCAAATAAATTAAGGAGTCTGATTGTGTCTGTTTTACTATTTCTTTTGATTATTTTATTTTCCGGCTGTGATTTCCAATCTTGCCCAAAACCCGATTGCTCTCCTAATAATTGCAGTGGCCACGGTACCTGCCAGGTTACCAACAAAGGCGAATCATACTGTGTTTGTGATTATGACTATATGCGCGGAGTAGAAAAGTTTACCTGCGTATTTTACGAGTCTGTAAACAACTGCAAACCGATTATTTATCTTTATCCACTAGAAAAATCCATAATTCGGGTAGCTTTTTCCGAACCGGAAAATATTGAGCTTACCCACACCTATCCAGTTTATCCGGAAGGTGGCTGGGAAGTTATCACTTCTCCCGATGGAACCCTTGAGGATCCTCTGACCAAAAGAATGTATTATGCACTTTATTGGGAAGGAATCACCCGGCAAAAAATCTCTGTAGACTCCGGATTTGTTGTAAAAGGTGAAGATATTATAGAATTCCTGGAAGAAAAACTGGAAAAACTCGGGCTTAATTCAATCGAAGCCAATGAATTCATTATTTACTGGCTTCCCATTCTCGAAGCCAACCAGTACAACCTCATCCATTTTGCAACCAGTGAGTGGGAACAGATTGCCAAGCTCAATGTTGCTCCTCAGCCGGATACGGTTATCCGCTTTTCCATGCTTTATAAAGAAGTGGACGAAAAATTTGAAATTCCTGAGCAACAATTAAGCCCAAGGCCTGGAAGAACAGGTTTTGTGCTGGTAGAATGGGGAGGAAGTGAACTCCCCAATGAACTGGTGGAAGGAAACTAATGAAAAATTTATTTGGGACCATATTGTTAGTTATTATGTTTTTAATTTCCTCCTGCGATTCCGACCAAGGATGTGAGGAACCAGCATTGTGTGGCAATGGAGAATTGAATAATTATGAAGAATGTGATTCAGGATATTTTCCTCCAATGTACAGTGGGGATTGCACCCAATGGGGATATAACGGGGGTTATGTTTTTTGCACCGACTCGTGTACTTTAGACTTCAGTGAATGCGAAGAATACGGAGTTTGTGGCGATGGAATTTTATCTCCTCTTGAAGAATGTGAAGGCTCGATAATGCCAGAAAATCAATGCACCGAAATCGGACATCATTCCGGGGAATTAAGTTGTACTGATGAGTGTACCTACGATATCAGTGGTTGCCAATATTGTGGAGATGGTATTATCCAGGAGGAATTTGGTGAAGAATGTGAAAATGATATTATTCAAGATTTTGAATGCAAAGATATCGGAAAATGGGGAAGTCCACTCCAGTGCAGTTCTGATTGCCAATTCAACGATGAATATTGTAACGATGTTTATTTTATTTCTCAGGGGTTTCCGGGGTATAACAGATTTGATACAATCAGCGATCTCACCACAGACGCCTCGGGCAATCTTTATGTTCTGGGTTATACCGGCTCGGCTCTGGAAGGATTCGAAAATAGTGAACCAGAGTGCACTACCCGCGGTTATGTTGAACTTGTAGGCAACTGCCCTGCAGAAGAAATATTCATTCCCTGTTGGGATAACTTTTTATATAAACTTTCTCCGGACGGAACCATTCTCTGGAAAAAACAATGGGGTACAACAGGAGATGATCGTGGTTTTGCAATTTTTAACACTGGTACAACAATTAAAACTTTAATTTTTAGCGAAACAGTATTTACAGAATACTACAAAAATACATATTTTCCCTATCATCTTAGTATAAATCAAGCATCATTCTTATCTTTTGACTATGCGGGAAATCAATTGAATTCAAAATCTGTTCCTGTAGATGTGACCGATCCCAGAAAGATTATACCATTTGGGAATAAAATATTAGTATCTGGCAACAACGGAATCTTTGAGCCGGAACAAGTACTATACTTCATCGATCCCGAAACAGGAACTGAAACTTCTCTCTTGCCTGATGCAACTCCACTCTCCGGAGTTGTGCTTGACAATGCAGTTCTTGACAGCACCTGGCTGGCAACCCTTGTCCATGATGAAGGAGAAATGGAACTGAGCAAAATCAATATTCACGATGGTAGCAGAATCATGCTTAATACGAGTCCAGACAATCATACTGTTTCAGTTATGTCAGAATGGGATTATAACATCTACAGGACTCCTCCATCTTTGCTGTTAAAGCACAATAACTCAGATCTGTATTACATAACCCAGGAAAAATTATCGGATTCAACCTGCATATCAACTTTGTTCAGGGTAACTGCAGATGGTTCCAAATTAGCTGAATATGTTTTTCCAGATTATAATACTCCATTTTCCAACTATAATCTTGCTCAGACCGATAATGGAAATCTTGTCATTACCAGAACCTTCAGTCAGGCTGATAATATTGATTCTGCGGATATACCCCCGGACTATTATGGTGAAATTATTGAAGTAACTATTATTGAAGAAAATTTATTAACTCCTGAAACCCATTACAAAAACATTAATAATCATCACTTTGAAACAGGTAATAATACTGACGAGGTGGCAGGAATAGAATGTTTTGGCGATTATGTTTATATATTTGGAAGAAGAGGGGTTGAGAAAGTACAGGGCTTCATCTGGCGCCTGGGACTGGATGTGAACTAGTTAGTTCCCGTTCCGAAAGTGGGGGGTTTTAGTAAAAACATTTTAGTACAGATTTATAATCTCACAGTTTTTCTAAAAAAAAATGATTTTTTTTGTTTA
>JAWLEA010000174.1:0-5593 GCA_041686345.1 Polyangia bacterium | reverse complement strand
GACAAAACGAGATGGTATGTATGGAATGAGGCACTCAGATTTGGCAGTTTTGTTACCTGAAGATGTTTCAAGAGAAGGGGTCAGGATCTTTGAAGAAAGAATAATCGCCGGTTATATGAGAGGAACTTTTTCTTTTTCCCATGCTTTGTCCCAGTATCTCCTGGCTCGAGCTATAACTGGAGATCCCCTGATTTCAATCAGAAAAAATAAACACATTCGTCTGTCATCAGAATTTTTCAAGCAGGAAAACAAATTGATCGACTACATTGAAACATCTGTTAACGATACTATCAATGCTCTCAGCAATCTCAAAGGCCTTGAGCGAATAGACGGCAATAAGGACAACGATGCCTATGGTGGTTTTTTTGTAACTTACAAGTTATCCCAAAACTTAAAAGACAAGGGAGTCAAGGCTATTGATATTCACAAGGCTGGGTTGAAAACCAATTGCGGAGTTATAGCCACCAACGATTTTATCCGGGTCAGCGCTCTGGTGAATAAAAAAAATGATCCACAATTTGCAAAAAATCTGCAATTGACTATTGAAAGAGCTATTAAAATGAAAAAACAAGAAAGCTTTAACGAAATGATGTTTTAGTAAAACTTTGCGAGCATTCTCTTTGCTTATTATTCTGTGATTTTTCCTGCATTTTATTAATAATTTTCAATTTCGATTCAGGTAAAGATGAGATTTTTTTTCACCATACTTTTGTGCAGCTTATGCATGATTGCCACGTTAACTGAAGCTGCAACCAAAAAAGAGATCAAACTTGCCAAAAGTCATTATCATGCCGCCAAGATCTATTTTGACAAGGAACAATACTCCAAAGCTCGCCAGATGTTTATTACGGCTTACCGTCTCAGCAAAAAATCGGAATTGTTGTTCAATGTTGCTCTATGTTATGAGAAAATGGGCAAACTTTCAAAGGCCATTAATTTTTTTCAGATGTACATCGAAAAGGTTCCAATTGAAAAGAAAAATATTTTTTCAAGAATAAAAAAATTGAAAAAGAAGATCGATAATACCCATGTCATTATAAATGGAGGGGTGGTGGGAGCTGATGTCTATGTTAATTCCAAAAAAGCAGGGACAATTCCCCTGGCCGGACCTTATCAGGTCAATCCGAAAAACGGAGTGGTTATCAAGGTAGTATCCGAAGGATATCACCCTTTTGTGGCCAAAATCGACATTACTCCGGGAACTACTTTGCCTATCACTGTCAGTATGGTTAAAGATCCTGCTTACGGCAAACAAGCCAAAAAAAATGTTAAGGCCAAACTCAAAACAAAAAAAGAATTAAAGCAAATTGCCGGCAAAAAAAGCTCAATACCCAATCCCAAAATAATCCAACCGAAATCAATTGATTTTAACCAATCAAAACAGGTGGTTAAGCCCAGTAGCTCATCAACCAGTCATTTGTGGTCTCACACTTTGATAGGTTTGGGGGCTATTGCTCTGGTTTCTTCGGCAGTATCCGGGGGGGTTGCTTATTACAATCTGCAAAAGACCATTGAAGCCCGCAATGAATTCGACGTCGAAGCTTATGACTTTCACCGGGATGAAAGCAGAAATTATGCCTTTTACACTGATGTGGCTCTTGCATCAGGAATTGTTTTCATAATCAGTGGAATTATAGTCCGTATTTTTGAATCGGATACGCCCTCTGTAAATAAATCAGTCAGTCTTTATTATGATCCTGTCTTCCCAGGTATTGGCCTTGCAGGAGAATTTTGAGGAGCTATTCTTTTTTGATCAGGCCTTTATCCACCAGCAGTTTTTTCAAGCTTTCAAAAGAAAAGGGTTTTTGCAAGAATCCGGCCAGCCCTTTACCACTGAATTTTTGAATGATTTCCTTTTCATTATAGCCTGAACTCAGAATCACCGGAATTTTGGAATTAATCTTGCGGATTTCTCTGAAAACTTCGGTTCCTCCCATGACAGGCATGGTCAAATCAAGAAAAATAAAGGAAATCTGGTCTTTGTATTGGAGAAATTTCTCCAATCCTTCTTCTCCGTTTTTGCAGACAATGGGGCTAAACCCCAGTTTTTTCAAAATGCGGGCAACAACTCTTCTTACCCAAGGTTCATCATCAATCACCAGTACATTGCACAATTTAGTGTTGTTGTTGGATAATTTACAGAAATTATTGTTGTTTTCAACCTGTTCTTTGATGACGGGGAATAATACTTTGAAAGTAGTTCCTTCTTCCGGTTCTGAATAAATATTGATGCTGCCGTTGTGTCCTTTGATAATGCCCATGACTGCAGCAAGTCCCAGACCGCGTCCCACAAATTTGGTGGAAAAGAAAGGATCAAAAATTTTATGCAGATCTTCTTTGTCAATTCCGACGCCGGAATCAGATATTTCCACAAAGGCATATTCTCCAGGTTTTGTTTCTGAAGGAGGAATTGTTTTGTCCAGGTAGTTCTGATCGCAATACATAATTCCGGTACTGATGGTAACGGAGCCATTTTTTTCTTGGTATGATTCCGCTGCATTTTGAGCAATATTGAGCAGCAATTGTTGTATTTGAGAAAGATCCCCGCGGATCAATTTCATATTTTTGGCAAGATTAAGACGAATAATTATAGTTTGAGGAACAAGGGCATAGATCAATTTTTCAATGTCTGAAATTAAAGTGTTAAGATTTATATTTTCTTCCTTGAATTTGCCCTGACCAGAATATGCCAGCAATTGCTTGGTGAGATCGATCAATTCCTTGGATGCCTCTTTAATATCGGAAATATAAAGATGAGCAGTGCTGTCCGGAGAAATTTCAGATTCTGCCAGCCCTGCGTTGCCCAAAATTCCCATCAGTAAATTGTTGAATTTGTGAGCAATACCTCCTGATAAAGAGCCGAGACTTTCCATTTTCTGTGTAAATTGCAATTGCTTGAGGAAATTTATTTCATTTTTTTGAAAATGATCTTGCTGAGTGATGTCCGAGGCAAAAATAAAAAGAGAGGCGGTAGAGGCGGGAGCGTTTTTTGATTGTTCGCAGAGGGCAGGAACAAGATGAATTCGGTATATCTTATCTTTGTGACAAGTTTTAAAAATAGCTTCCTTCCCTTTCCAGGCTTGCTCAAGATGTTTCTCAACAGTTTTGAATTCTTCAGGATATAATAATTCTTGCAGGGAGGCAGTTGAAAAGTTGATTTTACATTTTTCGAAAAGGGAAATGGTTTTATCATCTGCATAAAGTAAATTATAATTTTTATCAATTTGCATTATGTGATGGGGTGATTTTGCTGTAATAATAGAGAGTTTTTTTTGAATTCGATAGAGAGTTTTAATTTTGTCTGATTGTTGTTTACTGTCTTTAAGAAAAGCCAGCAGTGTGTCTTTTGAGGTCAAAGAAAGTCCCATTTCCAGAGAAAAAGTTTCTCCTTCCAATTCTGTTTCAAATTGACAGAAGCTGGTTTGGCCAGTAACCAGTGTCTTTTTATAATAGGGTTTCAATTCGGCTAGAATAGGTTTTGGAAGGATTTCATTGAGATTCTTCTGGGTGTATTTGTGGGGTTTTATGTTAATTTGAGAATTTGCCGGTTTAACAATTCTCAATAGATAACCGCTTTTTTCAAACTCAAGAATTAAATCTGGAAATGAGGAGAGGGTGTTTGTTTTTGATTTGTTTTCCGTGGACTTGGGAATTTGATTCATTTTGAACCTCATTTTTAAGATTTTATTTGTGATTTCATCTTCAAAATTTTAAATCATGCTCAAGATCTATATTTTACAATAATTTTTACAATATTTGTATAAAATTATTTAATAGTAGTTTTTTTTTAATTATTGATGAATTCAAACCCAAAATAAGCTATATTATTTTAGGTTTTTTCTCAGATTTTGAGTTCTCGTTAAATTTGTCTTCATTATTTGGAGAAAACTCTGATCTGGCAATTTGCCTTTTCGAAAAATGCAAAATGCAAAATGCAAAATCTGGTTATAAAGCTTTAATGTGTTTTGTAATCACAAACGTTTTCATGGAGGTTTCACTTGAAATTTTTAACACATCAACTGATTCTCGCTTTCTTATTTGCAACTGTCATAAGTTGTGATGACAGCAGTTCCAACAACACCAACAATACCAACAATGTCAACAACACCAACAACACCAATAACACCGAACCCTATTGTGGTAACAACATTGTTGAAGGAGACGAAGAATGTGATGACGGCAATCGTCACAGCAATGATGGATGTTCCGCTGATTGTCAGTTGGAATATACTTGTGGCGACGGCATTGTAGAATATACTGAGGTGTGCGATACAACAAATTTAGACGGCAAAACCTGTGTCAGTGAAGGCTATTTGCAGGGTGAGCTTCTTTGTACGGACAATTGTACCATAGATGCTGAAAGTTGTACTTCTGATGCCACTGGTACTGCTTTAGTCGGATGGTATAAAATGGATTCACTGTCTGGTCAGGAAGAAAATTTTGCCGGCACCAACAACCTTTGTCTGGTTCATTCTTTCGGTGAAGGTGCAGTACTCCGTGATATGCCCGGCAAAATCGGTTCTTCAATCTTTTTTGATGGCAGTTTTGACCTCAGGGGATTCATGGATTGTGGCCCCGGTTATTATGGTATGGAGGCAATTACAGTTGAAGCCTGGATTGAAGTTGCCAGTTATCCTTCATCTTTATCAGTTCTTGTAGCATCTTCTTCAACCTACGATTCCACCGGTCTTGCTTTTTATATGGGAATAAACGGCAATTTCAAATTAGAAGCTTCGGTTGGTTCCTGGGATGATCCTGTCGAAAGCACCAGCAATATAGGCACCTCTGGTTGGAACCATGTAGCATTTACCTACGATGGTTCCAATATTTCGCTCTATATAAACGGCCATTTGGACAGTTCTTCTCCTTTGGCCATTGGACCTGTTCCCACTTTGCCCGAAGATGAAAGTCGTGTATTTGTCGGTAGTAATTACATTGCCAACATTGCAGAAAATGACCATTTTTACACTGGATACATAGATGAGATCAAAGTCTGGACCGAAGCACGCAGCGAACAGGAAATCTGTGAAGATGCAGGTGGAAAATACCAAAACAACAGCTGCGAAATAGGTTTTTAAAACCTGACCAGGTCAAATTTCCTCCCAAAAATTAAATACCAAATACCTCTAAAATTTTCCGCCCCCACTGTAAAACATCCAACCAAACCTGACCCAAACCACAAACCAAACCTGACCAGGTCAAATTTCCTCCCTAAAATATCACCCCAAACCTTCCTGTAATTTTCCACCCCCACTGCAATCCCCAATACCATCTTGAAAAATAAAAAAACCAATAATTCACTTCCACAGCAATGTACGGGAGCAGGGTGATCGAGTTCTAATTTGACAATAGTCATAAAATTTGATCTAAGATCAAAATCGGACATGTTGTTCGACAAAAATTCTGAAAGGATCAAACAACATGGCTAAAACAAAAAATAAACTAAGTAGTTCCCGTTCCGAAAATGTAACTATATAAAATAAAACAATAAATTAAAAAAAAATTAAAAAAAGGCGGTGTTTTTATCCATTTTGTGTTATAGTGAATTTGAGAAAAAAACAATAATAACAAAAGGATCACACCGCCATGAGAC
>JAWLEA010000003.1:54830-75711 GCA_041686345.1 Polyangia bacterium | reverse complement strand
CGCAGATATAGCCACTACTATTTCAAGAAGTTATGACAAAGCAGATTAATTCAATTTCCGTCGCCAGACGATGATATCCATTTTTGGGATGGGAACTAACTATTAAATTGAAATGTTAGGATGAAAATTGGAAATTAAATTCCAGTTTTTTCTCAACAGGACAGAGGAAAAGATGAAACCTTTAAAATTGCAATTATTTTTAATTTTCAGCGGTATCTTTTTATTTTCAACAATTTCTGCAGCTCAGTCTGTTTCTACCCCCGAAAATAAAAGCGACAAAAAAGATGACAAAGTTAAACAGCCGGTTCAGGGGAAAACGGAAAAAACAGCTTCAGACAAAGGCTCCAGTGCTCCTGCGGAAACAGCTCCCATAACCAAGGGAACTGCAGGTAAAAGAAAACACGTTCCTCAGCCGGGCAAACCACAACAAGCCAAACTTTCAAAAAATGAACTGAAACTCCGACAATTGGCAGAGTTGGTTGAGGATCTCAAAAACAAGGTCACTGCAACCAAATACAGACTTCAACTTCTGAAAGAGGCCATGATTACCACCACCGAGAAATCTTCAGTAGGTGGTTCCAAACTTGAAATTGTCCATCATAACAAAATGGGTGGAGTTTTCAGAATGGTGAGGTTACGTTATTTCCTTGACGGCAAATTGATTCAATCCCTCAGTGCTGATAATTCAAAAGACAAAGCTCTTTTATCCAAGAAAAAAATTAAAATTCTTACCGATCACGTTTCTCCGGGCAATAAGAGGTTAAGAGTTTTTATTACTTACAAGGGTAATGGATATGGTGTATTTCAGTATGTTAAAAATTGGAAATGGGAAGTTCATAACACCTACACATTTACTGTAGATTCCGGTAAAATGCACCTTCTCGAAGTTATTGGCAAAGAAAAAGGTGGAATGACAACCCCTCTCAATGACAGACCCGTTATAAAATTTAAGCTTAAATCCAGCAATCTTACTGATAACTCAGCCAAAAAAAGCAAATAACAACTTATTTTTTCAGCAATCTTTTTCCAGGATATGAAAATGAAACATTTTCTGATACCAATAATCATATTTTTAACCATAGCCACGGGAATATCCGAGGCTGATGCTGAAACTGTCAAAGATGTTGGTGATTCGCTAAAATTAATTGAAAATTCGATGTCTAGAGTCGAAAATATTCTCCAAAAAGCAAAAAAAATAATGATGAAAAAAAGATTTGATGCCATGAACCGTTTTCTCAACGGGGTTTATCTGCTTAAAAATGGCAGAGAAGAAGATGCTGCTGCTCTTTTCATGTCATTGGTTAATCATCCCAAACTTGGTAAAGAAGCAACATTTTATTATGCCGAGGCCATGTACAGAAGTCAGAACTATCTGATAGCTGCCGAATATTATAAAAAAGTGATGGTGCAAAAATGGAATCCTGATTTCAGATCCAAAGCTATTAAAAGAATATTTGAAATATCCATGAAATCCGGAACTGTCTATCGTAGCAAAATGTCAGAAATTATCAGTATTATAAATACGATAGTTAAAGAAGTTCCAGAGTTGGCCAAATCACCCCAAGTTATTTATGCTTCGGGGAAATATAATTATTATCTTGCTACCGCTGAATTGAAAAAAAGCAAAAATAAAAGAAATTACCAACTTGTTTTCGAAAAATTGAATAAGGCACTTTATCTTTTCAATCAGATAACTCCTACCAAAGATTCTGAAAACAAATTAAAATATCCTCTTCTTTATCCCCAAAGTGTATATTATGCAGGCTCGGTTCTGGTTCAACTTGCCAGGCACGGAGCTCAATATTTTTATCAAGGAGATAAAAAAGTAGATCTTTCCCAGATAATTTCCACTGAAAAACGTAAGGAAAAGCTTTTAATCGAAGCTATTCGCAAATTTGCAATTTTGGCTGTGGACAAAGATAATACTCCCCAATTACTTGCTTTTACCAAAGTTTCCCAAGGTAAATTAATTCACTACAAGCCTCAAAACAAAGACGAAACAACCATTCAGAATCTGGCACGTCTTGCCATAGGTCGTATTTTTTATGAAATGGGAATCACCATGGAATCAATCAAATGGTATAAATTGGTTGATGAAAATTCTGATCTCTATGAAGATGCCCTTTTTGAGATGGCTTGGGTTCATGTACAGGAGAATACTTTTGCCAAAGCAATTGAAATTTTTTCAATCCTGGAAGCTCGCAACAAAAATTCCATCTATCTGCCCCGTGCCAAACTCTTGCTGGGCTATTTGAAAGTACGTAAGGAGAAGTGGTTGGATGCAAACAAGAGTTTTACCAAAACCTCTCTCAAATATCAGAAAGTCCACGATGAACTCAAAAAACTCATGGACAAAAAAATAGACCCTTTTACTTTTTTCAGGCAGATCAACAGCAGAAACAAAGATAAAAATAATGAAAGTGATAATAAAGACATTTTTGAAAAAAATTACAATATTCCCGAAGAAGCAGTTCCCATTTTTAAAAACAATCAAAATTTCATGAAAGCAATCCTGATTGCAGACAACATCAAGCAAATCAAAAAATCCCTCGAAACGGCCAACAATTATCTGCAACTTGTCAGAAGAAATCTGCGTTCTTCTTCAAAAATTGCCATTTTTCCGGTTCTGAAAAAGTTGAGAACCCGCACCTATGAGTATGAGTTCAAAAATATCAAACTAAGAAGACAACTTGTTGCTCTGGCCAAACAAAAGCTTTTCAATGTTTTATCTTCAAAACTGATAAACAAATTCAAGCAATATGAAAAACAAAGAAAAAAATTGGAAAAGAAAATTGCCAACATGCCCAAGAGTACTGATTCTTTGAATCGGAAATTAAGAAATAAAATCAGTGTTTATAAACAATACACTGTCAAGGTTGAAAATTTGCAGAAAGATCTCAAAACAGCCAGGGAATTTCTCAAGGGTTTATACAAATATTACCAGGATCTGCCGGCTGAGAAAAAAAAGAAAGCCAAAAACATTATAGCCAGAATTCACAATGAAGCTGACAATCTCAAAGCTGCCCTGAAAATGGCCAAAAAAGTACGGGCCAAAATTATAGATGCCAGTTTGGATGTTGGTTTGGATGACACGGAAATGGCGGCAGAAAGTCTGGTAAGAAGGAAATACCGAAAAGTAGTCGCTCGCCAGATTCAATTGTTTTCCAGTCGAACAAGTTCTATGAATTCCGAGCAAAAAACTTTATATGATCAAATTCTGTCCCATTTTGAAAAAAGTATAAAAATAGAGGACAGAATGTTTGAAGCTAACAGCAAAATGATGGAAATTGCTTCCTTCAAATTGAGACAATTCAAACAAAGTGTTCAGGATGAAAAGAAAAAGCTGGAACTCTATCATTCTCAATATTCACGTTACAACAACCGGACTGGCAGACTGGCAAAATCGGTATCTCAGAACAGTTTGAGCAAAGTAGCCGATAAGTTCAAAAAAATTGTAATGGAGGCTGATTTGGGGCTGGTTGATGTTTCCTGGTCAAAAAGAGCCAAAACCAGATCCAAGTGGGCGAAGCTGGTTCGCGAATCCAGAAAAATCACTGAAGAATTAAAACAAAGATATTCTAATGTAATTGATAACAAAATAAAAATTGATAAAAAGGAATACACTGACCCCTTTGCTGCCAAAAAATCTACAGGGAAAAAGAAATCTGCAGAGACAGAAAATAGAATGCCGAAGGCTGCAAAAGGAGAGAATAAATGAACAAAACATCCAGTAAGTTGATTGTTTGTCTGATTTTGGTTGTTGCTCTTCCGGCAGCGGCTCAGAAGAAAAAAAAGAAAACTGAAGACAAAAAAATATCTGAAGCCATTAAAAATCTCAGAGACGATTACAAATTCTTCAAACAGGGAGTTTTGAATTTTAACAAGACCACTGAATATCTTGTTAAACGCAGCAGACGTAATGAAAGAATTTTTCTTGAAGAAAAGCTCGAGGCCAAAACTGAAAGAGCCAAAGTTAAAGACATCATCGAAAGAGCCAAGCTTTTAAAACTTCTGGAAAAGAAACTGAAAAAATATTCCAAATCCAAAGATCCCCTCTGGGTACCGGAGATTTTATGGAGAACCGGAGTTCTTTATCACGAAATAGCTGAAGAATTGAATCTTTGGGTTTTTGACGAGGAAGAAGAAACTGGCAGGGTCAAAAAATTTGATCCTGAATATCAAAAGATTCTCAAGAGAGCATATAAATTGGGCAAAGGTGTTATCCGCCCCGCAGATACCACTTTGGGAGTTAATCATTATCGCAAGAAAGCTGCCGCAAATCTTAGAAGACTGGTCAGCGAATTCCCCCAGTTCAGAGCCATAGGTTCTGTTTATCATCTGCTGGCACGTCTTTATGAAAAACCTCCTCTTTCTATTGTGGATATCGAAAACAAAATGCCTGCCAAAGTATCTCTCGGAGCAGTCTGTTCCAATTGGCAATATCAGCCTTTTAATAATGATTTTAAAGAATTTCTCAAAAAAAAGGGACAAGGATTATTAACTGCTGAATCTGATAAAAATTATAAAAACTGGATGATCTACGATTTTCCCACAAATCTTCCCTTTGATCTTTTTAAAAATTGTCAGGCTGTAAATGGTTCAGTTCAATTTATTGGAACAGCCTGGGCAACTTTGGGTAAATTTTTATCCAAGAAAACAATCCAGTTCAAGCCTGTTAATCCGGATGCCACTGAAGAAGAACAGATCAAAGTTAAATTGTTCAATCTGGCTATGACCAAATGGGCGGCTCTAAGTGCTTATAATCGTGCTTTGAGTTCTGATTACAAAAAATTGTCTACCAGGGGTTATGTAGTTTATTTTGCAGGTTTGATGCTTTATCAAAATGAAATCAACCCGGCCCTGGCCATGAAATTATTCGATCAGGTTATAGATATGGGGCAGAATCAGGATAAAAATTCCCCCCATGAAGCGGCCATCAAATATATTGGGTTTCTGATGCAGGAAGAAAAGATAGACAGTTCCAAATACAATTGGATCAAGCCCTATCCGGTACAATGTGATGGCAAATGTCCCCTCAAAAAATTACGATTATATTATAAAGATAAAATGCACAAACCGCATGTAAAAAGAGTTTGGTTGGGAGTGGCCGATTTTTTCAGGGGACTCGAAGACGATAAGATTTACCAAAGATCCGAACAGGATCTGATTCATGCCTACAACATCTACAGTTATATTTTCCGCAAAATGGATGTTGAAGGTGGTTGGAAATATAATCCGCGCAAAGTTGATATTTTCTGGAAAATGAGAGAGATCATCAAAGAGCAAATGCGAAATTATCGTACTTTGCTCAAAGAAGTCAAAAGCAAGCAAGACATAAATGAAATCAGAAATAAAATTAGTTTCTGGAGTGATAAGAAGAATGCTCTTTCCCAATATGCCCTGAACACCGTATTTGCACCGGGAGAGATTCAGAAATTTCTCACCAGTCACCAGAAATTTCTCACCAGAAATGACAGGAAGAAAATGAAGATAAGTACTGTATCTCTGGATAAATTGCGAAGAGATATAGTCAACATCAAAAGTTATGCTCTGATTTCATCAGGTGAAACTTTGGCAGATCAAGCCAAAGATCTTTTCTTTCAGTACAAAAAGGCTCAGGGCAGTCGCAAAGAAGAATTACGCAAAAAGGCAAAGTCAACTTTTGAGAAGGCCTATAAATATTTTAGTGGGATCATGGAAGAATACCCCAACAGTATTTATGAATACAATTCCATGATCAGAATCCTGGAATTGTATTGTGAACTGCCGGGAAGCAGTGACGATTCAATCAGCAAAGGCAAAAAAATCAAAGACAAAGAACCTGTTCCTTATTATTACCTGATTGATTTGACAACTGACAAAGAAGCAGAAAAAGAGAAAATTCATGAGGGCTTACAATGGGGAAGAAAGGTCAGAGATTCTCATTTGAGCAATCAATGGCGCAAAAATGCGGCAGCGGTTATCAACTATCTTTATATGGACAAGTTGGAATACAAAGATCCCGAATATCCTTTTGATCCCCAAAAAGAAGAATCAGTGCGATTCAAGTTCAATCCCCAGGAAATTCCCGAAAAATACAAAAGTTACATTTCTGATGCCAAAATTTACATGAAATTGTTTCCGGATGATGAAAACTCCCCGGTGTTTTTATATAAAATAGCCAGAATATATCTTAAATATCAACATCTTGAAAAGGCAAGAAAATATTATAATCAAATTCTTGAAGACTATTGCGATAATGATACCGCCTATTCTGCCAGTTACGATATTTTTCTCACCTATAAACACCAATATTATCCGCCGGAAAAACAAACCGAATTCAAAAAGAAAAGGAATGCCGTCATAGCCGAGTTGGAGAAAAAGAAATGCGGTGGCGATGAAAAACATCGTGAATTAATGGATATGATAGCTAAACTCGAATTAAACGAGTTGGTGAGAACTTCCCAAAAAAGTTTTGATGAAGCTAAGGAAGCCAAAGAAAAGAAAAAAAATGATCCTGAAAAATGGAAAAAAGCTCTGGCTCACTATGAAGTTCTGGTTAAAAAAGTTCTTGATCAGAAGCCAAAAAATGAGGAAGAAAAAAAAGAAAGATTTCGCAACCTGTTTGGAATTTATTGGAATATCTACAAGGCCAAAAAAGAACTTGGCGATTTCAAAGGTGCTATTGAAACCCTCGAAACCATCAAAAGAAAAAAAGATGTTTTCGCCATCGCAGAAAGCAAGGGCTATAAGGAAATTATTTATTATGAATTGGCCGAGGCATACTCTCGAGCTTTTGACGATAAAAATGCCATTCTGATGTGGAGAGAACTGGCAAAAACCGGCTCCAGGGGAACCTGGAAAATCAGAAAAGATGACAGAGTCAAAAAGGCCAAACGTAGCCAGTTCAAGTTCATGGCGGAAGAAAAGATATTCTGGATCTATAAATCAAGGGGCAGGGAATATCGGCAGGAAATGATGGAACAAGGGAATAAACTGGTTGATGTTTTTGATATAGGCAAAAGGCAATATCAAGCAAAATTTGAAGTACCCGAAAAAGATGCCTACGAAAAATTGGCAACTGAGCTTGATGTTAAAAAAGATGAAATAGATAAGTATTTCAAAGTGTACTGGGATTGTAACGCCGGAAATTGCCAGGCAGTAGTAACTGATAAAAAAATATATTACCAGGAAATGATGTTCAATCTTGAGTTGAGAAATGCTTTTGAATCAAAAGTTTCCACTCTTACCCTGAAAAATGCCCTCAAAAAAATAGAAAAGATGGAGAGTGTATACAACAGATATTTGCCACTTTCCAAAATATTCACCGAAAAGACCAGAGACGGCAAAAAAGTTTATCTCACTTCAGACAAATATGAATCCATGTGGAAAAAAAGGTTGAACCTGATTTACCAGAAAGCTTCAACCTGGAACAGAATTATTGAAAAAAGCAGACCAGGTTCTGCAAGTTGGACTCAAGCCAAGGAAGAATATTCCAAATATCTTGAACAATACAAAGAATTATATGAAAAGAATTTCCTTGCCAAACCCCAGTTGAATCCTGGTTATGCCGTTATTTACTACGGGGAGGCTTTGATTAAATTTATCAATGAAGAATATGAAAAAGTTGAAAATCCCTTCCCAGAAAAGCAGCCGCAAGCTCTTGGTTTGTATCAGGATGCCCAGCTCGAACTGATTGAATTGCAAAAAAAGGTTTCCGGACAGAGTGAAGCTTTGCAGAAAAAGGTTAAAAAGCTCAATAAAAAACTGGAAAAGGCAAAACAACAATATGTAGATGAAATAAAAGAATTTATCGATGCTCTTCAAAAGATTCAGGCGCATCAAAATAAATCCAAGGTTCTTTCCCAAAAAGATCTGCTTAAATATTACAAGCTTTTCAAAAAATATAATAAAAAATACCCCAAATTTATCAAGGATTTAAAAAAGGTTGGTTTTCAGAAAGCACTTACCAAACTTATTCTTTCTCAAAAAGACATTAAAAATTATCAGAAACGGATTCAAGAATTATCGGGGGATTTTTCCAAAGATTATCCAAAGCAGACCAAAAAATACATGGATAAATTTCTGCCCAAAATGAAAAAGACATTGGCGGAGTTGAAGAAGCAATACAGCGAAAATCCAGTTTCTTTGCTTGACCAACTTGAAAAAACCTACAAAAAACTGGTGAAGATTACTAAAACAAAACCTCAGTTGACTTTTGAAGATCTTCAACAGATTTTGCAGCCTCTTGGTCAGATGGCTATACTCAGCATCATGCTACCCTCAAATAATGCCTTGGCTTTAACCTACAATGTATCTCAGTCAGTTGAGAACAGAGCTGACGACTATAGTTGGTATACAGAGCAAAAGGGTTATCTCAGACGGCAAGTGGCCAAAATCAAGGCGGATCTGCTTGTTTTAAAAATGAGACTTCTCAGATATGGAATCAAATTTTTCCAGGATGCACCTTATTTGAAGAAATTAAGCAAAGCTGAATATGAAGAAGATCCCGATGCCAAACTTAAAGAGGCAGGTTGCCCCAAAGCTACCAAAAAAGAAAATCTTCAATGTTTCCTCGACTATAAACGCAGGACCTACTACCAGAGGAGTTATACCTTGAAGGAAGGGCGTAAAACAGTTGACAAGGAGATAATTCCTCTTGATAAGTTGAAATCCGAATATACAAAAACATACAAAGAACTTCACAAAATTGTGAAAAGCGAAAATATCAGCAGCAAATATATTATTGAAGCCTATGAAAACTACCATAAAATTATTTCCGAAGGTAAAGGCTTTGGTGATATTTATGAACCCAAACTGGAACTGGTAAAATAGTCCCTTTAATTGCTGTCTGATTTCGCTACTGGTGTTAATATGCAACTTTATAAATTCAAATCAAATTTCTTAATTATTTTGGCAATAGTCTTTATTTCCTTGTTGACAATGGGATGTAAATCCAAAAAAAAGGGAAAAACTGTTCCTGACAGCAAGAATGATAAAACCCAAAATAGCCAAAAAAACGACAAAGTTGACCAAGAAGATCAAACAAGCAGTTCATCAGGGGAACAAACACAAGATTATTCTGACGAAAAATCCGGAAATAAACTTGAAAATGATCAGACTCTCGATAAAACAGATGCAGAAGAGGCGGGTAGTTCAAACAAAAAACCCGGTGAGCAAACCAAAACAGACAACAGAATCAGTAAAGAGCAGAAACTGAAAAAGAAACTCAGGAAAAATCTGAGAAAAGCTCGTTCACTTCTGCAAAAAGGTGATAAAAATTCCCTTGAAAAAGCAATAAAGCTTTGTAGCAAGATTCTTGGGGTTAATTACAACCATATTGAGACAGTTCAAATTATAGCCAGAGCCCAGTTTCAACTGGAAAGATACGGAAAAATGCTCGCTGCTCTCGATAGAATCAAAGAAATTCGTCAAAAGATGAATCCTCCCACCAAACCTTCGGGTTTTTATCATCTGCTCAAAGGTCGTTATCACTTGAAATTAGCAAGAGAATACCGAAAAAAAGGTTTTTTGCTGAAGAGTGAAACACAAATGTCACGGGCCAAAAAAGAGTTTGCCACCAAAGCAGCCTCTTCAATGCCCATGGTTAAATTCATCAAAGGTAGTTTGGCCCTTGAAAGAGGAGAACATCAAAAAGGTCTGCACCTTCTTGAAAGTGCCGGTCGGAGTAATTCTGACAAGCTTAAAAACAATTGGAAATACCAGTTTAATCTCAGTGTTGCTTATTTGAAAACCGGCGAATATGCCAAAGCTGAGAAAAAATTGAATTATATTCTCAATACCTTGAATTCCAAGTGCCATAATTGTCACTACAATCTGGCTCTAATCTATTCAAGGTGGGATAAAGTTCCTGATTTGGGCAACCTTTCGAAAAGAGACAGAGCTGATCTGGTAATTAAACATGCAGGCAAATATATTTCATATATGCGTCGCAATAAAAGCAGCGACAAACATTTGGAAAAAATTCTGCTGAGCTGGATAAAAACGGCTAAAAGCAAAAAATAGGTAATTTTATGTTTAAAAAAATTTTATTTTCACTTACACTGTTTGCCTTATTGGGAATGTTTTACGATTTACCCCAGGTTCATGCCCAATCAAATGATGCAATTGAGGTTCAGATCCCAAAACCTAAATTTGAAATATTTCGAGCTTGGGAATACAGCAGTTTTTGGAAATGGGATGAAAAAGACCCTCGTTTTTTTCGAGATTTTTTAATAAAAATACATAATTCCCTTTCTTCTGGACCATTTTAAAGAAAATTGCGGTTTTTTTGTTTTAAAGTTCCCCAAAATAGGTTATAAACTAGCCCGAGGAATGAGAAGCAGATTTTATTTCATTTCTCTATTGATTTAACCACGATTATTTTGTAGTAATTTTATATTAATTTTTTAACGATTTTTTTTCTATTAACCCGGGCATCATGGCCCAATACGGAGGAATAATAATATGAGCGGTCTAGCAAAAGCATTTGTAGACGGTGGTGAATTTATGTACGTAATTCTTTTTGCATCTGCATTCGGAATTGCAATCATCATCGAGAGAGCAATCTTTCTCCTTTTCAGGTACAACATCAACGCAGAAGCATTTATGAGTCAAATTATGCAATTGGTTGGCTCTAACAACATAGATCAAGCTATCAAGCTTTGTAATGCGGCTCCCACTGCAGCTCTTCCCAGAGTTATCAAAGCCGGTCTTACCAAGTACAGTGAAGGTCCAATGGCTGTATCAGCAGCAATTGAAGAAGCAAAACTTGAAGTTGGTCCCGAAGTATCCAAAAGAACTCCTGCACTCCAGGGTGTAGCCAACATTGCTACTCTTTGTGGTTTGCTTGGTACTATTCTTGGTATGATCCAGGCGTTTGATGCTCTTGGTACTGCAACTCCAGAAAACAGAAGTGCTGTTCTTTCCCATGGTATTGCTGTTGCCATGAACACTACTGCTTTCGGTCTTATTGTTGCTGTTCCCTGTCTTACTGGCCATCTTCTTCTCATGGGTTTCACCAAGAAAATTCTCAACGATGTAGAACTTTTTTCTACCAAGCTTGACAACTATCTTGCCAGAAGACTCAGCAGAGCAAGATAAGGCATAAAATATTTGTTTATAATTTATAATTATACCGATTTTCCTCATGGAAAAATCGGCAAGCTTCAAATCTGAAGTTAAGGAGATCTTAAATGGCAAAATTCGAATTAGAAGATGATTTGGAAGACATCAATTTAATGCCGATTATGAATCTGCTTTGCCTGCTTATTCCTTTTCTTCTCCTGAGTGCACAATTTATTCAGATTGGTATCATTCTTGTAGATACACCCAGAAAGTCGCGTGTAAAGGATAAGAAAAAGGATAAAGACAAGAAAGTAATGGGACTTGTCATAGATATAACCCAAGAGGGATACTATATATCAACCAAAAAAGGTTCAGTATGCCCAGATCGCAAGAATAACGGACAGCCTTGTATTGCGGTAATTCATTCTGGTGGTGAAAAGAAATACAGATATGATAAATTACAAAAGTATCTTTATACCAAACTGTATAAGCCGAACTACAAAAATAATCGCACCAAAAAAGATGCGGCTTTCGCTGATTGGGGTAAAGTAACCATAAGGCCCCAGGATCAAATTGAATACGATGTAGTAGTTCACACCCTTGATGCCAGTAGAGAGTTACCCAATGAGGCCAAAGGTGATCTTGAAGGCCTGGAAAGTGGCAGTCTGGTTTGCAGTTTCAAGAAACCACAAGGGAAAAAAAAATGGGAATTACGCGGAAATTGCATGTTTCCCTTGGCCGCACTGGGTCGCTAGTACAGATTCTGTGATAAATAATCATCCCGAGCAGGCTTAATCAAAGGAGCTGAATTAATGTACAACAATGATTTAAGAACAGCCGAAGAAGAGGCAATAGCCAAAAAATTGGCTGAAAAAAAGGCAGCGAGAAGAAATAAAAAGGATGAAGATAATCCTTTAGCGATTACCTCCCTAATGGATGCTCTTACTATTATTCTCATTTTCCTGCTCAAAAGTTACGGTTCAGATCCCATGAGTGTTCCTCAGAAGAAGAATGAGTTGATGATCCCCAAATCAACCTCCATGAGCAACATGGTAGAATCTGTCGACATCCAGATTTCCCGCACCAGTATTGTAGTGAAGGGCAAAAAGATTATTACTATAAATAATCTCAGTATTTCTTCCCAGGATGCACCTAATGGATATATTATCAAAAATCTCAAGGACAGGCTTGACGATCTGAGAAACAAAGAAATTGAATCAAAGCAGATAAGTTCCAAAAAGTTTCAGGGTGAAGCCTTTATTGCAGCTGATACCAAAATACCCTGGAAACTTGTGGATCAAGTTTTGAAAACAGCTGTCAGAGCTCGATATCTAAGGTTCAGTTTTGCTATTGTCAAAACGAGGGGTGGCTAATTCCTCCGTTTGCCACTGCTCCAAATTATTTTCGCTCTCCTTACTTTTTCATCCTTCCCCTTTCATAAATAAATCAAACAAAGAAATTAAATTTGGTATTTAACTGAGCAAACTGGTTAATCTTCAAGGGAGGTTCGTCGGGAAAGAGCTCTGGTAATTGTGATTTTATCGGTATATTCAAGTTCTCCGCCAAAAGGAATTCCTGCAGCAATTCTGCTGATTTTGACAGAATCTTTGAATAATTCAAAAATGTATTGGGAGGTGGTTTCTCCGTCAACTGTGGAATCAAGAGCCAAGATTAATTCTTGAATATTTTCTTCTGCAATTCTTTTTTCCAATTCTTGAAGTTTTATATCATCCGGAGTTATCCCGTCAAGAGGAGAGATATTGCCAAAAAGAATATGGTATCTGCCTTTGAAGGAGCCGCTGGATTCTATGGCCATCATGTCTTGAGGTTTGGAGACGATGCAAAGAATTTCACTGTTTCGAGAAGGATTATTGCAAATAGAACAGATAGAATCCTCACCACAATAAAAACCACAGATTTGGCAATTATTTATTCCGGGGAGAGCAATCAGAGCTTTACTTAGATCTTTGCCCAATTCGGGTGAATCAATCAGAAAAAAAGCAAGACGCCTTGCGGTTTTTTTGCCGATACCCGGAAGACGACTCAATGATTTGATGAGATTGTCAAAAGCTGGTGGCAACATGATTTTATAATTTAAAGGGTTCCCCCGAAGGGTGAATTTTTAAGAATTGAAGCAAGGGGACCGAGTTCTTCCATGGTGACTTGTTGAGCTTTGGCTTTGCATTTATCAAGGGTAATGTTTACAGCGGCTGCAATCAGATCACACATCATTTCAGGATCATCCATTTCCTGCAATTTTTCATCTATTTCTATCTCTTTGACTTTAAGGTTGGCATTGGCAGTTACTTTGACGAGTCCACCTCCAGCTTCACCGGATAGATAAACTTTGGCGAGTTTGCTTTCCATATTTTTCATTTTTTCCTGCATTTGTCCCATGGAGGGAAGCAATGAAGATAGTTGGCTGAAATCAAATTTATCTGACATAATTGACTCCTGGAGTAGTACCTGTTTCAAAATTAAAATTTTAGGAATTCAATTCTGATCGAGTTTTTTTTGAGAAATAATTTTACCCTCGAAATTATCGATGAGTAGACGGGCTAATTTATTGTTTTTGATGGATTCCTCAATGTTTTTTTCTTTGATAACCTGGTTGCGAGCTGATGCTTCTACCTGTGATAAATTAGCAGGTTTACCTTCTGGAATATTTTTCCAGTTTATTTTTTCAGTGGTTTCAGAAATTTCAAATTTAACAGGAACAGATAATTCATTTGAGAACTTTTTTTCTATTGATCTACGATTATCATTTATATGTTGAAGAGAAAGATCAAAACCCGAAGGAAGGTCAAGTTGAAGGACAATCCGATTATTATCAATATTGGCTTTTTTAAATCTGAAGTGTTCAAGGTGAACCAAAAGTAAAGGATCTTTCCGGCGAAAAATATCAAGAATATTATCCCAATCTGATTTGGTAAAAGCAGTTAATTTTTTGGCGGAAGTTAAATTTTCAATCTTGTCAGGGGAAGATTTAGTCTGTTTTTTTGAATTAGATTCAAGGATATGGTTGTAATGGCCGGTGTCTTGGGAAGATGAGGTGTCTTTAACTGCAGATTTTTGCTGTTTGACATTAGTTGTCTGGTTGGTTTTGTTGCTGATTATTTCTTTAGTTTTTTTGTTATCAGCAGAAATTTCTAATTCAGGCTTTTTTTTTTCAGTCAGAGGTTTGGCCGGTATATCCTTACGAGTTTTATGTTCAAGAGCATCAAGCTTGTTGACAAGATCTGCAACGGGCAAGAGAGGTTCAATAAGAACCAGTTCCATCAACACCATTTCCAGTGAATTTTTTGGAGAAAGGGAGCGAGAAATTGTATTAAGATTGCGAAAGAGATGATTGAAAATCTGATAAAGATGCTGTGTTGAGGTAGAAGTTGTCAAATTGCTTAATTCTTGAGTGTTTTGAGTGCTGGTTGTCAAAAGAGGTTCCGGATCGTCACAGGTTTTTACAACCAGGAGATCACGGGTGAAATAGGCGAGAGATTTGGCAAAATGTACCAGATCGTATCCATCGTAAAAAACCTGATTGAGAATAGAAAAAATCTTATTTCCATTCCTTTGAACAACAGCTTGGATCAAGTTGATAAAAAAATCGTTTTCGACAATTCCAAGGACATTTTTTATTTCTTCGGTTGTGATTTCTGATTCTTTGTCATCGTGGTTGGCAAGAACCTGATCAAGAATGCTTAAAGTATCTCTGACACTTCCCTGACCTTCAATTGCAACCAGTCTGGCTGCAGTTTTGGTGATAGAAAAATTTTCCATTTCCAGCACAGAGAGAACATGTTCAGTGAGAGCTGGAAGTTTGACTCTTTTAAAATCAAAACGCTGAACCCTTGACAAGATTGTTGCCGGTATTTTGTGTGGTTCGGTGGTGGCGAAAATGAAAACAATATGTTCAGGTGGTTCTTCAAGGGTTTTGAGAAGAGCATTGAAAGCGCTGATGGTAAGCATGTGGACTTCATCGATAATGATGATTCTGTTTCTTGCTCCTGAAGGAAGGTAACGAATATCTTCCCTCAGATTTCTGACATTTTCCACCCCTGTATTGGTTGCACCGTCTATTTCGAGAACATCCACATCTTTGCCGTTGGTAATATCCTGGCAATGGGAACATTGGTTGCACGGTTGGGAAGTGGGTCCTTCAACACAATTCAATGCTTTGGCCAGAAGCCTTGCAGTTGAGGTTTTGCCTGTACCTCGAGCCCCTGTAAATAGAAAAGCATGGTGAATTCTTTTTGATTTGAGTGCATTTGTCAGGATGGTAACTATGTGTTCTTGCCCGACAAGTTCTTGAAAAGTTTGAGGCCTGTATCTTCTTGCTAATACTAGATAAGACAATTTTATTTGATTTGGGGGTTGGGGTTGATAAAATCAGCCTTTGAGGCTTCAGGCACCCGCTTTCCAAGCTACCGTTGCTTCCTTCCGGACCTGGCGGGATTCACTCGGATTACGTCGCCTGAAGCCTCAAAGGCTGATCATGGCGGAGAGAGGGGGATTCGAACCCCCGGTGCCGTTAAGCACACACGATTTCCAATCGTGCTCCTTAGGCCACTCGGACACCTCTCCTCAATCGAATAATCGATTGGAAAAAATATAAAATCTATGAGCAATTTATTGCTCATAGTTGGTTTTTAAAAGAACCAATGGCGGAGAGAAAGGGATTCGAACCCCCGGTACGGTAAACCGTACACCTGATTTCGAATCAGGCTCCTTTGACCACTCGGACATCTCTCCGTTTTTATAACATCTCTGATTAAAAATAAAAGCTGAAATGCAATAAACTTGGAGAAAGAATGGATTGAATCATTGAAGTTCTCTCCAATCTCAGTCAGCTATTTATAGATGGTTGGAGAGGTAAAATCAAGCTGAAATTGTGAATAGTGAAATCTTGTTGTATTTGCAGGGAAATATCTCGGTGTGACGAAATTTGGCTAAAAAGCTTTATCAGGAAATTATTCAATTTTGAAAGCTCTGAGTGTTGATCTGGTGAAAGTTGATTTATTGTTGTCAAAAAGGGTTATGACCAGGGGTTCATTTTTATTCGGGTTTTTGAAGGGCAGCATAATGTTGTGTTCACCTGTAGCTGTCCATAATTTTTCAACATTTTTGCCATCAGCAGAAACAGAGATAATAGAATAAAAATTATTATTTTCAGCCGGGGAACTGATTTCTGAGTTGGGATGATACCAGGGAGCTTTTGCAGAAATCAGCAAATGACCTTGAGTATATATGGGAGGCCCTGAGAGTTTGTTGAAACACAGGCTCCAATTGACTTCTCCCGTTTCAGGAGCGATTGAATGCAGACAACGATGAGAGGGACCCGGTACGATGAATCCTTCCGGAGTTGAGCGGAGCCAAAATGGAGGTTTTAACCTGCAATCTCGAGGTTCAAGTTGGGAGATGTCTTTGGCTGTTCCAATTTCCGCAGGATGATGGGAGAATTTTTTAGTCCACAAAACTTTCCCGGTTGATAAATTAATACCTGACCAGGAACCGCTGCTGTCTACAGATTTGAGTTTTTTCCAGACCACAATCGGGTAGTTGGATAATTGGAGATAAGAATCGGGAAAATCCTGTGTTTCATATTCTTTGATCTCGTTATCAACTACGAGTTTGTTTCCAGAGGAGGTTTTTACATACCATGATTTATCGTTGGCAGAAATCACACGGGCGTTTGCAGATTCTGAGAAAAGATCTTTTGTTTTTTTGCCGTTTTTTAGATTTCTGGTGTAAAAGCCGTTATTTTTATGAATAAAAACAGTGTTATTGGTTGAAAGGGCATATTCTTCTTCGTCGAGATAATCCTGCCATTCAATTTTTTTAAATTTCTGGTTGATACAGACCAGATGGTTTTCTTTGTCAAGCAGGACATAGTTTCCGTGACGGGCAAGTAAAGATACTGTGTTTTCCTGTTTGCCCGGCAAAGTAAAACTTTTAATAATTTTGCCGTTATCAACATTGATGGCTCTAAATAAACCGTCGACTGCGGAAAAAATCAGATTGTCCTTTGTCCAGACAGGAGTATTGATGTCAATTGTACTTGAATCTGTTCTAATTCTAGAATAACGCTTTTCTTTTTTGGGTTTGCCAAGTTGGATATTGGTGCCTGCATCGGGCATGGCAGTAGAAAACAGACGGAGATAAAGTCGGTTTAATCTGGATTGTGCAGGCCAGTTGGTTTGCAGTAACAGGGCGATACGATCTCCTTTGCCGTAAAGAACATCTTTTAATTCAGTGCGAGTGGATTTGATTTTCAATTTTTTGGACCATAACTTTTTGCCGCTTTTTCCTTGAAAGATATTGATTTTCCCGGACTTATCCTCGGCTGCAATAATATTATCATTGTGGGCGATAAATTTGATCTGGTGGGAAAGGGTTTTGGAGTATTCAAGTTTACCGGTTTTCTGGGAGAAGACCAGGAGTTGATTATTGAGGCGGCAACTGACAAAACCACCTCCGTTGGTACACAGATCACTTGCCATAATTTTTTTGGAAATAATTTTTCCTGATTTCAGATTAATTGTGATAAATATTTTGTGATTGAGGCCATCGGTCAGAAACATTGAAACCAGATTGTTGTAAACCATAATATTGCGATTTTTGCGAATTCTGCCAGGCAGGGTGAGTTGATGCTTGTCATCTTTATTACTCCACCTGATTTTGGTTTCGTAGATATATTTTTCAAAAATAGTGGGAACCAGAAGAATATTTTTGGAAAGAGGTAAATCTGCAGGCCAAAGCTTTTTATCCAGTTTTTCTCTGTATTTCCAGATTTCCTTGTTTTTTTCAGGGGAGATGGCTCTGAGAAAACCGTCTTTGGTTCGAAGTAGTATTGTTTTGCCTTTTCCGGTTACAGGAAAACTGGTGGCAAGACGAACAAACATCCCTTGATTCAGAGGTTTCATGTCGGAAACTATCTGTTTCTTGTCAAAACCGGGATAGTTGAGAAAATAAGGGGTTGAATCGCCAATAAACAATTTGTCACCCATATCTGCAAATCCATGTTTGGAGTCAATGCGGTTGCCAGCGGAACCATTTTTGCGAGACAAGGAATATAAAGAGCCATAACGGCTGATGTAGAGAATTTCCTTTTTTCTCATGGAATAATTTATTGCCCAGGGAGTTTTATTGCGGAACAAAGACATGGAGCGACGTTTCTGCCAGATAATTTTACCGTCTTTACTGTTCAGAAGTGATTGGATTTTTGGTACAGGACGGGATTTGGTTCCTCTGAAACCAACAAAATAGATGGAATTTTTATCCTGATCTGCTGCAATTGTAAGATTTTTAATTTTTCTTTTCCACAATGTGGTTAATTTTATTTTATTTTCTTTATTTTTGAAGTTGCTGTCTTCTTTTTTTGACTTTTCTTTTTTTGACTTTGTTTTTTCTTTTTTGCAACTGAACGAAAGTTGTGACAGAGAAATCAGGATAAAGAGAGCAGCAGTCCAGTTGAATCTGACTTCGGATTGAGAAATTGAATTCATGAATTGAGAACTTTTCATATTTTTAAAATCTCCTGGAACTGATTAAGTTCGAATTATGGTATATTTCCGGGGATGAGAACTTTTAGTTCCCATCCCAAAAAGGGAGGTCATCGTCTGGAAACTGAAATTGAATTCATCAGTTTTGTCGTAACTGCTTGAAATATTTTCAACTATATCTTCCAAAGTTATTTCGCGCATCTTAAATTAACTCCTTGCTCGACCAAAAAATCATTCTGGGACGGCAACTGTTTATTACCATAATAATCTTGAGGAATGAGGACAAGATCTATTTTAAAATTTGATAGGAGTGTAATTTTGCACTATAAATGATCTTTGGGAAACTAAAAATTGGTAGTTTTAATTTTTAAAAGAATTTTTAGTTTTCTGAAAAACTGTTGGAAATAGTTTTTATGAAATCAGCGATTCAAATCCACTTATTCTAAAATTGGAACCAAGTAATTACTATTTTTTCTAGCAAAATGGACAAAAATATATTAGCATCTATGCTCTGAAAATATGTTCATCAAGAGCAATTCGTTCCAGTTAAAATTTTGTTTTTCAAAAAAATCAGAAACAATATTTATTTTATTCATTATTTTTGATATTGCTCAATTATTGTTCAGATCTGTTTTAATTGAAAAATTATACAGGATTCAAATTCCATCGTCAGACGATGACTTTCCTTTTTGAAATGGGAAATAAATACTAAATAATACATATTTTTATGATTGTCTTGGTTTTTTTAGGGATTTTAATTAATTCAATCATATAAATTGACAATTTACCTATCGATATATTAGATCAGCAAATGAACCTTTATTGGTTGGTTTATTATGTGTTATCTTAATGCAGATAAAGAACAGAACTGATTAAAATTTGTTCCAGTCCGATACCTAATTGATTTTAATTTGCGGACTGAGCCTTTTTATGGAGTTGCCAACTTCCATTACCGGTGATATTCAACTGTAATCCAGTTGAATTATGTCCGGCGAAAGGTCAATATTAAAAAATTAAATTCTGGAGTTAATATACAGCTTTGGTTACCAATTGAGAGATAATCAATTTCAAGCAATCCGGTTTTCAAAGTTTGGTTTACTCAGCTTTCATGGAGTTGCCAGGTAAAACTTTGGCATTTTCTAATTCCTTAATCCGGTATTAGTTTGGTGCTGAAGTTTTGAAATGGAAACCAAGGAGTAAAGTTCAATGAAAATAATTTGTGACAATTGCCATACAAAATATTCCATAGCCGACAAAAAGTTGACTAAAGGCAAAGTTTTTAAAATAAAATGCAAGAAATGTGGGAATGTTATTGTTGTCAAGCCACAAGAAGAAGAGGAAGAAGCTGATGATGATGCTACCAGAGTAGTTGATTACTCAGCCATGTCAGGTGGGAATGAGCCAAAAGCCACTCCTGAAGATGCAGCTAAGATATGGCATGTGGTTATTAATGACAATCAAGAGGGTCCGTTTACAATTTCGGAAATCAAAGCCAAAGCAGCCCTGGGTGAAATTACCAGAGATACTTTTACCTGGAGAGAAGGGTTGGATGATTGGAAATCCATCTACAAAATCGATGAGTTTTCAGAGATTTTTGCTTCAGAACCTGAATCTGCTTCGGAATCTGTTTCGGAACCTGCTTCAGAACCTGCTTCAGAGCCGGAGGATCCTTTTGCTTCTTTCGATTCAGGGGGAGCTTTTGGCGGGGACGAAAAGGATGATCTGTTTGGAAGTGAATCCGAAGATGAAAATCTGCCCAAGATGAAAGGGCAGCGCCATGAAAATTCTGTATTATTTTCCCTTGATAATTTGCAAAATCTGGCAGCAGGCAAAAAGAAAAAGAAAACCAGTCGCCCTGGATATATAAATCCCAAAAGCAAAGGAAGTGGGCTTGTAGATATTGAAGAAATGGCTTCATCAATTTCCACCGGTTCAAATCAACAAGAAGAAGATCTCGATCTTCCAGCTGCACCGGTTGTCGCCAATCCTTTGACTACTGCACCGGTTCTCAATCCGGCAGCAGCTCCGCAAATGCAGTCGCCATCATCTTCTGGAGCTCCAGCTCCTCAAGCCAAAAAGAATAACAAGGTTCTTTTTATCGGTTTGGGAGTATTTTTTCTGGCAGCTCTGCTTGTTGGCGGATTTTTCATATTCAAAAGTGATGATTCCAAAGAGGGCTCCGATAAGAAATCCACCCAGATGGCTCAAAAAAATCAAGGTGATGACAAAGACAAGGTTGTAGCCAAAGATAAGAAAGACGCTGACAAGAAAGGCGCTGACAAGAAAGACGCCGATAAGAAAACCAGTGATGGAAAAGGCGATAAAGTAGATGACGC
>JAWLEA010000003.1:0-54730 GCA_041686345.1 Polyangia bacterium | reverse complement strand
CGACAAGAAGGACGCCGACAAGAAGGACGCCGACAAGAAGGACGCCGACAAGAAGGACGCCGACAAGAAGGACGCCGACAAGAAGGACGCCGACAAGAAGGACGCCGACAAGAAAGATGACGACAAGAAGGACAAAAAAAGAGACAAAACCCGACGTACCGGTTCATCGAGTAGTTCCGGTTCATCGAGTGGTTCCGGTTCATCGAGTGGTTCCGGCTCATCGAGTGGTTCCGGTTCATCGAGTGGTTCCGGTTCATCGGGCGGTAAAAAAAGTGGGTGTACCAAAGTTTGGTGTATGTTGAAAAATAATAAACCATCCTGTTGCAAAAAATATGTTTCCGGTGGCGGTTCCAGCGGTTCCAGCAGTAATCCTTGTGCCAAGCACTCCAAAGCCAAATTAAGCGGAGGCGATGTCAGATCCGCCATTAACAAAGTTCGTGGTCGGGTAAGAAGCTGTTTTTCCAAATATAGTGTTCATGGTACAGTCAAAGTAAGGATTAAAGTAAAATGTACAGGCAGGGTAATTTATGCTTCTCCCAGAGGCAAACACAGCAGTTCACCTGTTGGAAAATGTATTGCCAGAGCTGTTAGAGGGGCAAGGTTTCCCAAGTTCAAGAAAAAATCTACTTCCTTTACCTATCCCTTTGTTGGTTAAATTCATTTATTTTTCCTCTATTTTTCCTCGCCCCATCTACAAGGCAGTTTGAATGCCAACTTCTCTCCGGTAAAAATTTGTCTGAAAACTGTAGAAAATATATCAATTTGAAATAACAACAAAAATTTAAAATGTATTATTTATCAGTGGGAAATTTTGCTCCAATGCAGTTATTCAACTATACTCCATTAAATGTTTCTTTTCCCGGATACCCTTGTTTTGTAATAACTTAGTCTGAAAAACGGTCTTATATCCGCAGCAGAAAAGGAATGGAGTTTTGTTCAAATGACAAAAATCTTCAAGAAGATACTGATTATAGAAGATGAACCAGGTTTGTTGCAATTGTTGAAATTGCTTCTTTCTGGAGAAGGATATGAACCTGTTTGTGCGGATAATGGCCGGGAAGGCTTGGACATTGCCCTGAATGATAAAGAGATTGATTTGATTATAACCGATGTAAAGTTGCCGGAAATGGATGGAATTGAAATCCTGAAGGCTGTCAAAAACAAGCACCCTGAAATTGTAATTATAGTAATGTCGGCTTATGGCACAATTGAACTTGCAGTTGAAGCCTTGAAAAATGGAGCTTTCACTTTTATTGCCAAACCTTTCCGAAAAGATGTAATTATTCATAATATCAGACAGGCTGAAGAAAGGGAACTTCTCAAGGATGAAAATCGTCATCTGCGGGAAAAACTTGATACCAGAGAACGCGAAGCCAAGCTTATTGGTAATAACAAAAATTTTGTCAGAATTATCAAAAAAATCGACAAAATTGCGCCTTTTGATACCACCGTTTTAATTCTCGGGGAGAGTGGAACCGGTAAAGAGTTGGCAGCCAGAAGAATTCACAAATTGTCAAAAAGAGAGCGTAATTTTATTTCCGTTAATTGTGCCGCAATTCCTGGAAGTTTGCTTGAAAGTGAATTGTTTGGTCATGTAGAAGGTGCTTTCACCGGTGCTCGCAAACAAAAAAACGGGCTTTTTCTGGCAGCTTCGGGAGGAACTTTATTTTTGGATGAAATTGGAGAACTTCCCCTGGAATTGCAGTCTAAATTGTTAAGAGTCCTGCAAGAAGGAGAAATCAGACCTGTAGGAAGCAGTCAGAAGATTCAAGTTGATTTCAGATTGATTGCGGCAACTTCAAAAGATTTAACCAAAGAAGTCGATAGAGGAACTTTCAGAGAAGATCTTTTTTACAGGTTGAATGTTGTTCCCATAACTATGCCGGCTTTAAGGCAGAGAAAAGATGATATTTCTATTTTGACTGAGTATTTGCTTGAAAAATATTGTAAAAAGTTGGGATTGAAGAAAAAGAAAATGAAACCTTCTGTATACAGAGAATTGGAGAAGTATGACTGGCCGGGAAATGTAAGGGAATTGGAAAATATAATCGAGAGAATGGTCATCATGATTGATCAGGAAGAGATCTCTTCTGGAGATCTACCGGATTTAACCGGGAGTTCAAAACAAATGATCTGGGAAAAATTTAGTCAGGATGGTTTTTCTATCAAAAAATCTACTAGAGGGTTGGAAAAATTTTTGATTAGAAAAGCATTAAAAAAAACCAGGGGAAAAAGAGGGGAAGCAGCAAAATTGCTGGAAATAAGCGAACGTACTCTTCTTTATAAAATTAAAAATTATAATCTTGATGCAGAAAATTTGTAAAAGACAAAAAGATTGAAAAAAAAATTGGCACATGTATTCTTGTGTAGTATATTGTAGTTAAAGATAGTTATTGTGAATACAGTGTAGTATTTACAGGAAGGAACAGATATGGCTTCCAACTGTATAGGACTTGATATTGGATCATCATCAGTAAAATTGGTGCAATTGAAAGAAAGCCGTAAAGGTTTGATTTTAAAAAATTTTGGAATAAATCCTCTTCTGGAGAGTCCCATAGCTGATGGGGCAATAATCAATCAGGTGGCTGTATTGGAAGCTATAGAAGCACTTTTTTCCAGGCTTGAATTGAAAAGAAAAGATGTAGCTTTGGCAATTTCAGGTAGAAATGTGATTGTCAAAAAGATCTTGATGCCGATTATGAGCAAAACTGATCTTGAGGAAGAACTGGCGGTTGAAATGGTTCATCACATTCCTTTTGATAAGGATGAAGTTGAAGTTGATTATGAGGTAGTGGTTCCTTCCAACAGTGAAGGTCAGATGGAAGTTTTACTGGTAGCCAGTAAAAAAGAAATAGTTGAGGATTATCTGGAAGTTGTCAGAGAAGCCGGATTAAATCCAGTGGTACTCGACGTAGCTTCCTTTGCAGTTCAGAATATTATTGAAAGAACACGAGGTATTGATTCGAATGAATCATATGTGATTCTGAATATTGGTGCTTCTTCAACTTCAATAAATGTCGTCATTAATGGAATTACAACCTTTGTCAGAGATATAGGTATTGGTGGAAATTCAATAACAGGAGAGATTCGTCGTTCCATGCAGATTACTCTTGATGAGGCTGAGACCAAAAAACGGGAGGCTGCTTCCGGAATGTCTCCTGATAAAGAATTGATGAAAATTGTAACAGAAGTCTGCAATGTAATGGCTGGCGAGATCCAGCGTTCCATTGATTTTTTTCTTTCTACAGTGAATGTAAAGAATAATGTCAAGATCATTGTTACCGGCGGTGGCGCTTTGATGAATCCTCTGATCAGTTCAATTGAAAAAAAATCCAACATGGTTGTCGAAAAATTTGATGGATTCACCAGAGGTATAATTGTAGATGAATCAAAATTTGATATGCCTCTTTTGCAAGCACAGGCTTCTACAGCTTCAGTTGCTTTGGGTCTGGCTCTGCGGAAACCTGGAGATTGGCGCTGATTAAATATGAAATATCTCAGTCGGTCAGGAGTATAAAATGATTAAAATAAATTTGGTTCCTCAAAAGGTATCTCCCAATGTGGCCAGAGGAAAACAGTGGATTGGACTGTTCCTTCTGGTCATTGGGCTGACCGTAGCAGGATGCTATTACCACTATAATTTTATGATTGATCTTTCCAGTATTGAGGAAAACAAAAAAAAAGCCGCTTCACTTTCAAGACAGAAAAAAAAATTGGCCAAACAAATCAATAAAATAAAGGTAATTCCGCCTAAAAAGAAAAAGAAGATAAAAGAACGCTACAAAAAGAAATTAAAAATGGTCACAAGAATTGAAAATGTTCGTTCCAATCCCGTATTTGCTCTTTTGGAACTGTCAAGAATATTGAGTACCGGTCAGATGCCTACTGTTGTATCAGGTTTGAACCAGGCAAAGATCAATCTGGATCCCAACTGGATTCCCACTCCGATTTATCTCACCAGTCTCAAAGAAAATGATCGTGAAGTCTCCTTAAAGGGAGTGGCGCGAAATTACTCAGATGTAAGTGAGTTTGCAAAACGACTTGATTATTCAGCCTATTTTCGCAATCCCGAAATTGTTGAAACGAAAAAAATCAAGGAGAAAATAAAAAACAAAGATAATGATAATGATGTTGAAGTAACTAAAGTAGATTTTTCTCTCAGAGCTATAATGGTTTATTAGACCTTAGAGGTAATCATATGGAGATGAAAAAAATCACTATTTTCGAGGTATATAATGGAACGTATCTATAATTGGCTGGCCACTTCCTCTTTTGTTCAAAAAACAGGGATAATGGCTCTGATATGTGGAGGAATAGTCGGATACTATTATTTGGTTCCCTATGCGGCGGTAAAGGAAAAAATCAAGAAATTTGAAAATAAAGTAAAATACGCTCGAATTTCTCTTGGTTCTTCCAAAAAAAGATTAACCAAGACCAGGAGTGCCCGCAAGGAATTGCAGGAGATAGAGAAAAAAGGAAAAAGTCTCAGCACCAGAATTCCGAGTTCAGTGGATATGTCCCAGTTGGTGGGTGAGCTTGATGAAATGGCTGATGAGATAAATATTCGAAAAATCAAGCCTGTTGATGAAGAACAGAGTATTGGAACAGAAGTCAAAATAAAGCCGATAGGTTTTGAACTGACCGGTAGGTTTCATCCTGTTTGCCGGTTTTTATACAAAATGTTTCAAATGGACAGACTTATGGATGTAGGTGACATTTCGCTGTTTTTGATTGAGAAAAAGAGTGGAAGAATCAAAGAAATGGAAAAAAAACACCAACTTAAAGCAAGTTTTACTGCGAGAATTTATTATTCTCCAACTATTGTCGAAGTGGAAAATAGTAAAGATAAAAGAAAAAGATAATAGAAACCAAAGAGTGTAACCTGTCCTCCCCCTTTTTTTGGATAGGAACTAACACGGAGCTAAAAATGTATTTTGCAACAAAAATTTTAATATTACTTTTGTTCTTTCTGCTCTTTGTTTGTGGTGGTGGGGATAAAGGTGGTAAATCCAGAGGTGGAAGCAAGAAATCTTCAGGAAAACCATCTAATCTCAGACCGAGAAAAAAGAAACAGAAAAAAGTGAAAAATGTGCAGTTGGTAAATAAGTTTGATGCTTCAAAATTAGATATTCCCCCTTTTAACAGAAAAGCACAGAATATTCCTCCCGAGGTATTTTCAGAAAATGGTAAAGAAAGAAGAGATCCTTTTCGAAATTTCCATCTGGACAATAATGGACAAAGTAGTTCACAGACAGATCAATCCCTTGACGGAGAAGAAAAAGGATCAGTACTTCTGGAAGATTACGGGCTGAATAATTTGAAATTAAGTGGAATAATCTGGTCTGCCGGAAGAGAAAAAGCCTTGTTTTCCAATCCAAGGGGGCAGCCTACTATAGTATTAAAGGGCGACAGAATTTCAAAATCTGAAGCTCTTGTTAAAGAAATTACCCACGATAAAGTTCTGGTTGAATTAAAATCAGATAATGATGAGACTGGGAAAATTGTGACTTTCAGTTTGGAGAGGACGGATATCCCCTACCAGATTCAATATGAAAAACTCAGATCTGATCAACGTGGAATCAGAATTAGAAAAAGAAGATACGGAAGATCCAAAAGGAGGAGAAAATGAATATCATTAAATTATCAGGAAAAACAGGAATTGCGGTTTTTCTCTTTCTGACTTTTCTGCTTCCATTCAGAGTCAAAGCAAAAAATAATAAACTTAATTTAATCAGGAATATCTCGACTAAATCTGATCTCTACAAAGAATCGATAACTTTTTGGGGTTCCAGACCTGCTACCTTCAGTGCTTTCAAATTGAAAAATCCCAGAAGATTAGTCATAGAATTATCCCATACCTACATTAAAAAATGCTTGCCCGGAGACATGAAATCTTCTGTGGTAACTTCTGTGAACTGTAAAAATATGAAGAGAGGAAATCAGCGAGTATCGCAGGTTGTTTTTAATCTAGATTCAATGGTGAAATACAGAATCAATTCCAATGGTTCCAAAGTAAAATTGGAAATTTATTTGGATCGGTCTCGGGTTACCAAATCCAGTTTGATTAAAATCAAGATCGAGAAGATGAAGACCCAACTCAACTCAATGAGGAAACAGCTTGATTCAGCACAGAAAAAGCAACTTGAATATCAGAGAAAATTAAAAAGCACTTTAAACAAATTTCGTCAGAAAAACAGAAAAAATATAAAGCTGCAGAATAAGATCAAAAAATCCCGTCGTGAGGTTGCAGAACTCAAAAATAAAAGAATTGAGCTGGAAAACAACTTGAAATCAGCGAAGAACCAACTTAAGAAAACACGTCTGGTTGAAAGAAAAATCAAAATAAAAATCAAAAAATTGAGACAGAAGGTAGATAAAATCCAAGACAGCAGAAAAGAAAATATGAAAAAGCTGGCCGGGATTAATCAATCTTTTCAATCCAGGCAAAAAACCAAGGGAGAACTTTTGGCAAAAATTGGCCAGGATAAATCCAGGTTGAAAAAGCTGGCAAAAAAGATCCGGAACATGAAAAATAAAAACCAGACCATCGGTAAACAATTGAAAAATCGTCTGAAGTTTTTGAAAAGAAGATTAAAAAGTTCCCGGAGCAAACTTGCTTCTACTCGCAAAGAACTCAAAGTTTTTACTGCCAGAAGAAAAAAATTACAAGAATTGTGCAATCGAGAAGAAAAACGTTTTAAATCATTAAAAAAGAATTTGCAGGAACAAAAAACAGCTCTGGTAAAACGTATAAACAAGTTGAATAAGAAAAACAACAAATTGGCTCGGAAGAAAAACAGACTTGAACAGGAATTATTATCTTTGAAAAACAAGAGAGAGCAGCTTGGTAATATTGTTAATAAAAAAGCCAGCCTTTCGAGTTTTATCAAAGACAAAACCCAAAAAGCAAGAAATCTGCATTTGAAGATGAAACAGTTAGCAAAGACCGAACAGGAAAAAGTTCAGGCAGCCAGGCAACTCAAAAGCCGTTTGAATAATCTGATTAAAAAGCAACGTAAAGATTTAAACCAGCTTGAATCAGTGAAAGGTAAAGAGGTGAAACTTTTGTCAACTCTTAAAGCGTTGAGAAAAAAACACCGTAAGTTGCTGGCACAGGAAAAGTTGAAATTGCAGAAATTGAAAGAAGAGGGAAACAAAGTTCAAACCCGTCGTATGAAAGCTCGTCAGTTAAAAAGGATCAAAGAAATTAAAAAATTAAGCCGTAAAGCTGATTACTGGAAGAAACTGGTTGATAAGAGAGAGTCTGAATTGGAACAGGTTAAAAACAAAATCAAGACGATGAATACCAAATTCAGCAAAAAACGTTCCCGTTATCTTGAAATCAGGATGGAGGTAAGCCAACTCAGCCGCAACAGAGATTTGATCAGAAAAAAAATTAGGAAATCCAAAGAAAATTTAGAATCTCTCAATCTCGATGCCAGAGAAAAAACCAGAGAATTAGCCAAGATTAAAAAAGCAATCAAAAACAAATCCAGAATTTTTGATCGGATAAGCAAAAAGTTGGCCAAGGTCAAAAAGGGCTTGGGGTGGTTATCTCGCCGCAAAACAATCAAAGAAAAAGAACTGGAAGAATTAAATAAAACGGCCACCAGACTCAAACAGAAAGTAACAGCCAGAAAGAGTGAAATTAAAGAATTGAAGGATGAAAGAAGTCAACTTCTATCCAGATTCAAAAAACTCAACAGAAAAAAAGCCCGCTTATTGTCTCAGATCAAAAATTATGAAAATAAAAAGAAATCAAAAAAACAGAATCTGCAGGCGGATATAAGTAAAATTAAACAAAAATTGCAAAAACTTAAAAAGACTCGTCAGGAACTTATTAAAAAAGTACGTACCATTGAGTCCAGGAAGAGAAAGATCGAAAAAGTCAAAAACAGCTCCGGATACAGTGGAAAACTATTGGCTCTTATTAATAAAGTCCAATTTAAAAATTCACCCTGGTCCCACCAGGTTATCTTGTCTTTCAAGGGCAAGCAGGCTCCCGGCAAAATCTTTCATAAAGACAAACTTTTTAGTTTCAAGATAAAGGGAGCTAAATTTTCGAAAAAATTGAACAGAAAAGTTGATACAGAGGCCTATGATGGTCCTATTAAAAATTTCCTCACTTGGAACAAAACTCAGACTAAAGAGCCGGTAGCGGAATTGAAAATCAATACCAGAGGAGTGCGAAAAGCCCAGATAAGAAGAAGAAAAGGCAAAATTGTGGTACTGATTCCCAAAACTGTTGCCGAAGTAAGAAGATATAAGCAGCAGAAATCCAAAAAAGTAGCTCCCACCAGAGTTGCCAGTTATCGTACTGCTCTCAAAAAAACAACTGCTAAACTCCCGGCAGCTTCTTCCCGTCGCAAGCGTCCTTATTTGAAGAAAAGAAAGAGTAAAAAGACAAGTAGAAGTGGAGGCGGCAAAAGAAAATACAAGGGACGTTTTGTCGATCTTGATTTTAAAGATGCCGATATTCATAATGTAATCAGGCTTGTGGCTGAAGTTTGGGGCAGAAATGTTGTAATCCCCGATGAAGTTAAAGGAACGATTTCGATCAAGTTGAACAATGTCCGAGTTGATCGTGCTTTTGACGTGATTTTGAAATCCAAAGGATTGAGCTGGTCCTATGAAGGAGGTAAGATCATCCGGGTTATCACCATGGATCAGATGAAAAAAGAAAGGGAGGAACGTCTGGCCAAAACCAAGACCAAAGTAAGAATGATAAAGACAGAAACCAGATTGATTCCCATCAATTATGCTGATGCAGAGGAAATATCCAAATCCATAACTGAAAACATCAAAAGTGACCGTGGCAAGGTTTCATTCGATAAGAGAACCAATGTTATTATTTATACTGATGTTCCCGCCAAGTTGAAAGTTGCCCGCAAGTTGATCAATTCTCTTGACATGCCTACTCCTCAGGTTCAGATTGAAGCCAGGATTGTTGAGGCGGAATCTACTTTCCTGAGAGAAATCGGGGTTCAGTGGGGTGGAAGTGTTCTGGCCAATTCAGCCAACGGTAATCCGACCGGATTGATCTTTCCCAGTAATATCGGTATGGCTGGCGGTAACATGGATCAACTTACCAATGCTAGTGGTGTTGATTCCGCCGGAGCCGCCAATCCTGATTTTGCTGTAAACCTTCCTGCTTCTACCGGACAGGGTTCCGGTGGTGCTTTGGGAATGACTTTGGGTTCTTTGGCGGGAGCTGTTAATATAAATCTGAGGCTTTCAGCCATGGAGGAAGTTGGTCACGTTCGTTCTATTGCGACTCCCAAAATCACCACTCTGGATAATGTGGAAGCCAAGATCAGTCAGGGTGTGGAAATCCCCTATCCCCAGAGCAGTGCTCAGGGAAATACGGTAATTATGAAACAGGCGGTGCTTTCATTGGCTGTAACACCTCATGTTACCAATGACAATAATGTAAAAATCAAAGTCAAAGTAACCAAAGATGAACCAGATGAAACCAACAGAGGTGCAGATGGTTCTTTGGGTATAGCCAAAAAATCAGCGGAAACACAGATGCTGGTAAAAAGTGGAGATACTGCCGTAATTGGTGGTATTTACAAAAGGCAATCCACTCTGGTTTACAGAAAAGTACCCTGGTTTGCCGACATACCAGTAGTTGGGTGGTTGTTCAAAAGCAAATATAAGAGAGATAACCGCAGTGAAATCCTGATTTTTATTACTCCCAGAGTGCTAAATCGTTCAAGTGTGGTAAGTAAGAAATAGAGAAGAGGTTGTATCATGAAAAATTTTCATAAATTTATCCTGGTTTTACTGGCGATGGCAATTGGAAGCTGTGCCGAAAACAGTTCTTCGCTGGTAATTGTTCAGAATCAAGCTCCTGAAGAAGGATGTACAGCTTCCAATCAGGTTTCAACGGATTTTCTTTCCCATGGAATTATCGATGTCGGAGGTGAAAGATATGGTCTTGATCCTCAATATATTGGGTGGTTTGTAGTTGAGAACAATTTGACTTCAACTGTTGAAAGCAATGGTATAGAGTTGAACAAAGTAGAGATAAAGCAGGCAAATGTTTCTCTGAGTTTGGGTTCAACCGGATCAGATCTTGGTAGTGAATATACCAAATTTTCAGATTCTACCTTTGTTACTATCCCTCCTGATGAAACCAGATCCGTGCAGGTTAACCTGATTCATCCCAATGTGGCTGAAAGATTGAATATTCAAGAAGGTCAATTTGTTGAGGTTTTTGCTTCAGTTCAGATTGTTGGAGAGATAGGCGGATCAGAAATTGAAACCAACAAGATCTCCTTTCCCATAACCGTTTGTTACGGATGTCTGGTTAAAAATATAGGTCCCTGTGATACGGCCGTTTTTCCTGATACTTTGAATCAAGGACACAGTTGCAATAAAACTCAGGATGAAGAGTTGCACTGTTGTTTTGACTCTAAGGCCTCAGATGCCGATATTCCTTATCGTTGTCCTGCTGTCGAAGATACTTCCACCAATAATTCCACTATAGATTAATTTAAAGCTCTTATTTTTCTTTTTGCTCCAAAAGAGTTTTTTTATTTCTGAAATAATTTATGTCCTTTCTGGAATTGTATTTTTTCAATTATGGATTGCAATAATTTTTAATTTTCCCAATGGTGATTAAATGAAAAATAATTTGACCTACAAGAGTTCAGGAGTTGATATAGACAAGGGAAATGAATTAGTTCACAGAATTTCTCAAATGACAAAGAGCAATGTCAGGGGGGCAAATCTGTCAGTTCCGGGAGGTTTTGCCGGACTTTTTTCACTGTCTGACAAATATAAGGAACCGATCTTGGTATCATCAACAGATGGAGTAGGAACCAAGTTAAAAATCGCCTTTGCCATGGATAAACATGATACAATTGGTCAGGATCTGGTGGCGATGAGTGTTAATGATATTCTGGTAACTGGAGCTAATCCCTTGTTTTTCCTGGATTATCTGGCAACATCTCATCTTGAGGTTGATGCTGCATCTGAAGTTATTCAGGGGATTAATCGGGCCTGTAATTCCTGTCAGGTTGCTCTTTTAGGTGGAGAAACAGCTGAACTGCCGGATTTTTACCAGCCTGGGGAGTATGATCTCGCCGGATTTGCAGTCGGAGTGGTTGAGAAAGCAAAAATACCCGATCCTGATTTGGTGAAAGCAGGTGATTTGATTTTAGGTCTGCCATCTTCCGGTCTACATTCCAATGGATACAGTTTGGCAAGAAAAGTATTTTTCGAGATTTTAGGTAATAGGGTTGATACAATTATTCCCGAATTAAACAAAAGAGTTGGAGAACTCTTGTTGCAACCTACAAAAATTTATGCAAACCAGGTTAAAACTCTGCTGGAAAATGATCTGGTAAAAACCATGGCTCACATCACAGGAGGAGGTCTAGTAGAAAATCCTTCCCGCACTCTTCCCGAAGGTCTTGGAGTTGATATCCGCATGGGATCCTGGCCTGTTCCCCCGATTTTCAAGATCATCAGTGAAGCCGGTGTGGAATTTGATGAGATGGTGAGAACTTTCAATATGGGGATAGGTTATATTTTGGTCATAGCACCTGAAAATCGGGAAAGGACTGAAAAATTGCTCTCCAAGTCCGGTTTTTCCAGTTATATTGTTGGTTCCATAAGTGAAAGAAAAGAGGGAAAGGAAACCAGGTTCATAAGATGATTATCAGAAAAACAGCAGTTTTCGTTTCCGGGCGGGGTTCTAATTTTGAAGCTCTGTTTGATTATGCTCAGAAACATGATGTTGCTTATCAGATAAAACTGGTAATATCTGACAATCCTTCGGCACCAGCTCTTGCAAAAGCAAAAAAACGCAACTTGCCGGCAGTTTTTTTCCCCCCAACTGATTATCCCGGAAAAAAAGAATATGAAGCGGCAATTCTCGAAAAATTGCAGGAAGAAAAAATTGAAGTTATCGTCCTGGCAGGTTTTATGAGAATTGTCGGTAAGACTCTGCTGGCAGCTTTTCCCAATCGAATTTTGAATATCCACCCCTCCCTTCTACCTTCATTCAAAGGATTGAACGCGCAGAAACAGGCTTATGACTATGGAGTAAGATATTCTGGGTGCAGTGTTCACCTGGTTGACGCCAGTATGGATACAGGTCCTGTTCTTGAGCAGGAGATTGTTGCAGTTCCTGATTCATGCAGTCTCGAAGAACTGAAGGATTCTATTCTGGTTGAGGAACACAAACTCTATCCTTTTGTGCTCGACAAATTCTGTCGCAACGAATATCGGTTGAAAGACAGAAAGGTTAAAAAGATCAAACTTTCTGAAAAGACAAAACCCTATTACGAAGATTTCTGTGCCTTGCATTATTCAAATAAATATGAAGAATTCCTGGGAAAATTCACAAACTCCAAAAGAAAAAAAGTTGCTGTAAGTGCCTGTGGTTTAGGTATTCCCTGTCGTTATGACGGTTTGTCCAAAAGTTGTCCTGAAGTTTTAAAGCAAGTTCAGGAGAAAATGGTTTTACCGATTTGTCCTGAAGTTATGGCCGGATTGTTTATTCCCCGTAAAAAAATGGAGTTTATCAAGGGGGACGGTTGCAGAGTATGGTCCGAATCTGATGGTTTGCAAGATTGTGATGGGAAAAATATGAACAAAGCGATGATCAGGGGAGTACAAAAATTGCTGGTTGTTTTGAATCAGGCAAAGGTAAATAAAATATTCTTGAAATCAAAAAGCCCCAGTTGCAGTTTATCGAAGGTGTATCGAAATGGGGTTCTGGTTTCCGGAAAAGGAGTTGCCGGCTGTAAACTTGAAAAGGAAGGATTCAAACTGGAGGAGTTTAACAGTTAAAAAATCAAGTTATTATTGAAAATCAAATTTCAACACAAGATTTGTTTCCTTTTGCTTCCAAGTTGATATTTTGACAAAAAACTTGTTTTCTGCAGGTTCAGATAGCTATGTAAGCCAATTACAACTATAATGATTTTTTCGAAAGGTAAAATTATAGTTAGAATTTTATGTTCTGGTTGAACTATCCAATTGACAACTAAAATAAAAATTTATAATCTACAGCTGAACAACCAATTTGTGAGGAGCTCATGAGCAAGAAGCCACGACCATTTGGAAAATATTATCTGCTGGAAAGAATAAACGTAGGAGGAATGGCTGAAGTTTTTCTGGCCAAGTCATTTGGTTCCGACGGCTTTGAAAAACTTGTGGCAATCAAAAGAATTCTGCCGAACATAGCCGAAGATGAAGAATTCATAAAGATGTTCATTGATGAGGCAAAAATATCTGTAAAGCTCAACCATCCCAATATTGCTCAAATCACAGATCTCAACCAGGAAAATGGCGTTTATTATATTGCCATGGAATATGTTCATGGCAAAGATGCTCGCAGTATTTTTGAGAAGTGCAGAAGCAGCAGAAAACCCATGAGTCTGGCCCAGGCATGTTTCATCATCATGAAAGTATGTGAGGGTCTTGATTACGCTCACAACAAAAAAGATTCCAATGGAAATCAGATTGGTATTGTTCATCGTGATATCAGTCCGCAAAATGTACTTGTATCATACGAAGGCGATGTCAAGATAATCGATTTTGGAATAGCCAAAGCCGCCGGCAAAGCTTCCAAGACCCAGGCCGGCATTCTCAAAGGCAAATTTGGATATATGTCTCCGGAGCAGGTCAGGGGACTTCCCCTTGATCGTCGTTCAGACATCTTTTCCTTGGGAATAGTTCTTTATGAATTGCTCACAGGAGAAAGACTCTTTGTGGGAGAATCCGATTTTTCCACTCTGGAAAAGGTCAAAAATGTCGAAATACTGCCACCGAGTACTTATAACACTAAAATTCCGGAACAACTTGAACAGATTGTACTGAAATCCTTGGCCAAGAATGTGGAAGAGCGTTATCAGACTGCCAGTGAGATGCACGATGAGCTGCAGGCCTTCATGTACACCAGTGGTGAGTTCTATTCCCGCAAAGATCTAAGTTCCTGGATGAAGAAAATTTTCAAAAAAGATCTTCAGACAGCCAAGGCCAATCTTGAAGAATACAATAAAATCAATATGACTCCCCAGATGAAAAATAAAATCAGTAAAGGGGAAAACAATTTTCTTGATGGCCCTGCACCAATGATCGACAAAGGTGCACCGGCGGCTTCATCAGCCCAACAGAATGTACAAAGTGATGGTTGGTGGGAAGAAGATGAAGATATAGAAACAGAATTATATGACAAGCCCGAAGATATGCTGGAGACAGAGGAGCAGACGGAACAGCGTCCTGTAGCCCCCAAATCTCCTAATTTGCAACCGGGTTATAATCAGCAGTATGCACCACCAAGGCAAGCTCAACCCTCAGGTCGAAGGCCTCCTGTTCCGGGTGAACCGGTCAATAATGCCCAATATCAGCAACCACCAGAAGCTACAGCCAATGAGGCTTATAATTATGAAAAACAGCCGGCTCCGGCTTCAGAATATTATAGTGCCCAACCGAAAAAAAGCGGAAAAGGTGTACTCATTGTGATCACTGCTCTTCTTTCAGTTCTGGTGGCGGGATTTCTGGTCTGGTTTTTTGTACTCAAGGAATCAGAATCAGAAAAAGTTATGCTCAAAGTCAAATCTTCTCCCGCTCAGGGAGTAAAAGTTCAAATTACCGACAGTAGCAACAAACAGATCAAAGTTCCCGGGGAGCCGCCTCTTGAGGTAGAGTTGAAACCGGGTAAATATAAAGTAATTCTCGATAAAAAAGGTTACAAAAAAGTAACAGAGGATATTATTCTCACGGCTAATTACATTTTTGATAAAAATCTGGAATTGGATCCCGATGAAAATGTCTTCAACCTCCACATAAACGGAGAACCCAAAGGTGCAACCGTTTGGCTCAACGGTAAAGAATATGCCGACAAAACACCATGGAAAGGCATGGATATAAAGGCTGGCACTTATAAAATAGAAATAGGTAAAGATGGAAAATTCTATCGATTTAAAGAAGTTTATACAAAAAAAATGGGAGAAAAACTCAAAATTGATTATAAACTCTTGCCTAAAAAAGCAACAGTCAAGGTCAAGGTCAAGCCGGACAAAAGCAGAGTTTGTGTTGTTACTTCCAAAGATGCAGAGCCGACTTCCGGAGTTTGTAATTACAGCCATAAAGGGGATTTGCAATTTGAGCCCTCACCTGAAAAAAAATACTGGCTGAAGGTTGAAAAAACAGATTATCAGACAAAAACCATAAAGTTGGATATTAAAGGAAAACTCGCCTGGGGACAGAATCAACAAATCCAGTTAAACAAGGAAAAGGAAACCGCAGTTGCGTCAAATCGATACACACCTCCTTCAACCAACCAAAATAGCGGCGGAGCATCTACATCTTCCATGACCATCATGGTTAAAAAGGTCATGAACAAACGACCTCCCAAGACTATGCGCAAAACTGTAAGCCGAGGAAGTGGTTATTTGAGGATTAATTCCAGACCTCGTTCTACAGTATACGTAGATGGTGCCAAAAAGGGCTGGACACCTAATAAAATAAAATTAAGTTCCGGCAGACATAAAGTAACATTAATCAATAATGACCAAGGCAAAAGAAAGACCTTTTATGTCACCATCAAATCTGGGAAATCAACTACTAAAATTATTAAATTTTGAGATTTTTTCGATCACATTATAAAAAATCAATAATAACAAAATGTTATACATGTTAATACAACATTCCTACCTTTGCAGAGAATTTTTTCGGAATTTTAGGTTGTAATGGGAAGCATTAAGTTGTAAAAGCGTATTATGGTTGCATCAAACCATATTGGAGGATAATACCATGAAAATTTTAAAAGTTCTATTTTCAGTCGCCCTTGTATCAATTATTGCTTTACCGGCAGCCAGTGTTCAAGCTCAGGAAAAAGATAAAAAAGTCACCCAGGAGCTGGATCTTGGTAGTGAGGCTCTTGATGGCGAGTTACTTGGACCTGATCAAGGATTTATGAGCGGAAGAAAAATTTCAATCATGAATTCACTTATTCAGTTCAGAGACGATTTCATAGCTGAAATGATCAAATCCGCTGAAGATCTGTAGGGTAATAATCTGAAGGTAATTTGTTTGGCTTATTTTGTTTCAATAACTTTTTTGAGGAGATGACACCATGGGAGAAAACAACTCCATTCCCATTAATTTTAAGATATACCGTAAAGATGCCAGTGGTAAACCCAATTTTTTACGCGAGGAAAATTTTGATCAGGAAGTAATCAAAGTCGGTAAAGGTTCTGCTGCCAATCTCAGATTGGACGACGATACAGTGGCATTGATGCATGCCTATATCCAGATCAATGAAAACAATGAAATTCATATTTCAGATGTTGTTTCAAAAACTGGTACTATCGTTAACGGCAAGAAAGTTCACAAAGAAAAATTGAATCCTGGGGATGAAATTCTGTTGGGAAATTCTTTGCTTGTAATCAATTTTGAAGCAGTACAGGAACAGGCTGCTCCAGTAGATGCGGCCATACCCGATAGCACTGCTGCAGGACAGTCAGCCTTTACAGCCGACCCAGCAGTGATGTCCACTTTTTCCAGTGAACCTGTCGATCTTACCAAATATGAAGACGAAACAAAAAGACAGGCAATGGTTGTAACCACCTTTCAGGACAGAAAACCACTCCAGAAAAATGTTCTCAGAGATCATATATCAGGAGAAAAAAGCGGTTTGCCTGCTAAAATAGCTCTTGTTCTGGGCATGATCCTGGTTCTTTCCGGTATGTATATGGGTTATAAAGCTCTTGCTATCGTTAGAGAAGAGCAAAGAGTAAATGATATAATAAGAGAAATAGCAAAAGACAAAGGTCTGTCCGATAAATTCGTACCTAAAGTTCAAGGAAATTTCGGAGTTGAAATTGCCGGTATTCTTTTAACTATCTTTGGTGCTACAATTTTTGTCACAGGACTGGCTACAGTTTTCAAACGCAAGAACATTCTGGCCAATTATACAATAGGCGAAGATCCTGAGTCGAATTTTCATTGCAGTTCAGAAAATCTTCCGGATCCCAAATTTCCTCTTGTAAAAACAGATAGAATGGAAGGTTATCACCTTCTCTTCAACGATAAAATGGAAGGTTCTGTCACAGATCCAAGTGGTAAAAAATACATGTTGACCGAACTGATTCAGCAAGGTCAAGCCCAAACTGCTGCAGAATATCCCAATACCTATGACTATGTTATCCCAGATAACCATATGGTTGAAGTCAAAATGGGAGACTATTCCTGGGAAATTAAAGCGATGAAACAGCCGAAACTGGTTCTTCCTTTCAATCTTCCCAAAGAGATCTTTTATCTGCAACTTTTCCTTTGGGTAGGTGTAGTAAGTGTATTTGCTTGGTATTTCAATTATATCCAAGGTGATGAGCTCTTCAGTCAGGATGTTGAACAACAACAGGTTACCGTATCAAAAATTGTTAAAACTCCGGACCAGGTAGCCAAGAAAAAGAAAGAAGAGAAAAAGAAAAAGTTAAAAGATAAAGACAAACAAAAAGATATCTACAAGAAAAAGGACATAAAAACCAAAGATAAAGACGCATCGGCTCCAAGAGATGCTCGTTCAAAATCAAGTTCGGGACAAGGTGGAGCAGGTTCTGGAATGAGTCGTGTATCGGGTGCTCAAGGCATGGGAGTTGCCAATGCTCTTGCCAGCCAAATGAATACAATGACTGCATCCTTGACAGCATCAAATACCGCGTTTGGCCAAGAATCCGAAGTGTTTGACGACCTCTTGGGTGAAGGCGATCCTGAAGGTGAAGCCATGGATGGCGGCTTCGGTGGTCGTGGCGGCGCCGGCGGCGGCGGCGGCGGCGGCGGCCTTGGAATAGGCGGCGGTGGTGGTACCGGCTTTGGTGGTATTGGCATCGGCGGAGGCGGCGGCCTCGGCGGCAAGTTTGGCAAAATGGGCGGAATTGGAAAACGTAAAATCCGTGTAAGACAAGGTTCCGCAAGTGTTCATGGTAAATTAGATCCCAATGAAGTAAGAGCCGTTATTCGAGCACATCGACGTGAAGTTCATCACTGTTATCAGAAAGGTCTAATGATGAATGATAAACTTGCAGGCACTGTTAGAGTTAGCTTTATCATTGCTACGACCGGCAGAGTAAAAAGCTGCAGTGTATCAGAAAACCTTTCAATCGCCAAAGTTGGTAATTGTATTTGTGGCAGGCTCCGAACTTGGAAATTCCCTCAACCTCAGGGTGGTCTGGCACGAGTTGCTTATGCTTGGACTCTCCAGCCAGGTGGTTGATTACCAACCTCTATTTTCTTCCCCTTCCCTCTCCTTTTCCATTACAAAACATAAAATCTAAGCAAAGAATTAATCGCAACGGAAGATTTATCCGGGATAATTGTGACTTTAATAAAAGAAAAAGATCACAGCAACTGCTTTTCATCAGGACAAAGATATTTTACGATAGATGGGGAGAAGCAGCAGGAAGAAGAAATAGAAAAAGGCCTGTTTATTTTTTCCATGCTGGTGGTTATTGCAATTGCAACCTGTATTTTCATTGGTGGTTTCATTTGCGATAATATCATTATCGATGTCAACATCTCCAGAAATAAAATCATCTGTGTCCCCATCAACACCAGCATCAGAGTTATTTATTTCAGTCAGTGGATCTTCATACCAACTGGCTTCAAGGGGACATTCTTCTCCTCGAGGACCTGGTTGTATTGTATCGTCTTCATAATTTAAGCATTCAGGGCAATGATTCTCCATAGCCATGCGACCATGATAGAGAAAACAAATACCGCAACTGAAGGCAACACTGTCAGGAGGAGCACAATGTCTGCAGTCAGCTCCTATATCTTCCACAAAGTATCCACTGGGGTTTTCCTCATCTTCAAAATATTGCCAGACAGTTTTAAACCTTCTGGAACCATAAGTCATTCCCCAATATCCTTCTTCTTTGCAACCACTTTCTCCAGGAGCAGGACAAATAGGCCCCTCAAGATTTGCACCCCAGGAGCGAGCAATTTCTCTGGTATTTACTGCAGTTGAATCGATCATGGCTACTGTATCGGTGTCCATTTGCCATTTTATGGCGTCTTCACCTTCAATATCAAAAGGCAGGTTTTCAGTTCCTCCAGGGTAAGCACAAAGTTTTCCGGCAACTCTGGGGCAGTGACCACTTAATTCTGAACTGCGGGCAAAGGTTCTGAAAGGATGATCCTCTTCTCTCATGGCCCAGAGCATTACAGCTTCAGCACCATGGCTGCAACCGGTAGCTGAATAAAAATCATCCCTCAGGAAAGTAGAATAGTAGGAATCACTTTGAATGTAGTTTTTAACAGCAATAAATTGGGAAACTTCTGTTTCGGGAATATAGGTGTTGCCTGCTCCTTCACAATAAGGATCTATAGTAACCACAATAAAACCAGCCAGGGTCATGGGAACAAGATCAGTGGGCATGGCATAGTCATTATTACACGCTGAGCCTCCCTGGATAGCAAATAAAAGAGGGCAGGGGTTGTTTTCTGAGCAAAGCAGTGGATCATAAGAAAATTTGAAGCGTACCGGAACTTCATGGGAGAAAGTGCGGGGAGTGAGGATAAAACTGTCTTCAAGGCAAGTTACTCCTTCGGGACAGTATTCGGGATCCCGGTTGAAACGATCCTGTTCTGACGATAAGGTAGCATGATTGTGATTAGCCAGAATAACTTCGTCGATGATCCCATCAATGTTTTGCCCCATAACAGGGATGTTGGCAGAATCTGCCAGGAAAAAGGGAACCTGAATTTCAGAAGGATTATTAAAATCCAAGGTAATTATGAAAAGGGGATTGGTGTCCATACTGAGTATTCTTACGGTGAGATGGTGAAAAAGATCATCATCGGGCCAGGTTAAATTGGTAGAATAGAGATGAGTAGCATCTGCAGAATCGGTTAATTCAAGAATTAGTTCGCCCGAGTCAGGATAAAGACGCCATCTGTTGGAATCCATCAAAAAATTTCCCTGATTAAAATTACGCAGTTTAGCCCAGAAGTGAGCGATAAATGCATTATCCCACTGGTAATTATTGAAGTGAATAGCACCTGCTCCATTATAAAAATCAGCCCCTCTGCCGTATTTCCCTTCTGTGATTTCACTGCGCCGGACATCACCTTCAAATCTAATGGTAACATTTGTGCCAGTTTCGAGGTTGTTTACTTCGGGAGTTGAATCAAGATCATCCTGATCATCAAAAGTGGCTTCTGCTTGGTATTGTGCTAAAACAGAAGAAGAAAACAGATGTAGAACAAAATAAATTAAGGAAAATAATTTAAAAATTTTCATAGGTAAAACTCCTGAAATAAATTTAATAAATTTATGGAATTATAGAATTACGATAAAATAATCCATTACTTATTTACTTACTCATATTTTAACAGGAAAAATAATTAAACAAAGAAAAGGTTAAAAACACAATTACAATATTGTACCCCTGTTGAACTTAAAATTTCTGGTTTAATTGGTGAAAATTTAGAATTTGGCGGAGGTTACGATGGCGGCGCCAAATTTGTGGGAATCTTCGAAAACTCTGGCGGAGGTGTTGTTGTCGAGGGTTTTGAGAGTAGTGAAGTTGGGATCGTTTTGATAAAGAACCATCAGGGAGATGGTCATCATGTCGCTTAAACGCAAAGTTGCACTGAGTTTGGTTCCAAAGATGGGAAGCGCTTCTTCACCATTGGGAAGCACAGAGATTTGTCCTTCATCTCGGATAACCAGGGTGCGAACACCGTAATCAACTTGGGCGGAACCGGTACTGGCACTAAGTTTAACCTGGGAATTGGCAGGCATCTGGAAGCCCAGTGTCATGCCCAAAGTGAGATGCAGGGAGGGAATGAAATAGTCAAGGCCTGCAGCTGCAAAGACTTCGGGGGTGGTATCCAAATCTTCAGATAAAGCCTGATAGGGAATATAAGATGGAACATTACGCAGGATAAATGATACTGAACGGGAAAATATAGTGAAATGTCCCCGGAGAAAATCTTTTCTGAATTTGAAATTAAAAGCTCCTGCGTAGGCAGGTTGCAACATTGTGTCTCCATAATTATCAGGATCTTCCAAAGTTTGCATGAGATAGTTTCCTTCGAGGGAAACCAGATAGTAAAAGCCGGGAGTATAGTTGGGTTTTCTGGTAAGGGAACGGACAAAAGAAGGATCATTGCGATACAGCCTCAAGTCGGTGCTGGTTCCGATGCGCATCCCATTAAGAAAAGAGAGGCGGGAACTGACACCAAATAATTGAACAGATTCACCTTTGACGCCATTATTGGGATTTTGTCCCATTTGTACAAAACCACCGTTGGCTTCAAATTTGAATTTGCCCATCTGATGACCAAAGCCGGCCAGAGCGGCATAAAAGGTTTCCATCTCTCTACCCAGGTTTTCTTCCGGGGGTGGATTAGTGAGCATTCTGGCAGTTTTGAAACCGGCAAATCCATAAGTGTTTTTACTTTCATAGGCAAATTTGATACCGGGAGTCAATCGCCTGTAACTGTCAGGAAAAGAGCTGGCTCCGGCCCAGGTGAGATCGTAAAGATAACCAAGTCGGAATCTGTCGGTGGAGACAGGAAACATTGTAAGTGAAAGTTCACTGTTGTTGGAATTTTTGTGTCTTATCAGCAGATAAGTTCCGTCATCTTCGAGATTTCCGTCCCTTGAAGAAGAAAAATCATATTTGGTGACAATTGCCCCTTCAGTGACGATGCCGGGAATATAACCTGCCAACTTTTTGTATAAAACTAGATGAAGCTGGTTTTCACGTCCGGTTCTGGCTGAGTTGAGGTTGTCAAAGAAAAGTTCGTAACCATCGCGGTTGCCGAATCCGGGTAAAGGTGAATCAACTATGGTTTCACCGGCTTTATGCAGAAAATCGTCATCACCGAAGATAAAAGAAATGCGTGTATCAACAAAGTTGGATTCGGGAGATGAATGAACTGGTTGATGGAGCAACCCTGGTTTAGCTGCCGGAGTTGGAACCGGGGCTACTGGTTTAGCTGCCGGAGTTGGAACCGGAGCTGTTGGTTGTGCTGGCGGGGAAACAGGTTTTTTTGGTTTTACCCTGGTAATTTTGGAAGCATCGTCAGGGGGTACAGCTTTGACAGTAGCAGTAGCTGATTTGGTGACAGCAGGCTTATTAGTGTTCTTGACAGTTTCGGTGCTGTCTCCGGTGGGTTGATTATCAACATTGCCGGATTCGGTGGTATCCTGATCCGGGTTTTCCGGTTCAGCAGTGGTTTGAGCATGAGCTGCAGTGAGATGGAATGGAAAGATTAAAATTGAGAAAAGAAGTGATAGTTTACGCAAGATATGCCTCCGTAAAATGTTGGGAACCTTTATTATAACTCTAAATTTGTATTTATTGGCAATCGCTCTGGTTTATACACATATCGGACGGGGTCCTGGGCAAGATAATCCAGGCGGGTTTACCGAAGTAAAGATGCTTGAGATTTCCGGTAATGGAATAGATATTGATGCCTTGGTTGGCCGGATCTTCGGGATCGAAGGGAACAACTCCTCTGGTTACAATTCCAACTTCGACTCCATCCATGTCCACTGTCCAGGTGAAATATCGATCAAAATCTTCTTTTACCACGCAACCTACTTCGTTGCCGCAATCTTCTTTGCACTGGTCTTCTTGTTCATCGTCAAAATCTATGATGCCGTCGTTGTTGAGGTCACAGCGGCGGAATTCGGTATTAGAGGTAACATTGGTAACTTTAACCAAGGCGGCCTCCAATTCTTCCATGGAGCGGAAATCATTGAAAATAGAACTGTTAAGTTCAACCGGATCAGGCAATTGGCTAGTACATTTTGGTTCGCCTTTTTCACAGAAATCATCGTCTTCGCTGCATTCATCAACGGTCCAGAAAGGATTTTTCATCTCGGTAAAAGATTGAAACTCGTCGATTGCTCCTTGGAAAGAAATCAGACAATCACCAATGGAAAGTTCTTCCGGAGTGTTGAAGTTGTAGATATAAAGAGAGGCAAAGTCACTTACGATTGGGTCTGAAGGGTCTGAAGGGTCAATACGGTTACAGACGTCGGTTACATAAAGGCCGGCAACTCCTACTTGAGTGACAACCAGCCGAGATTCACCGGCTGCACACTGGGAGTTGCCTTGATATGGTGAACCGTCAACCTGTACTCGGAAACCTTCGAGGGGAGAATAATCACCATATTTTGATTCGATATTATCGAGATCTTCGGGTCTTTGAATGTCATAAATACGGGGATTATTAAAATAAATAAAATCAGAAACACCTGCGGCACCAGAACCAGGTTCGGGATTATTATCATCTACAGCAAAACAGCCCTGGGTGTATTTTTGATAGCAGGCTGCATCGACTACGTTGGCAGCAGGTTCATAACCGACGTCTTCAGCGATGATAGAGGTGGGGCCAAAGGCTCCTTTGAAGGAAATCTGACCTTCCCAGACCCCTTGGTTCAATTTTACGATAATGACGTCTCTGCCGTCGGGAAGATCACGATAATTTGGATCTTCGCGGTCAAAAATACCAGAAGGTACCACGCTGACTATGACTGAACGATTGTAGTCGGTATTGATGCTGCGATCTGTCAATAATGCTTCAATTTTGACATTAATGGAAAAAGAATTGGTTTCCAGTGAAAAGGGGCATTCATCTTCTGAATTTAGACCACAGGGAGGAGTGCTGGTGATAGTGACCCTGAGGGAGGTGATTTCTTTGTCCATACTTTTGTTTTCCAAGCAGGAGTTGAAGAAAAATGACAGCAATAACAGGAGAGAGAAAAATTTAAAATTCATATGGAATACCTATTCGGAAATGGGGAAGATTCTTTCGATTCTTCCTTCTTCTTTAGCTTCAATACAGGGAATATCCCGGCACATTTTAACTGCAGTAACCATCTTTTGGATTTTACATTCATCTTTATGACTGCTTGAAAGAAAGTTGCAGTCCTTTTGCATGATTTCTGATATGTCATCAGCACATGATGCGTATCTGGTAAAATCGTTGTTTTCGAGGGTTGAAACCAGGTTTTTAAAATTATCACTTACGGCAGTAACACTTGCATTATCAGTAGAGTTGACAAAATTTTCGATTTCGTCGATAGCTGAATTATCAAGGCGGACTCCGCAACTGTCAAAATTGAGATAGAGAAAATCAATTACAGAATCGCGCAGGGGAATTCCCGTATTGTACTGGGTTGTATTGAATTGCAATACTCTGAAGCCACTGCCACCTCTGGCGATATAGTCGTTGGCAGCCAGTGTGTAGGATGCCAGCATGGTAATGGGTTGACCACAACCAAGGGGAGTGCAGAGTTCACCTGCCGGACAGCAGCCTCCGGAGCCAAATTCGGTTCCAGCGGGACAGGAAAGAGCTGGTTCAACCTCATCAGAACAAGTATCGGGATCGTTGGGATCACCGCCTGAAATACAGCGGACTCCGTCATATTCACAACGGGCTTTATCGGTTGCGGGATCAACTCCGTAGTTGTCAGGATCGGTGAGTCTGCTACCACCAATAGTGATTCGGTGGGCAGTTTCATATGAACCTTCTTCTTTAAAGGGAGGAAGAAGCTGGTTGTTGCAGTTCATCAAAAAGGTAACCCCGGCCACCTGGGCTTGAGCTTGGCAACCACGTCGTGATGAACGCAGGGCTACATAGTCGAGCAGAGATTTGATTTCTGCTCCGGACAGGGTGAGAGTGGTAATTGTATTTTCAAAGGGAAAAACATTATACATGGTTTCAATGGTTACCGGACCTGATTCTATGTTGGATCGAATACCCAGGGTGTTGGTAAGAGCAAAATCTGTTTCTACTCTGCGTCGTGTCTGCATGGAAGTTGCAACGAGGTTACCCAAAGCACTGTCACCATAACCACTGGCAAATCTGCGGATATTGGTGGGAGCGTAAGCAATATATCTGGTGAGAGGAAGCCTGCGGTAAAGAACCTGCTTATATTCGTCGAGCAATTTCAAGATGGAAGTATCAAATTGCTCGGGGCTGACGTGATTGTCATCCATGGGATGAAGAATTTGTCTGAATGCTTTAAGTTCCCAACCGTTGAGATTGTGGAGAACAATTTCTTTTTCACTGAGGTTTTCAGCGGGTTCGTCCTTGGAGAAGACAGCATCAAGTTGTCCGATAAATTTGAGAAAAGCACCACTGTGCATTAAAGGAACTCGTCGGGAGTTGTTATATTGCAATTCAGTAACTGTTCCATCACTGTCTCTGGTTGCCTGCAGACATCCCTTGTTTTCCAGATTGGCGATAATTTCAGGGCAATGGATGTCAGGTCTGCAGTCTTGAATGATTTCGGGTGGAGACAGTACAATGTGCAGATGCCCGCCAAAGACAATGTCGATGCCTTCAGTGTTGGCTATGAGTTGCTCATCTCCCACCAGACGTTCGTTGGAAATACAAAGAGGAGTGGTTTCGCAAGTGCCTTCATATTCGCATTCATCAAGAAAATCACCTTCCATTTGGTCTTCCGAGGCTCTGTACATTTGTTTTTCAGCACTTAATCCAAGATGGCTTGAAACAACTATGACATCGGCTAAAGGACGGAGAAAGTCTATATAGAATTGGGCAATGTCAATAGTATCAATGGGAGTGATGCCCAGAGAGTTTCCTCCTTCATACATGGAGACAATTGACCCGAGGCTGCCAATTCCGATAATAGCAACTTTGATTCCTTCAGCATTAATGATAAGATAGGGATGGGAAACTGAACTGAGAGGCGAATTACCGGGATAATTGGGGTTTTCAAGGGCATAATTGATGTTGAGCATGGGGAAAGTGGCCCAAGCTTTGGTTTGTTCGACAAAATTGTCGACTCCCATGTCGAATTCGTGGTTGCCAATAGCAAAAGCATCCACATTTAATTGGCTGTAAATACGTAATTCCGGTTCCCCGAGAAATTCGTTGAAGATGGGAGCTCCCTGAAAAATATCACCTGTATCCAGGTGGACAACTCTCTGACCTCCGCTGCGAATATCTTTAATTACCTTGGCGGCTCGGGCTGCTCCCCCAATGGTGGGGGAACTGTCGGACAGACCGAGGGATTTGTCGGTTTCTCCAACTTCAAGATAGTAGGGAATCAACCTGGAATGCCAGTCGGCAGTATGGATGAAGGTGATTTTGATGTCGTGACCTTCGATATCTGGAGATTCACTGTCTTGAAGACAAGAGGAAAGGCCAAAAATAGAAATTAGCAAAAAAGAATAAAAAGTTTTAAGATTGTGATGCAGATACATAACAGATAACCTCATTTAAACTGCAGAATAAGGTTATACCTTCATTAAAGCAAGCAGAAAATTGATATAAACCTAAACTGGACATGGTTTCCAATGCGGTAACAAATAGTTGTTGTTTCCGGAAAGAGCAACCCAGGAAGATTAGTGTTTGGATTGAAGCAGGAGAAGCTACCACGAAGTTGCGAGTGCTTATCTCAAAACTGAACAATTCAAAATACTTATTGCAGGTAAAGACCGGCCTTTTGATGAAGGCAAACAATCTTAAACTCAATTCCGCCTTAGCCTCATCAATTGTAGTGATGAAAAAAATTAAAAACAAGTCTTGACAACCTTTTTTCCGTGTTTTCTATTCAGGGGGAAATAATTTTTTGTAAAAACCGGTTTATCTCATTGCAAAATTTAATGAATTATGGGAATTTTTTCTGATATTCATCGTAACGAAGTTGAATTTTTTTTGAACTGTGCGTAGTAATTTTACAGATATAGTTGATACTGTGCACCAAGATACGATAAAACTGAACAATTCAAATTCCCGGCTGCAGGCGATGATTTTCATTTTTGAGATGGAATATACATCAACCGGAAGTTGAAATTGAGGAGAAAAATATGTCTAAACAAGTTTTGCTTACAGGAGTTGCAGGTTTTATAGGTAATTATACAGCTCAAGAATTGTTAAAACAGGGATACGAAGTTACAGGAGTTGATAATCTCAACCATTATTATGATCCCCGGCTGAAGTATTATCGTCTGGAACAATTGTGCAAGTTGGACAATTTTAATTTTTACAAATTGGATATAGAAAACCAGGAAGCACTCAGAGTGCTTTTTAAAATTCACAAACCGGATATGGTGATAAATCTTGCCGCACGAGCAGGTGTAGGGTACAGCCGTGAAAATCCTCATGTCTATTTATCCACCAATGGAGCGGGAACTTTAAATTTGCTGGAGTTGATGGTGGAATTTGATATTAAAAAAATGGTTCTGGCATCTACTTCTTCCCTCTATGCTGGTCAGAAGATGCCCTTTTCTGAAGAACTTTCCGTAAATACACCAATTTCACCTTATGCAGCTTCCAAAAAAGCAGCCGAAGTAATGTGTTATACCTATCACTTTCTTTATGATCTTGATATAAGTGTTGTCAGATATTTCACTGTTTTTGGTCCCGCCGGTCGACCTGACATGTCAATTTTCAGATTTATCAAGTGGATTGACGAAGGCAAAACATTGATTCTCCGGGGAGATGGCAGCCAAAGCAGAGATTTTACTTACGTTGAAGATATTGCCAGAGGTACAGTCAGAGCCATGGAGGAAAAAACAGGCTATGAAATAATTAATCTGGGGGGAGGTCGTAATCCTCGTTCTCTGAATGAAATGATTGCCTTCATAGAGAAAAACCTGGGAAAAAAAGCAAAGATTAAAAGAGAACCCATGCCCAAGGAAGATATGATGTCTACCTGGGCTGATATCAAAAAAGCTCATCGTCTTCTCGGTTGGAAACCAGAGGTTGGTTTTGAAGATGGGTTGAACAGAACCATTGCCTGGCACATAAAAAACCGGGATTGGTTGAAAGAAGTTAATCCTTTTCTGGTTGAAGGTTCTGAAAAATCAGTTTAAATATTTTGGATAAATATGATAAAGTCCAAAAAAATGAATTTACAGCCTGCAAGTTTTAAATTGGGAACCTGGTTTGTTTCATCGTGGTGTGAACTGAAAGGTCTTATTTTCACCGTTTCAAACAAAGGCCTTTTGCCGGGAAGAGGTATCAAGTCATGAATATAAGTTATAGTGCTTTAAGTGATGTAGGGCGCAAAAGAGATCATAACGAAGATAATTACGGAGTAATTCCTGAACTCGATATGTATATGGTAGCTGATGGCATGGGAGGCCATGCCGCAGGTGAAGTGGCTTCTTATATTGCGGTTGAGGTAGTCAAAAACATGGTTCAGGAAAATGCAGATATCATTAAAAAATATAAAGACGGTGATGCTTCTGTCAGCAAATATGATATCAGGCAGATGCTGGAACAGGCGGTTCAATCTGCCTGCCTCTCCATTTATAATGAAGCTCTTGAAGATTCGAGCAAACGTGGAATGGGAACTACAGTTGATGTTTTGCTGCTTCTTGGTGAAAGGGGTTTTATTGCTCATGTTGGAGACAGCCGCATTTACATGCAGAGGATGGACAAAGTGCTCCGTCTGACTGCGGATCACAGTTTGATGAACGAATTAATCCGCAAAGGAAAATATAAATCAAAAAATGATTTCATGGAAAGTCCCTATGTGGACCATCAAAATGCTTTGACTCGTGCAGTGGGTGTTTATGAGACAGTAGAGGTCGAGACCATCGATTTCCAAGTTTTGCCCGGAGACAAATTTTTACTTTGTTCTGACGGTCTTTCAGAATATTTGAACGATAGAATAATTGAGCAGACTTTCCAACTTGGAGAGCTCGAACAGGTTACCAGAAAATTTATAGAAATAGCCAACGAAGGTGGAGGACACGACAATATTACCGCGGTGGTAGCCAGTGTTCCCAGAGCCAAGGATCAGTCAGAAACCGTTCACAGGGCAACGGAAATTAATCTTTCCATGGAAGTGTTGCGAGGTATCATTCTGTTCCAATACCTCAAAGAACCTGAAATCATCAAGGTCTTCAATATGACCGAGATGCGTAACTATGAGCCGGAACAGATGATAGTAAAAGAAGGAGAACTTGGAGATGAGTTCTTTATTGTGTTGCGTGGTACTATTCGACTGGAAAAAAACAACAAGACAATTACCAAGCTTCATGATCGAGATCATTTCGGTGAGATGGCACTGGTTGATAAAGCTCCCAGAAGTGCAAGTGCCATAGCTGAAAGTCATACCAAAGTTTTGACAATAAGCCGCAAGGATTTTTATACGATCATCAGAAACGAACACGGATTAGCGGTAAAACTTCTTTGGAGTTTCCTGCAGGAGCTCACCAAAAGGTTGCGTAAAACCACCAACGACTATAAAGATGCACTGGAAGCCGAAACCTTGGATGCTGATCTTATAAGCGAAGATTAGTATTGATTTTATCCTGTCTATTGTAATTGAAAATAAAAATTAAATTTAAAAAGGGGTATTCGGGCAAGGGTAAGAGTTAATTGTGATTAGAATTGGGCGGAATCCAAGACGGTTTCTAATTCGGCAAAATCGGGATCTGTAGAGTAGTTGGGATGGCTTTGGATTTTATTGATCAAGCCTAATTTGGTTTCCTCAAATTCGGTTTCATTGGAAAATTGGTCAAAGTTGGAGAGAAGATGAGCATATTCAACCAGAATATCAGCTTTTTCAAGGTTGACAGCTTCAGTATCCAGCAAGTCTGCCATATTAACAGTGATTTCCTCAAAATGTTCTTCCCTGCTGAAAGGATCAGTCCAGGTAACTCTAAGGATAATATCAGCATCTTCCAGTTCTTCTCTGGTCATGTCTTCCGGGGGACACATAAGCAGATTGGAATGATAGAGCATGGCATCATTGGGTGCCAGATGCTGTTCTTTGACTTCCTCGGGATTTGTACTGATTTCTTCCCCGTGAAACTCTGAGATCACCAGATATGGGGGAAAGGTAACTTCGAGTCTTACGTCCAGAGCGGCTACTTCAACATTGGAAAGAAGTCTTTCTTCACTGAATACATGATAAGCTTCGTTTTCATCAGGAATATAGAGATAGGCTCCTTTTCCCATGTCGGTTACGGTATCCATCAATTCGTGTCCATAGCCTGCAGCATTAATTCCAAGAAGAAAAATTCCGTCTGTTTCATTGAATTCAGACTGTTCTCCAATGAGTTGGGCATCTGTAACTCCCACATTGGCACCGCCGTCGCTGATCAGAAAGACACGGTTGATCTTGTCGGCGGAATAATTGAGATTGGCCAATTCATAAGCAGCTTCCAGACCGGCGTTGAGATCAGTGCCTCCATTGGCCGATAAACCGTCGATGGTTTCGAGGAAGGTGGCATCATTGGGTTCTGTTATTACATAACCGTCAAGAATTATATTTTGAGAAGTATTCCAATCGACGACAGATACAATATCTCCGGCCTTCATTAATGCCGCCAGGGCTCGGAGAGAATCTTTCAGAGCCGCTAAGGACGAGCCACCCATGGAACCGGAGGTGTCACAACTGAAGGTAAAATTGAAGGGACGGCGTTCAGCCAGTTCAAAGGAGGGGGCAACCACTCCGGTGAGAAATGAATATTCCTGAGTTCCCGGGTTGAATTTTAATTCCGGTACAATACTGAGAGTTCCGGGAGCTGCCGGCTCATAGTCAAAATCGTAGTAGTTAAGGTACTCATATTCTCTGGGATTGCTGCCATTGTAATAGTAGGCAGTTGATACATCATAGTTGTGATGGAGAACTTGATCTCTGATGTAGGCGGGTTGAGCCTGGGAATTACTGTCATCGGCACTCATGAAAAATGTGGTTTCCACGGCAGTGGCATCAAGACAGATCAATTCGTGTTCGGTCAAGTTGTTGGTGCTGTTGGTGTTGTTGGTGTTGTTGGAGTTGTTGGTGTTATTGGAGTTGTTGGTGTTATTGGTGTTATTGGAGTTGTTGGAGTTGTTGTTGTTATTGGTGTTATTGGAGTTGTTGGAGTTGTTGGTGTTATCCCAGTTATCGGTGTCTGCTGAGTCATCTGACCCACAGGCTCCAAATGCAAAGATTGAGAATAAGATAATGCAAAACATTATGCGTTTCATAATAAGACTCCTTTGGAAGTTAATTTAAGAAAAAATTTAATAATAAAAATAGCATGAAATAGTAAAACATGGATTTTGTTAAAAACAACCATTGTTTGTATATTTTAATATTTTTTATATTTGTTGGAAATGATGGCGCAATTATAGATTCAGACGAATGGTTTTTTGTTTGATACGAAAACTGGTTTTTCCCTGTGGGGGCAATTACTTTTTGTTATTTTTGGGAGACAGTTTGTTGATAAGTTTTTGCAGGATGGGCTTGAGGGAAGCAAAACTATTTTCTGAAGCGGCAAAGACTTTATAAATTATGGATTGATCGTGGAAAACATACAAAAGTCCTTTGAGGGTAATATCCAATTTAGGGTGTTCAAGGGTATTGTAATAAATTTTGCAGTTTTTCAGGGGGCAATCCTGTTGGGAATATAATTTAAAACCTTCGGTTATTGTTTTGTTTTTCTTTTGGTAAAAAGTTTGAGCTCCTTGAGTTGTTTTGAAAATATAACGGGTATCTATGATAATAAATGATTTGCTTTTCCAGATTTTAAAACCGGTATGAACTCCTCCTGATTTGATGAAAACCGGATCCTTGAAATCTGTATTTCTATTTTTTTGTTGAACTGCTTTAATATCAGTCAGTTCAAAATCTGATTCAGCCAGATAATATTGCATTGGATCAATATTTTGATTGATTTTTGTTTGTTTTCCTGAATTGGTTGTTTTTGGATTACCTGATGAAAAGCAACCGGAGGAAAAAATAATAATAATTGAAAACAGATTTGATAGTAGAAAATATTTGCTCATGGTTAGTTCTCGGTTGGGGTTGGTGATTTTTTATGCAAAAAGTGAAAAAGAATAAAAAATAGAGCTATCATTATGTAAGCTAGAGCCCATTTCAGTCCTGAGCCAAAAGAAATTTCATAGATACTTCCAGAGGGACCCACTTCACCGGCATGAATAAAACCGAAAAAACTGGTGCAAGCAGCTGCAAGTGACCACAAGGAAGCTTTTTTGAATTGTTTTTCAATTAGTTGAACACTGATAGCTGCCCAGAACAGACAAGTGAGCATAAATCCGTTTGAAATTGCAATAAGTCCGTCAAGGTGAAGTCCAGCCTGTTCAAAGGCGGCAGTGTTTTTGAGAACCCGGGCAGATAATTCGGGGTCTCCGCCTACAATGGAAGCAGCATTGAGGGTTTGAGTGAGAATTTGTAAACCCCAGGCTGCTATGGCAGGAAAAAGTCCGATCGCAACAGCGGGAGCATGGGATTTTTTGTTGGATTGAAAAGCCTGGGAAGTAATAATGATTCCAATCCAGAGAACAATGGCCATACCAGATTCTATGGGAATAATTGCAGCTATGAGACTGGAAAGACCCATGAGAGCAATGATGGTAAAAAAGATACCGTTCAAGATGGAGTAGCCGCTGCGAGCACCAAGTTTTTTCCAGCCGGGATGTCCAATATAGATGGTGGTAGGAAAGCAGGAGCCAAAAAGAGAAGCTGCAATTGATCCCAGACCGTTTACCGCCAGGGAGGAAGCGGTGGGGTATTTGTCGCCAGCTGCATCGGCCGATTCGAGATTTTGCAGAGAACCGAGGACATTGAATATGCCCATGGGCAACATTACCGGAATGATAAATTCCCGGGCCAGGGGATGGGTAAGTCCTTTGAACAGATCACCAATTACCGGAACCGGAAGATAAAAACCAAGATGGGAAGTTGAGGCAATTACCTGGTTGTTGCTTGCCGGAGACGATCCTTGATTGAGAAAGTAGAGGATCCAGGCGGCTGAAGTACCGAAAAAAATGGCGGTGGCACCACCGGGAATTTTAAAGGGCATCTTCAGGTGGGAAAAATAAGTTGTCAAAATAACTGCCAGGGGTAAAAAAGCAATTAGAGGACTCTGGAAGGTTTTAATGGCAAAGTCGATGGCGATGAAACTGATGGCAATTCCAGCCAAGGTTGAAAGCAGGGCAGCTCTAGGAGTTGCCTGCCGAATCTTGCGGGAGATAAAAGAACCTACGAATTCGATTATTCCACTTGCAAAACAGGCAGCCAATCCGATTTGCCAGGAAAGATGAGCTGCATCAGCAGAATTGAAGCCGTTGGCTTGAGCTTTGAGTTTAACCGGTAACATTACCAGAAAAACATAGGCAAACATGGAAACTGTATTGATGCCGTAAGGAAGAGCCGTTACATTTTTGTTGCCTGTTCGGGCTGATAATCTTTGCGCCTGCCAGGAATAAAAGAGATTGCCTACCAGAATTGAAAGAGCTGCTCCGGGAAGTATAGTGCTGATAATCAACGAGGGAGGAAATCCGAGTACGGTTGTTCCCAAAGCAATGATGAGCAGATATTGGATGAGATTATCGATAGCCAGTCCAAAAAAACCATCGATGTCGCCTGTAACAAAAAGAGGTTGTGAACCCTCCGGATTGAACAAGTTTTTGAACATTTGTAACTCCCGGATTTATGGAATTGTTGAAATTACTGTGACCGAAAATAACATATTTTTATCGGCAAATAAAAGAAAACAGGCAAAATATTAATCAAGGGAGGTATTTGGCGAAATGGAAATCTGGATTTAACTGTCAGAAGGCGAAATTTTTGGCTGAATATAATTTGATCTAATCCCAATCAAAGATAAAATGAAATCGAGGTTTGGTGTTTTGATTTTTGGATCAGGAAAAGGAATTGAGTTGTTCATTGATAGTTGCCAGCAATTCCTTTTTGCCGAAGGGTTTTTTGAGGAAGCCTTTGCCGCCTGCGGCTAAAAGAGAATCAATCCTGCAATTTTTAACAAAGCCGCTGATGAAGATAACTTTGAGATCCGGATTGATTTCTTTTAATTCATAGAAAGTTTTTTCTCCGTCTTTGTTTGGCATGATCAGATCGAGTAAAGTCAGGTCTATTTCCGGGAAAAGACTCTGGTAAGATTCCACGCCTTCATTTCCGTCTTTGCAGGTGATTACCCTGAAACCTTCTTTGGTGAGGATTCTGCTTACTACCTTTCTGATAAAGCTTTCATCATCAATGAGTAGTATGGTTTTTTCCACATTGGATTCTTCAATTTCAAACTCGTTATTGGTTGAGAAAAACTGGTTTTGAACAGGAATAAAGAGGGATACTTCCGTTTTTTCACCGGGTACTGTTTGTATGTCAACGCAACCTTTATGCATTTTGATAATGTTGAAAACAGTGGCCATCCCCATTCCGATGTTACCCTGATCTTTTTTGGTGGTGAAGAAGGGTTCAAAGATTTTAGTTTTTACCTCTTCGGTAAGGCTGCCAACATCGTCTTTGATGGAAATTTTGAGATATTTTCCCCGTTCAATTTCAAAGAAATTAAATTTATCTTTGTTCAGATAGACGGTGGTGGTTGTGACTTCAATTTTTCCGGAATCCTGGATTGCTTCTTTGGCATTGAGCATGACATTGAGGAGAGCATTTTTAATTCGAGCTTGGTCTCCAAGAATTTCCACATCACCGGCCTTATAATCGGTGACAATTTCAATATTTCTGCTGGAATGGATGATCAAGTTGCTGAGATCGTCAAGGATGTGATTGATTCTGATGGGAATGGAGTATGATTCGGCTTTGGAGGCAAAAGAAACAAGATTTTGAGTAATATTTGAACTTTTCTTGATAGCTTTTTTGATTTCCCGCAGATAATCAGAAGGTTCCTGGTGAATATCAAGATTTTTCCGGATGTATTCTTCCAGAAGATCGGCGTAGCCCATAATTCCGGATAAATAATTATTTAATTCGTGGGAAATTTTTCCAGAAAAATCGCTGAGGATTTTCAATTTTTCCAATTGGCGATTTTTGATTTCTTCTTCTTTTTGATCACTTATATCTGTGTGGATTCCAATGATTTTGATAATATTGTTGTTTGAATCCAGGAGCTTTTTACCTCTTAGTCTCATCCAGATGTAATGTCCCTGTTTGTGTCTGATTCTGAAGTTGAATTCAACAAATTTTCGGTCTGAAGTAAGAAAGACCTTCATATAATTGAGGGTCCAGCCCAGATCATCAGGATGGACATGGGCAAGCCAGTTCTGGCGTGAACTTTCGAATTCATCATCTTCATAACCAAGGGTCTCTTTGGTTTCTCTGGAAATATACATGTTTTGATTTTCGGGGTTATATTCCCAAAAGCCATCACCATGTCCGTCAACCAGTTTATACCACTTTTTTACTTCATCCTTCAATTTTTTGGGATTAACTTTTCTTTTCTCCAGTGTTTTGATCAATTCTTTATTTTTGTTGACCATTTCCAGCAATTCCTGGGGGTAATCCGTTGGCTGTTTCTGGTTATAAAGGGCATCCTGGATAATTCTTGACACACAGTCGAGATTGTCTTGTTTATTGATGCAATTAAAAATTGTTCCCAGTATTTTTGCTATTCTGGCCTTGGCAGGGCATTGGGGAAAATTGATCACATATTTGGCTTGGGGTTGTAATTTGGCCAGTTGGGAAAGAAAGTCATTCCATTTTTTTGATTCAATGATTTCAATAACAATTACCCGGAATTTATGATTTTTACAGATGGAAAGACATTTTTCAGGATCGGAGATAGAAAAAGGATTTATACCGTTTTCCTTCAATTCTTTTTGAAGAGTTTCCAAATAAACGGGGTCTTTATCGATCAAAAGAAGATTACTTTTATTGTTGTTTTGAATAGATTGATTGTTCATATAGCTAGATTGATTGTTCATATAACACACCTGCAGGTGATAAAACGTAAAATAGATCAGCCAGTTTTCCTGAAAACAGGGAATTAGTATTATGGAATTTTAGATAATTAACTTGAAATTTAACTAATTTAAAAAAAATATCAATAATTATTTTAAGTGGTTTCAGAATTATGGGTTTTGGTCGGGTGAGAAAGATGCCTCAGATGTGTCTGGTGACTTTGCGACAAAAGAGGACAGTTATTGATTGGAGCAAAAAAAGATGGTGATTGTGGTTTTTGCATTGTCAAAAAGGGAAAGCGCAGTTTATAATTCAGTTGAGTCTTCTTCTACATCAATTGAAACATAAGCCGGAACTCTGTTTGAAGGAATCTGGGTACATTTGGTGGCATATTGACCATTTTCTACTCCGTCGATATCGTTAACACAGATGTTGAATCCGTTGGAGTTGGCCTTGTTTCTGAAATCTTCCCAGGAGTTGATCATGAAACTTCCGTCGTTTTGGGTGATTTCGCACACTTGTTGATCACTTTCATTCAGATTGATACAGACTTCCAATCCTTGAATTCCCTGATTACCCGATTTGACTTCCCCATCAGCTACCAGAAAAGATTCATCGGTAACTCCGTAACAGGCAGCCATGAGAATAGTTGAACCTACTGTGATAGTACCCAGAGCTAATTTTTTAATATGTTTGAATAGAATCATGATTTTCTCCTCGGTTGGCAATAATATAGTCGATAATAAGCATAATATGATTTATTTTGAATTTACCTCTATGAAAAGATAAGGCGGAACTTTATGTGGAGGAATCTGTTTGCAACTTGTTTGAAATTGGCCACTATTTTCCACACAGATAGAATAATTATTATTGGCTGAATTGGAGTGGATGGATTGGGGAACCTCCAATTGGAAAACCCCGTTTTTGGTGGGTTTACAAAATTTGGAGGTTCCGGCATAGTGGATACATACTTGCAATCCACTGATTCCGGTTGCCTCACCTTTCAGTTCTCCTCTTACTCTAATGTTGTCAAAGGGTCTAGTGGAGGGATGAGTTGGTCCGTAACAGGCGGCCATCAGGACTGTTGTTCCAAGAGAGAGAGTGCCGGCTGCAAATTTTTTTATGTTTTTTAACATGATTTACCTTTGGATATAACTTGATTCCGAGTTCAATAGTTCCCATCCCAAAATGAAATGGGAACTAAATGATATTATAATTCATAATTTGGTAAAATCCCAATTTAATTTAATTTAAATGAAAAGAACTTGGGGAAACAAAAGCAGGTAATTCCGGTTTAAAGGAAAGATTTGCCCGGACCATTGTATTCAATCCCAAAATGATCCGCCAGAGCAGCTGCGATTACGGCAAATGATTTCAAGTTGCCGTGAGCTTTGACACTTTTTCCGGGTTGATAAATGAGGGCAGGGACATTTTCCCGGTTGTGATCTGTGCCGGGAAAGGTTGGATCGTTGCCGTGATCGGCTGTGATGATGATCAAGTCATTTTTTTTGCAGATAGCCTCGAGGGAGGGCAGGAAACGATCAAATTCCATGAGGGCGGCTCCATACTCCTTCCATTTATTGCGGTGACCATAAAGCATGTCAAAATCAACCAGGTTTACAAAAACCAGACCTTCTTTGAAATCTTTCCAAATTTTGTGAGTGACTTCAATGCCATGGGTATTACCTTCGATTTTAATGGAATCTCCAACCCCGCTACCATTGAAAATATCTTTGATCTTGCCGATTCCGGTGACCGGTATATTATTTTCTTGTAGAATATTCAGGATGTTACGTGGAGGATCCATGGAATAGTCATGGCGTCTCACCGTGCGCTTGAAATTGCCGGGTTCTCCTGTAAAAGGTCTGGCTATAACTCTGCCTATGCGATAGTCGTCGGAGATTTTGCGGGCTATTTCACAAATTCGGTATAGTTCATCAATAGGGAAAATGCTTTCATGGGCAGCGATTTGGAGGACACTATCAGCACTTGTGTAGATGATGGGAGCTTTTTTCTGCAAGTGTTCGGGCCCCAATTCTTCAATAATTACCGTGCCAGAGGCTGCTTTGTTGCCGATAAAATTGCAACCCGCTTCCCGGGAGAGACGATCCAGCAACTCTTTGGGAAAACCGTCGGGAAAGGTGGCAAAAGGTTCATCCAATACTACTCCGGCCATTTCCCAGTGTCCGGTAGTGGTGTCTTTACCTTTGCTTTCAGGAATCAAGATTGCGCTGGAAGCTTTATATTGATGGATATTACCCTCATAAACATTGGGTTTAAGTTGATCGAGTCCCCAAGTAGCCAGGTGAGGCAGGGAAAAGTCCAGGTTGTTTGTTTTATAGGCTTGGGCTATGTGGCCAAGGGTATCTGAACCTTTGTCTCCATATTTATCCGCATCCGGAGCTGCGCCGATGCCTACACTGTCAAGTACGATTATCAGTGCTCTAGTCATAATAATTACCATTCAAAAGTTGGAAATGAAGTTGCAAGCTTTTTTACTTCGGTTTTGATAGATTCGACCATTTCTGGATCTTTCCAGACACTTTCACCCTTGGGTATTTTGCCTGTTCTGATGTTTTTGATGGTTTTATCGATTAATTCAACTACAGTTTTTATTTCATCTTCTTTCATGCCGCGAGTAGTCAAAGCAGGGGTGCCAAGACGGATTCCGTCTGGATACAGAGGTTTTTGTCTTTTGGAAGCGTTGGGAACAGTATTGAAATTACAAATTATTCCAACTTTCTCCAAGGAACGGGCAACTCTTTTTCCCGGCAATTTTGAGGATTTGCGCACATCGATGAGAAGAAGATGATTATCGGTACCACCGGAAGAGACATGATAACCTTTATTGTTGAATTCCGCGCTCATGGTTTGAGCATTTTGTACTACTTGTTTGCAATACTTTTTGTATTTATCGGTTTTGGCTTCTTCGAGAGCTACACCTATAGCTGCAATTGTATTGAAGTGAGGACCACCTTGTAGTCCGGGGAATACAGCTTTGTCTATCAGTTTTGCCTGTTCTTCGTTTTTACTGAGAATAATTGCGCCTCTGGGTCCTCTCAGAGTTTTGTGGGTAGTGAAAGTAACGACATCAATATAAGGAGCCGGGGAGGGATGAGCGCCTGTGGCCACCAGACCGGCAATATGAGAGATGTCGGCAAGTGTGATTGCTCCGACTTCAGCGGCAATTTCGGAAAAACCTTTGAAGTCAACTGTTCTGGGATAAGCGGTATAACCACAGACCAGAACATCAGGTTTGAACTCCAGAGCTTGTTTTCGCACAGATTCCATGTCGATCAAATCGTTTTCATCGCATCCATATGAGGAAATCTCGAACCATTTTCCTGTTACGCTGACCGGGCTTCCATGAGTCAGATGTCCACCATGATCAAGTTTAAGTGCCATGATCTTTCCGGCAAAAGGTTTCATGAATGCTGTATAAACAGCAAGGTTGGCCGGAGCTCCCGAAAGTGCCTGAACATTTGCATAGGGATAGTTGAATACTTCCTTTGCTCTTTCAACCACTAGAGTTTCAAGTTTGTCAGTGTTGATTTGTCCCTGATAATATCGACGCCGGGGGTAACCTTCGCCATATTTATTGGTGAAAGAAGTTGCCAAGGCAGCTTTAACAGCAGGGGAAGCATAATTCTCTGAAGGAATCAGGCGTATTTGTTCATGTTGCCTGGATTCTTCATTTACTACCAGGTCAAAAATTTCTGAATCAATTTCTTTGATGAGGGGAAGAATAGTTTGATCGAGCATATTACCTCCAAAGGTATGAATTATTATAAAAAACAGTGTTAATTGAGATTTTTATTATTTAGTTCCCATCCCAGAATGGGGGTTTTTGGCTGGGGAAGAAATTGGATTGAGATGCACGGAATAACTTCGCAGACATAGTTGCCACTATATCAAGAAGTTATGACAAAGCAGATTAATTCAATTTCCGTCGCCAGACGATGACCTTCCTTTTGGGATGGGAACTATTTAAAGACTCAGCCGATTATCCGCCGTTCTGCAATGAGAAACAGTTGGTTTTTGTTTCCAAAAGTGAAATGGCAGGTATATTAAGGTGTATAAAATTTTAAGAAAAATTGCAATTTAAGATTAAAGGAAAAATAATCTTTCTTTAGAAAAAAATCTGTATTAATCTTGATTGTGATATTTTTTCGTGAGGATTTATATGTCAAACAGAAAACTGAAACTATTTTTGATCTTATTTATTATTATTTTTGCAGCAGGTTGCAAATCAAGAATTCATCCTTCCAGTTTGCCGGCCAAAATTCAAAAGGGTGATTTTATTTTTCAGAAAATTGAATGTGGAGATCTTTGTACCGCCATAGCTAAATCTACCGCCAGAAAAGGTTATCCCGAAATAAACCATGTCGCTGTTGTGGATCAGATAGAGCCTGAAATCGTTTTGATTGAAGCCTATAAAAAGGTAAAAAGAATCAAATTTGCAAAATTCGTGGAAAGATCAGTAAATTCAAGGGGAAAAGCTAAAATTCTTGCAGGTAGAGTTATCCAGAAGTACAGAGGGGCTATTCCTTTCGTGCTTGCAGAAATCAGAGCCAGATTGGAAAAACCTTATGACAAGTATTTCCTCCCTGATAATGGAGCCTATTATTGCAGTGAATTGATAGCCGATTCATTTGCAGCAAAAGGTTATAATATATTTCCCCGTCATCCCATGTCATTTGGCGAAAAATCAAGTAAAAGCTACCGAATCTGGAAAAAGTATTTTGCCAAATTGGGAACTTTAATTCCCCAGGGAAAACCAGGGACAAATCCAATTCAATTGCTGGATTCAAAAGCTGTAAAAATTTATTACAACTACAAGGCAAAGTGATTTTTCTCCATCCAAACAAAAAATTTTCCTGTCTAAAATTCTTCCCACAGTGAAGAAAATCAATAAAACCAGAAAAGATTTTGCAGTTGAGCAGATGGGCAAATTGATGTCTTGACACAAATCTTATTTTGTTGACAATACAGATAGTATTCTTCCAACATCATGTTTAAATCTTTAATTGCGAACTAACTGGTTTCCAAGGAGTAGAAAATGAAGAAAAAACTTTACCTTTCAATAATATCAATAATTTTTGTTTTGTCAGCCTGCACCAAAAGTGAGCAGGAAAAAGATCAAAAGAAAGATCAAAAGAAAAAAGCAAGCAAGAAAAAAACTGAAACCAAGGATCAAAAGAATAAAAAAATAAAAAATAAAAAAGAAAAAAAGAAGGCAGTAAAAATACCGAAATTGGAAAAAACAGCTGATCTGCCTTTTTTGAATCTCAAAGTCAAACTTCCCAAAGGAACTGAAGTAAAAAAATCCATTATTGCCGGTGCCCATTCTGTGTCAGCACTTGGATCAACCATGGCAATTAAAAAGAGATTGCTCACAGACAAGGAATTTGAACCTTACATCAAAAAAATCAAGAATGGTAAAATCATCAAATTTAAAAAATGGATTGTGAAAAAAGGTAAGAAAAAAACCTACGAGATCATGTATGAAGCATCTTTAAACGGGCAACCAAAATATGTATATTCAAGAATGTTCCAGATAGACGGTAAAGATTATGCCTGCCACACCAATGCCAAAACACTTGCCGCAGCCAAGGCTCTGCGGGCTATTTGTAATTCCGTCAGCAAATAAGCACCATTCATTATCTTCACTTCATTCTCCTTCATTTCCCCTTCTCTTTTTTATTTTCCAAATCCCTGTAACAATCTATAATCAGACTTTTGCTTCAACTATTTTTTATCCAAGTTAACCAGTTTGTATTTGGTGGTGCCAATTTTGATTTTTTCGCCGTAGATAAATTGAATTTTGGGACTTACTCCGGTGACTTTTTTAAAGCAATCTTTGCAGCCATGGTTTTTGTTGACCAGATCGAAGGAAGCTTTATCTATTGCCAGGATATCTGTGGAAGCAAGAATACCGATATCTTCAGTAAATGGTTTTTGGGGAGATCTTTTGCAATCACAGGCAGGAGTAATATTTTTGAGCACATTGATAAATACCATAGGCTTGTAATCAACCAGTCCTTTAGCATATTCAACCAGCCTTTCGTGGAAAATATTCTTTTTGGTTGAGCTCCAGGGAACTTTGAAAAGCTCCAGGGGGCAGACTCCGATACAACTTCCACAACCAATACATTTTTTCTTGTCAATTTTCAGGGGATCAATGGTGATGGCATCAGCAGGACATGCCTTTACACATTTTTTGCATTTGATGCATTTATCCGGATTGGTGATTCTGGGGATATCTGAAGAATGCATTTTCATTTTTCCACCAATGGAGGCAAGTCCCATGGAAACGTTTTTTATTGCTCCCCCAAAACCGGCGCTGGTATGACCTTTGAAGTGAGAAAAAATTACAAGAGAATCATATTTTTTAATACCTTTGCCCACGCGAATTTTTGAAAAGTGTTTGAAATTTACAGGAAGTTCTAGCTGTCCGTCGGAATCAAGAATGTGGATTGGAGCGTAAGTCCAACCTTTGTTTTTTGCCAACTTGATGTGACTTTTGGTATATCTTCTTTTGCTCACATAAAGAACGTTGGTTTCAATCAAAGTAGCGTCAAGCTTTTTTACCAGTTTTTTGGGAAGAGATGGTTTGAGGGAAGTTACATTGTTGGTTTCACCAAAATGAACCTTGAATCCGATTTTGCCTTTGACCCCGCCTTTAATTTTTTCATAAATTTTTACTACAGAATCAGGTGTTATTTTGCGGGAAAAGTAAACTACTGGCTTTTTTTTTTGGAATGGGGACAATCTTTGTGTTCTTCTCCCCCATGAGGACAATCTTTGTGTTTGCTGTTTTCGGTATGGTGATGTTCTTGTTTTTTTGCATGGGGGCAGTCATCGTGTTTGCCGGCATCCGGGCAAGGTGGATGGCTGTTTTTGTCTTTGTTGTCAACCTTTGTTTTATCAGTTATTTGATCTTTATCTTCAGTTTTTTCTTTTTTGATTGTTTGCTTTTGGGTGTTGTTGTCGCTGTTGGCTGATTTTTTGGAACAACTGAAGAAAGTAGTTGTCAAAGCAGCAGTTATTAAAAAAAATAGAGTTTTACAAGACATTGAAGATACCTCCACTTTGGTAATCACCTTTATTTGCAATTAATGCAAAAAATAAAAGCAGTATAACCGGTTGTTAAAACGGCTATTAATAGTGAAAAATTACAGATTGCCTGAAAACAGTAAAAATGAAGCCTGTTTCAAACTTTATCTATTTTTCAGAGATGGGTGTAGAACAAATGCTCCAATCAAGGCAAAAACCTTAATTGGAACTCCTGACAGATAAATACAGGTTATCAATAAGATTACCTGTTTTGTAGCCACACTATTAGAATTACATTGTTTTTGCAACACAAATCTGTTCATAAATTCATTTAAAGCAGAATTGAAAATCCATATGCAGTCGAATGCCTTTCTTTTTGAAACGGGAACCGGTAGTTTTGAACAGAAGCAATAAGGTGTAAAATTTTCCCCTTGAGCCAGAAATTCAGCTTGATTATTGGGTCGGTGTGTTTTATACAACGGCTCTATAAGTTTTATCAAAAGAAGTTTGTTTTCTTTTGATTTGTACTTATTTCAAGGATCATATACATTAATCCGGCCTGTTTTTATAAGTATGGATAGATAGTTCCCATCCCAAAAAGGGAGGTATTCGCCTGGAGCTCGGAATTTGAATTCATCAGTTTTGTCATAACTTCTTGAAATAGTAGTGGCTATATCTGTGAAGTTGCTTTGCGCCTTTCAATCCAGCTTCAGTCTCAGTCAATAACCCCCATTCTGGAACTGGATAAGCAGTTTTATGTTTATTTTGGCATCTTTCTTAAAATTACAGGCATGTAATTAGTTTCCATTAGTTTTTAATTCATTCATCAAAATTAGAGGTTGTAATGAAAAAAGTTGAGACAGAAAAAATTCGTAATGTAGTATTAGTTGGTCAAAGAGGTGTCGGAAAAACAACCATGGGAGAGGCTCTTTTATATAAAGCAGGAGTTTCAACAAGATTTGGAAGTGTTGACGATGAAACCTCTCTGTTGGATTTTGGTGAAATTGAGCAGAAGAAACATCTTACAGTAAGTACTTCAGTAGCAAATTTTGAATGGAAAAATCATAAGATTAATTTGTTGGATACTCCCGGTGCAAGTGATTTTCTTTATGATACCAGGCTGGCTACAGAAATAGGTGATCTTGCTGCTGTTCTGGTAGATCCCACCAGTGGTGTTCAGGTTGGAACTGAAAAGGTTTGGTCTTTTGCCGAGGAAGCTGCTTTGCCGCGTCTTGTTTTTGTTACCGGGATGGATAAGGACAGGGCAAATTGGGAAAATACAATTGCCGATATCAAAGATACTCTCGATCGCAAAGCTACTCCGGTTATGCTTCCAATTGGCAAAGAGCAGGGCTTCAATGGTATTGTTAATTTGCTCAGTGGTAAAGCCTACAAATTCGAAGATGAAAAGATGGAAGAAATTGATATTCCATCGGAACTTGAAGATAAAGTTGAGAGTGCTCAAGAAGAATTAGTGGAAATGGTGGCTGAAAGTGATGAAGAGCTTTTGGAAAAATATCTGGAAACTCTCGAACTTTCCAATGAAGACATCAAAAAAGCCTTTCCGGTTGCAGTCAGGAACAAGGAGATTATTCCGATTCTCTGTGGCAGTGCCAAGAGGCTGGTTGGAATAGAACCATTCCTTGATTTTATTGTAGAAAGTTGCCCTTCCCCTGAATATCACGAATTCAAAGGCAAAATGAATGATGAAGAAGTTGTTGTGTCGGCTAAAGATGATTTTTTCTCAGGCATTGTTTTCAAAACTTTCAACTCCGATATTGGCAATATAGTAATTTTCCGAATTGTCAGCGGAGAAATCAAAGATAATAACGAATTTTTCAACCCTGCTTCAAGACAGAGTGAGCGTTTTAATCAGATTTATTTCTTGAACGGTGAAAAAAGAGAAAATGCTGACTATCTGGCAGCAGGTGATATTGGTGCAGTTGCAAAACTTAAATATACAGGAACCAGGGATAGTTTTGCCACAGATTCCAAGCCGGTTATTTTTGATGTTCCTGAATCACCTGAACCGGTTTCCATTATAGCTGTTCATCCCAAATCAAAATCAGATGAAGATAAACTCAGTACCAAACTTTCCGATATAGTTGGAGCTGATCCATCACTTAAAACATGGAGAGACCAGAATTTCAGCGAATTATTGCTGGGGGGAATGGGACAGATTCAACTTGATACCACAATTGAAAAACTCAAAGCAGCTAAAGTTGAAGTTACTACAACGCTTCCCAAAATTCCCTACAGAGAAACCATTACCAGAAAATCCCCCGTTACCGAGGGTAAACACAAAAAACAATCTGGCGGACGTGGTCAATTTGGTGTCTGCTATATCCAACTTGAACCTTTGCCTATGGATTCAGAAGAAGAATTTATTTTTGAAAACAATATCTTCGGCGGTTCCATCCCCAAACAATGGATTCCATCCGTTGAAAAAGGAATTAAAGAAAGAATGGCCAAAGGTGTTATTGCCGGCTATCCGGTTATTAATGTAAAAGTTGATCTCAGTGATGGTAAATATCATGATGTAGATTCCTCTGATGCCGCTTTTCAGATGGCTGGTTCCAAAGGTTTTCAACAGGCTGTAAATAAATCTAAACCAGTATTGCTTGAGCCTATTTATTACATGGAAGTTACTGTACCACAGGATTATATGGGAACAATCATGGGAGATATCACGTCTAAAAGGGGGCGCCCCATGGGATCCAAGCAAAAAGGCAAAAATGTCACCATCGAAGCATTAGTTCCCCTTTCCAATATTCAACGTTACAGTGCCGATCTTGAATCCATGACTTCAGGTCGAGGTTCCTTTACCATGAGGTATGACCATTATGAAAAGGTCCCCAATGAATTGGCAGAAAAGATAATAGCCCAAGCCAAAAAAGAAGAATAAAATCGATAAATCCACTGTTGTTGGTCATTTCCTGAATAACTGTGGATTTTGCCCCCGTAGCTCAGGTGGATAGAGCAACGGTTTCCTAAACCGTTTGTCGGGTGTTCGAGTCGCCCCGGGGGCGCTTCACTTCAGGGGTTGTTTTTACAAAATCATATTTGAAACCATAATCGACATAAAATATATAATTATCAACAGGAGGGAAGTTGACTCTTGATTTTTTTTGCTTTTAACTTATCCTTTTATCTGCAATGATATAATGTAAATTTTTCAGAACAAGACATTGCTTCCCGACCTTATTTCCTATATTTCCGGTGGATTTCGGGAATTTAGTTTTGACAGGGAGTCAAAAATCCTTTCTGCAACAATTCCATATTTTCAAGAGTGCACTTTAATTTCAGGTGTTTATATGAATCAAGCTAAAAAATTACAATCTCTTCAAGACTTGGTAGTTAATTTTATTGATAAATTGCCACAGGATTTAAAAGGTGAAAGCAAAGGGTTTTCTGCTTTGATTCTTGATTCCAATCAGGATGCAGCCAGGGAACTGGAGAATATTTTAAGCAATATTGGCTGCAAATGTGATCTGGTTGCCACTCTCCGAGAAGCTAAAGATAAAGTCAGAAAAAACAGCAATTATTCCCTGGTTATTGCAGAACCTAGACCTGCGGGCAGTTCAGAAACTGAAGGTATTTCTTTTCTGTCAAATCTCAAAATGGAATATCCCGGAATTATCCCAATTCTTACAGTTTCGTTTACAGAATCTGAAGATGCTGTAGGAGCTCTTCGAAAAAATATCCTCGGGTTTTTCATAAAACCTTACAAAGAACATGAAGTCATCAAAAATCTTAATGAATTACTGAGCTTATATGACAGGAAAAACTATCTGGTTATGTTGTTGCAGATGTTTGTCCAGAATTTTAATTCATGGAAGGAACAAAATTAATCTGTGCAAAAAAAACTTGTGCCAGCAGCCTTGAAAATCAGAAAAAATGCCTATGCTCCTTATTCAGAATTCAAAGTTGGAGCGGCAATTAAAACACAGTTAAATGTATATTCAGGTGTCAATGTAGAAAACAGTTCATATGGAGCCACTATCTGTGCAGAAAGAAATGCCATTTTTCAGGCAGTTACCAGGGAAGGCAATACGATGAAAATCAAGGGGATTGCTATCGCTACCAGTTCCAGTCCTCCTGCTGTTCCCTGTGGTTTATGTCTCCAGGTTATTTCCGAATTTTCCAGTGGGGATATTCCAGTGTTTCTTGTAAATGAAAAGGGAGATAATCTAAAATACAAATTGAGTGAACTTTTTCCTCATAATTTTACCAAAAAAGATCTTTTAAAAAAACATTGACGGATGCAGTTTCACAGTTTTTCAGATCTCAAAATTGGTAAAATAACCCCGAAAAAGTTAACTTCATAAGTGTTATTGTATTTGTTGCTAAAATAAAGTATTGTCATGCTGACCTGAATTGAACAGGAAACCGAATTGAATTGGCAGCCTGAGATTCTGGTATTTGAAAATTATTTTTTTTTAAAAACTGAGAACATTTTAATGCTGTTTGAGAGGTTATTAAATGAATAGTAGTGAAATTTTGGAAAAATTGGATGGATGGGTAAAAACTCTGGTTGATGATGCAAAAATAATGCGCAGCCAAATTGATTCCGATGGAATCTCCAGAGATGCTCAAAAACATATTATCGGAGGTTTATCTTATCTTCTCAGAAAAGTAGATATTATTCCCGATTATATGGGTGGCATTGGTGTACTTGATGATGCTTTTGTCATGAGAGTGGCCTGTCGTAACGCTTTGAAAGCCGGTATTTCTGATGTAGATGACAGATTTAAACAATTGGCAGAGGATGCTGAGCTTGTAGATGAAATCCTTGATGAACTCAAAGACCGATTCAATCTTTATGTAGACAAACTTCCCGAACAAAAAATCAGAAATCGCAATGCTGATACAGTATTGGATGAACCTGGCAGTATGGAACAGTTTGATCGTGAGTTGGAAGATGAAATCAGAGGCTATAAAGCAAAGCCTCTTGGAAAAAATGAAAAGGTTCTGAGAGAATTAAAATCATTCATAAAATCAAAGATTAGATAAAACCAGTTTCCTTGCTCAGATTCAGGGTGGAATAAACAGAAATTGAACTTGGTTGTTTTATTTCCCCTTCAGGGTAATTTGTACCAAATTCAACGTTTTACCTGCTCTTCAAGATTTTAATTTTGAGTTCAGGTCAGGCAGGTTTTTATATAAAAACCTGATGTGGAATATTCTATTCAACTTTTAACCTTAATATATTTTTCAACCCTCCTTTTGTTTTATCATTTTGTTGAAGTTTGGGTTACAAGTCAGGTATTACTTTTCTATGTTACCCTAGTTTCAACCTTTAACTTTATTCTTTTAAACCAAGGTTTCCAATAAACTATGCTATTTGGGAGATAAGAATGCGTAAATATTTTTTACTGTTTTTAATTTTAATCAGTAATACCCATTGTCTTAATGTAGTTTCCAAGACAAAAGAAAAAAAAGATCTGCCTACAGCCAAAAAAGAAGATAACTTACTTGATCTCAAATTTTCTATTCTTTATGTAGTTCAAAAGTATCTTGATCCATCCAGAATAAATGCTGAGAAAATGCTCATTTCCGGTCTAGAATCCGCAGCTGAAAATATCCCGGAAATAATGATAAGAAAAAATAAATCAACCATCGAAATTATGGCTGATAATCATAAACTCAAACTTGAACGCAAGGTTGAGTCTCCTTATTTTTTAATCATCAAGTTTTCCCGGGTATTTGATTTTTTCAAAAAAAATCTGCCTGCAGATGTTGATTTGCAGAAAATCGAACATGCCATAATTACCGGAATGCTGGAAACTCTTGATCCTCATACTAATTTTCTCACCCCTGAATATTACAAGGAAATGAAAATTCATCACTCTGGAGCTTTTGGCGGCTTGGGAATAGTGGTATCCATGTGTTCCGGTCGTTTGAGTGTTATTAAAGTACTTAAAGATACTCCGGCCTACAGAAAAAAAATGAAGCCGGGAGACAAAATTTTGGAGATTGATGGAGAATCTACTGATAATTTAAGTTTGAATGATGCCGTTAAAAGAATGAGAGGAGAGCCCGCTACAGATGTGAGAATTCTGGTTAAACGCAAAAATAAAGCTCCGTTCGAGCTTACTCTCATGAGAAAATCCATTTCCTTCGATTCAATCAAGACCAAAATAATCAAGAAAAACAACAAAAAAATTGGTTATATAAAAGTTAAAACCTTCCAAATGCCTACTTCCAAGCAAATGAAAAATGCTCTGAGAAAAATGCTCAAAGAGAGAGTTTCAGGGATAATTCTTGATTTGAGGAATAATGGGGGAGGTTTATTGAGTGCTGCCATCAATGTTTCAAACTATTTCATGAAAAGCGGAACTATTGTGTCACAAGTGGCAAAACACCGCAGTAAACATCTTAGAATTGAAAAAAGGGCTGATGCTCCAAGCACTATGTACAATGGTCCTTTGGTAGTTTTGGTGAATGAAAAATCTGCCAGTGCTTCAGAAATTGTAGCCGGTTCACTTAAATATTCCAACAGAGCATTGATTGCCGGGAACCGGACTTTCGGCAAGGGAAGCGTTCAGGATGTTATTGAATTTCCAGGTGGAGGAGCTCTTAAAATTACTATTTCCCAATATCTTACCTACGGAGATGCATCTATTCAAGGAAGAGGGATCATTCCGGATATTCATGTTAAAAATGTTGATCTGCGCAATTTAAGTAAAAACAGGGAGATCAATTATTACATATCAACCCTTAAAAAATATCGCGAATCTTTCTTGAAATCTTCCCTGCAGGCCCACCATAAAACTAAATTGTCAAAGTCTTATTTTAAAATTTGGTCCTTGATAAAATCCTCACCAAAAAAAGACTTTATCTGCAATTATTGCGGGGTAGATGCAGATGATTTGAAGATTTATGAAGAGATAAAATTAAGTGAAGATTCCACTACCAGAGTTGCTGCCAAATTACTTGCTGCCCTTCAGGATAAAAAAGCTGGCAGAATGGTGATGCTCAAAAAATATAAAAATTTCATCAAAAGAATCAAAAAACAGGAAGATTCCAGAATTGTAGATTTTCTTGCAAAACAGCGTATTAATTGGAAACAGGGACTTTACAAAGAGAATAAGAAATTGAAAATAGATATTTTACCAACATCCAAAACAACCAAAGCCGGTGATTGGCTCAAAGTAAGAATAAGGGTTTCAAATCAGGGAAAGTCTCCTGTATACCGTTTGCGAGCAGTTTTGCATTCCACCAATCCCCGCTTGGATAATCATGAGGTTATTTTCGGAAAACTGGCTCCCTCATCTTCTTTAATCCGCAAAACTATGGTCAAGGTTCCGCAGGGAGTTTCTTCGAGAACTGATACTTTAAAAGTAAATCTCTGGTCCCATCTTGAAAAAATCAAGGGTTCAACTTCTACCCGGCTCAAAATAAAAGGCAATCCTGACCCACGCATAAATCTGAATTACAGATTTATAGACAAGATTAAACAGGACGGAATATTGGAAAAAGATGAAATCGGCAAATTTATCGTAAAAGTCAAAAATGTCGGTAAAGGAGCAACTGGTGAAGCCAGAATGACTCTGAAAAATCTTACCGGACATCAACTTGATTTCATTAAAAGCAGAGCTATTTTGAGCAATCTTAAACCCGGTCAATCCAGAAAAGTTGTTTTTAAAATTAAAGCCAAAGAGCTTACAGGTCCAAAATTGTGGGATTTGAAACTTATCTACAACGATTGCATTTATGATAACAAGATTGAGATGGACTGGAAAATTCACCGTCATTTCAAATCAAGACCAAAAATGAAAAAACTTGGAGGAAAGTGGCAAAAATTGAAATTGAATACTACTGGATATGATGTACCCTGGCCCGGACAGCAGAAAAATTTTGTTGAACTCAAGCAGGGAACTTTGGTAAAAGTTCTTGCTCAAATGAACGGGTATCTGAAGGTACAAATTCCTGCTTCCAGACAGACTTTTGCCTGGATCAAGACTGATACCGGTTTAAAAAAATCAACTTCTTCCATGTCGGCGCGTTCTCAATGGCGACGCTACAGAAAAAAGGTAAACTATCCCTGGACATATTCTCCTCCCAACTTGGTTTTGAATACTTCCCCGGTTCTTACCCGTGAGGATGAGGTTGAAATCAGCGGTTTCATAAAAGATAAAGATGGAATCAGGGATCTCTATCTCAAACTTGTCAATGCAGAAAAGAAAATAGTAGGACGGAAAATATTTTACAGATCATTTAATAATAAACGCAAAAGGACCTTTAAAATTAAAGTTAAAGTTTACGACAAAACCAATATTATTTCTTTAACCGCCAGAGACAAAACCAAAGCCAGTTTTTCCAGGAATCTTATAATTAATAAATATCATTAGGTTATTCCAGTCGAAAATTTTTTGAAAATTAAAAATCAGTTGCGGGGATGATATTTCTGATGAGCAGAAACAATATCTTTATTTGCCAGTTTTGTATATATTTGGGTGGTTGACAGATCCTCGTGTCCAAGCATTGCCTGGACGGTGCGGATATCTCCTCCGTTGCGCAGAATATGGGTGGCAAAAGAATGGCGCAGACTGTGGGGAGTGATTCTGGTTTTTATCCCGGCTTTTTTTTCATAGCGATTTAATATTTTCCAAAATCCCTGACGACTTAGATGTTGACCTTTTCTACCCGGAAAAAGCCAGGGAGAATCGGGATATTTTTTGATAAAAAAATCTCTGCTTTCTTCAAGGTAGGTAATTATTACTTTCCGGGCGGAACGACCGAAAGGGACAAATCTTTCCTTGCTGCCTTTACCCAGAGTCAGAAGCAGGTTATTTTCAAAATTCAGGCTGGTAACTTTGAGGGAAACAAGTTCTGATACTCTAAGACCAGTTGCATAAAGCAGTTCGATCATGGCTCTGTCTCTTTTTCCCCTGTGAGTATTGGGAATGACATCAAGAATATTATTAATCTTGATTAAGGAAACGGTTTCAGGCAGGGGTTTGCCAAAACGGGGTGTTTTGATGCGACTGAAGGGATTGTTTTTAACTACTTTTTCCCCTTGCAGAAATTTAAAAAAACCTTTAAGGGCAGATAAACAACGAGCAGTACTGCGATTATTGATTTGGCGGGATGTGGCTGTTATGAAATCCTGGGCATTCTGGCGACTGAAATTTTTCAGAGTACATTGGTGTTTTTCACAATAATGGAGAAATTTATCCAGATCTCTGGCATAGTTTTCAATTGTTTTCCGGGCTCTGCCCTTTTCGATTTCAAGATTAAACAAAAATTGGTCGATTAAGCTTTCCATATGATCAAATTTACTCAAGATTGATTTTCGGTCAATTTTTCAGACTGAAATCCCAATTCATTCTTAAAATAATTGTAAAAATGCCGATAAAGATATATTGGAGCACCAGTTTTTAAACTTATTCCAGAAAGTACAGGATTAAACCCTGATCATGAAATATTTATCCAGACATCAAAAGATTTCTCAGTTTCAAACAGTTTATTCTTTATGTTTTAAAAAAAATATCAAACTACTGGTTGAAGATTTGAACCAGTTTCTACACAAAAACAAATTACCAGGTTTTTTTTCCGTTTCTTTTCCTTCAACCTCTCAAATTATTTATTTTGATGATGAGAAGGAAGAAAAAATTCTTCTGGAAAAAAATCCCGATAATTATTTTCAGAATTGGAGTAATCTTTTTAAACCACGTTTAAATGTACCCCGTGAAAACAACACAGGTTCTCAATATGATGTGAGCCTGCAAATTGTTGAACATCCTGAGGATATTTTTTTTGTTTTTTTGACTTTTTCCTTTTTGCTCGAAAATTATGATTGTCAAGTTCTTGATCTCACGGCTCAAAAAATCATTTCCAGAAGAGAAATTGATAAAACTGTAGAGAGGGGCAGTTTCCAGTTCAAACAATTGATCAACTGGCATTATGTGAGTGACGGCACCTCACGGGGCTGGTTTTATACTCACGGAATTGAAAAACTTGGCTTGCACAATCTGGAAACCTATCTTTTGCAAAAAGATGAAATTATAAAATACCAAAAACTCTTTCTGGATTGGTTCAATTACAAGCTTGAACATGATTCCTCCTTGCCTTTGCCTGCAACTCTTTCATCTTATAAAATCCTTCCTCGTCGGCAGATTTATCGACTATTGCCTGATTCAGTCAGAAAAATGTTTAAAAACCACAGCGATGATTATTTGGCGGTAATCAGGAAAGATTATTTTGACTGAGTTTTTTAATTGAAGTCAAAAATTTATCTTTTATCAGTTAGTTTCCATCCCAAATGGGTATTTTTGTCTAAATGAGAAGCTTGCTTCAGATGCATGACAAAACTGATCAATTAAAATTCCAAGTTGTAAAAGGGAGCTTTTTTTAAAAATGAGAATTGGGTAAAAATAGAAAGACAGGTGATAAAATTTCACTTCTTTACTTTCTTCTGGTATCCTATTTTGAAGTTTTAATGATAATTACATAATCTTTTCATATAATAAGGGATAAATTTGACTTCAATTTTATTTTGTCTTTTTTTTTCGATTCTGTTCCAATTTACAGGATGTAGGGAAAATTCAAACACTGATGTTAATTTTCTCAGTTTTCAATTGCCCCATAACAATTCGGACAGCGGTACAAACAGCTTTTTATTTTTGCCGGCGAAGTCCACAATCTCCAAAGGAGATTTCCCTCTTCTGGAAAAACAAAATGAAAACGATTCAGATCTGCAAAAAGAATGTTCATGTTCTGTCCCAACTGAAAAAAATAAATGGAACAGTTGCCAAACAAAAAAGGTGCTGATTCAGGGAAGGATTAAAAATATAATACCTGCACAATTAACCGGCAGGACAATAAAGTTCTATCTCTATATTGCTTTGCATGACAAACACGGGCTTTTTCCGGGAAATGGTTCCTATTTGCCCGGAACCATGAAAGCAATATTCAAGGTCAAGCACCGAGGTATGGAATTTTCATCCCCTAAAGCTGAAATTGCTGCTTTCAAACTTGCTCGGCTCTTGCAATTTAACCAGGTGCCTCCCGCCGCATTTCGCCAACTTTCCGAATCATATCTGTTGGAACTTTTGAAGAAAAAGGACTTGAAAAAAGCAAAAAGATTCAAAAAAGAAGTGTATAGCGGAAATAATCTTATAACTGGAGCCGCTGTTTATTATACAGAGGAAGTTACTAATTTTGAATCTACTCAAATTCATACAGATTGGCTTTTTAAAAATTCTGATACCGGGCTTGGTGTTTCTCAAAAAAAAATAGCCAAACAGTTGGGGAAGGTGATCTTGTTTGATTATCTTATCGGCAATTATGACAGATTTTCCGGTGGTAATATTATGAAAAACAAGGTTGATCGCCTTTTATTTGTTGATCATGGAGCTGGATTTGGAGCAGGGGGAAAATGGAAAAAACAAAAAACCTGGAAGTTGGTGAAAAAATTGCGAAAAGTTCCAGGGGATTTTATTGATATAATTTCCCAATTGTCAGTTATCAAAATTAAAAGATGTCTCAAAGATACTTTGTCTGAAAACCAAATCTGTGAAATAATAAGCCGCAAAAAGAAATTGCTTGAATATTTGAATAATAAATACAAAGGCAGTTATTATTAGTATCTTGTTTTATTGAATATTACTCGGAGGAAACCCGATATCCATGGATGATTATTCTCCTTTGATTCTTGTTGTTGATGATGAAAAATCGATTTTGAAATCCCTTTCCAGAATTTTAATCAGAGAAAACTATCAGGTCATTACCTGTGAAGATCCCCGAAAAGCTGTTGATATCCTACGTAATGAATATGTTGCTCTTCTGCTCAGTGATTTGAAAATGAAAAATATTGACGGACTGAGTTTATTAAAAATGTCCCGAAAAATATCTCCGGAGTCTGAAATTATTATTATGACAGCATATGGCAGTGTTGAAGTTGCAGTGGAAGCTATTAAAGAAGGAGCTTATGACTTCATTACCAAGCCAATCAAAAAAGCCCAGTTGCTCAAAACCATAGACAAGGCTCTGGAAAAACAGAAACTGGTGAGGGAAAACAGAATATTGCGC
>JAWLEA010000036.1:0-25038 GCA_041686345.1 Polyangia bacterium | reverse complement strand
GTAGGAATGAGCTGCTTTAGCTATCCCGGGTATCATGAAAGCAAAAAGAAAAAAAATAAAACTTAATTTTTTGAAGCGTTTCATTATTTCTTTTAATAGGGAACTGGTGCCATGTTCTCGGGTGATAAAATTAATTCCATAAAGGTTTTCTTCTGGATTATTGACAACTCTGGCACTGAAAGGAATGGGTTTTACTCCTCCAGGAGTTGAAATTTTAATGGAAATAATTGAATTAACTTCCAGTTTTTTTTCAGAACTGATCCTGGCACCACCTTCTGAAAAATTGTGAATTTTGATTTCAAAATAGTTTGGTTTTTTAACGATGCGGGCTCTGGCTGTTAGAAGAACCGGGAGTCTGGGATGTTTTCTTCTGCGTGGAGGAACAGGAATGGAACCGGAAAAAATTGACAGATAATAAGCAAGTCTTTTCAGTTCATTTGTGGAAAATTTCAGGTAAAGTCCGCCGCGAATTCGATTGCGTGGAATAGCTTTTTGCCAGGCAACAGCAATTCCTTTGAGAAGAAAAACATTTGGAGCTCCTGGTATATGCAATTCGGCAACTACTTTGCGGTTAAGGGATATTTCCCGAGAGGTGGGACAAAAAATCATTTTCTTTTCCTGGTTGACAGAATCCAAAAATTCAGAACCAGAATTATATTTAGATGTGAAGAAACTCATAATAAATAAAACTGCAGTTAAAAGACCCTGCTCAGATAGAGGGCGAAGTCTCGAACTTGGGAAAGATCAAAATTGCCAAATTGTACTGGATGTCTGGAACTGTGCACAAGAAAAAAACCGCCTTTAATCGTATTTGCAGATTTGATCGGGATGATGGAAACCTTGATGGAGTTGCCGTTTGGTGATGAGTTCACCTCTTTAAAGTTGCTACTTTTAAAGTTGATGCTTTTAAGATCGATGTTCTTTAAAATAAAATTTTCTGGATCTTTTTCTTTCAGCCATATGGTTTTTAATTTTAAGAAAAGATTCAGATTGTAATTTTCCGGGAAAGAGGAAATTATTTTGCACTGAGTTGATGATATTTTGAATAGAACAAGAGCATCAAGTTCAAGGGTTTCAAATAAATTGCCCACCAGTTTGTCAAAATCAAGATTTTGCTCCTGAAGGAGGAATTTTTCCAACCAGAATACTTTCATCTGCATTATTTTTGAAATTTTGTTGCGATTAAGCCCGGGGAAAAGTGATGCGGGCATGTCGAAAAGTGATTCAACTTTATGTTGAAAGTGATTTTTTTGTTTATTGATGAATTGTCTGATTTTTCCCTTTTTCAAGAACATGTTTTGGCCTTCTCAGTCTGGAATTCCTGGAGAATATGGTATGACAATGTATTTTACAACTATAATAGTTTGCAACAAATTAATATCCGATTTTATTTCCCGGCCCTGAAATCTAAACCAGATACTCTATTGGTTTAATTTCCCAGCATAAAATTGTCAATATATTACAGGTGTCAAAATCTCACTGGTCCAATTTAGCGGGTCAGTAGATAAAATAACCATGTTTGCGAGGTTGTTACTTGCATCTGAAGAAATTTTTTTCCTCAGTCACTACCCCCCCCCATCCCAAAAATGGATGTCATCGTCTGACGACGGAAATTGAATTGATCAGTTTTGTCATAACTTCTTGAAATAGCATAAACTATGTCTGCGAAGTTATTCCGCGCATCTCAATCCAATTTCTTCCCCAGCCGAAAACACCACTTCTGGGATGGGAACTAGATAAATATCAAATAGTTTGTTAAACTGTTCTTTATTCTGATTATGTTTGGCTTTGATAGTTCCCATCCCCAAAAGGAAGGACACAGTCTGAAGTATGGAATTTGAATTGATCTGCTTTGTCTCAACTTAATTAAAATAGCATCAACTTGGAGTTATTCCGTGCATCTCAATCCAACTTCTTGCTCAGCCAATAACCCTCATTCCGGGACGAAAACTTTATAATCGTTTTGATTGGAATTCTATTGGAATTCTGTTGAGTCTCCAAAGGAGTTTGCAATGAAAAGCCGTTTCGCAATTAATAACAACCTGTTCCTTTTTGTTTCTGCTTTTCTGGTGTTTTTCTCCTGCGGGAGAACATGTCCGACCTGTCCTTCCCCAGTTAAATTCAAAACTGCCAAACGGGGTTCCAAACACAAGCATGAAGGAAAAAACTTCCAGTTTACCACTCCCAAGATTGTTCTTGATCTTAACAAAGTTGCGACTGGTGCATATTTAGGTAAACAGGTGCGTAAATTAAAGTGGTCTCCTGATGCAAAATTTCTGACTTTTCTCAAGGCGGGCAAGGACAATTTCAATGATCTCTGGGCCTATGATTTTAAAAACAACAAATTGAAGCCTCTGGTCAAATCAAAAGATGTGGCAGATAAAATTGTTGAAAGTGCCAGAGAGAAAGCTGCCAGGGAAAGACAGAGAATGTCCAGAACTGGAATTGTCAGTTATTATTGGCACCCTTCCGGCCAGAAAATTCTTTTCCCCTTATCCGGGGATCTTTACTTGTACAACCTCAAAACCAATAAGACTGAAAAAATAACCAATGATTCCGCAGCTGAAATAGATCCAACTTTTTCTCCCGATGGAAAAAAGATTTCATATGTGAAGCAGGGAAATCTTTATGTACAGATGCTTGCCGAAGGAAAAACCTTCAAGATTGCCCAATCGAAGGATAAAAACATTACTTTTGGACTCAGTGAGTTTGTTGCTCAGGAGGAAATGGGGCGTTATCGTGGTTATTGGTGGTCTCCCGACAGCCGCCACCTTGCTTTTCTCAAGGTAGATGAAAACCAGGTTCCCATACGCAAAAGAATTGAAGTAGGCAGTGATTCCTTCAAGGTAGTCAAACAACGTTATCCTTCTGCAGGCAAACACAATGCCAAAGTAGAAACCGGAGTGGTTGGATTCAGAGGAGGCAAAATTCGCTGGTTCAAACTACCAGCTTATGAATATATTCCCAGAGTTAAATGGATCAATAAAAACCAGGTTGCAATTCAAACACAAAACCGCTCCCAGCAAGAACTCAAGCTCAACCGTTGTCGAATTGCAAATGGCAAGTGCTCCACCATAATTACTGAAGTCGATGAAGCTTGGGTTGAATTGAATAAAGATCTTCGCTTTTTTAAAAAAAGCAACAAGTTTTTCTTCAGCACTGAACAATGGAAACAAAAATACTGTAATGCTTCCAGATTCAATGCCATGAAAAGACAATGCGGCAGTTGTGGTTATTTCCAAAAAGCCAAGCTCCCCAATTCCTTTACCAAGTTCCGCCTCAAACAATTTTCTTCCGAGCAGCTCAACCAAATCAAGAATAATTGTGGAGAATGTTATAAATATATTGAGGCTACAGCCAAAAGTCGCCTGACTAAAAATCTCTATCTGGGCTGGTATGAAAAGGGCAAATTGCAAAGAAAATTCATGCCTTTACAAAATGGATACTGGTTTGATAAAGTTATATTTCACGATGAAAAAGAGCAGGTTGTCTGGGTTTCAGTTTTTTACAGATATGGTAAAGAAAAATTGATTTTCAAGTGGAACTATAACCGTAGTTCTTCAGTTATCCGAGCTGTTTCAGGAACTGGTTGGCATTCAGCGCTGGTTGCTCCTGACGGTCGCAAATTTCTTCATCGTCACAGCAATATTCACACCGGTGAAAAACTTCTGATCAGGGATGCAAGTGGAAAATTGCTGAAAAAAGTTCCTCCTGTCGAAAAGTTCGATCCTCTTGTGGCAAAATTGCCCAAACCCCGGGAATTAACAATCAAAGTTGAAGACAGTCAGTTAAAAGGTGTTTATATCCATCTTAACGCACTTGAATTCAAACCCCGCAGTCGTCAAAAGGGGGTTAAAAAACATCCGGCAATAGTCAATGTTTACGGTGGACCCCATGGTCATTATGTAAGAAGAAAAAATTCCACCTATAACCTATGGGCTCAATATATGGCTGGTAAAGGTTTTTATGTGCTTATAGTGGATGGCAGAGGCGGTACTTACCGTGATCGCGAATTTGCCAAAGCTCCCTACCATAATTTTGGCAAATTTGAAATTGAAGACTCCATGGCGGCCTATAACTATCTCTACCGTAAACACGATGTGGACGGAAACAGGATAGGGGTTTGGGGTTGGAGTTATGGCGGTTATGCAGTTATGGCAACTTTACTTCGAGCCAAACCCACCTATGCTGCCGGAGTTGCAATTGCTCCACCTACTGACTGGACCCTTTATGATACCCATTACACCGAACGTTATCTTGGTTTGCCTAATCAGGTTCCAAAGGTTTACAAAAGAGCCAATATCAATGAAAAAGAGCTGGAGAATCTGAGTTCTCCTTTTTTAATCATGCACGGGATGAGTGATGACAATGTTCTTTTGCAAAATTCTCTCAGAGTGTTCAAATCATTTCAGGATAAAAAAATTCCTTTTGAAATGATGCTCTATCCAGGCAGAGCTCACAGTCTGTGGGGGGACAATACTCGCTTCCATGTTCTTGATCAGATCACCAGTTTCTTTACCAGCAAATTAATGATTATCCACTAATTCCAGTTTTGCAATTTCCTATACGGGTTTCAGGTGTGATTATGCAGTTCAAACCAATTTTTAGTTTTATTTTCGGCTGTTTTGTTTTTTTACTGGTTGTCGGTTGTGATAACAAAAAGAAAAACCATCCTCCGGAATTTGCAAATTCCCCCGGCGATAGTGTAAATCTCTACGATACCTTTGAGTTCCTTCCAGGTTGCCAGGATCCGGATGGCGATGAACTCGAAGTTTTTGTTGGAGATAATGACAGTTGCGGTGGGCAGATTACAGCCGGTCTTTATTTTTTCAAGGCTCAAGAACCGCTTGCCGATTTAACCTGTCTCATGAGTATTGTCTGTTCCGATTCAAAGCATGAGAATATACTTGTCCATGAAATTGAAATTCTGCCTCCCAGGGATATTGAGGAACTTTCTTTCCAACTTGCCGAGCTATGGGCTGCTCCTGTCGAAGATTATATTACTGCTGGAGCCAGTGAACTTGGTATTATGAATTTCAATCGTTCCATCAGTGATCTTCAGGTATTTGATGGTAATTTTTATCTGGGCTACGGAGACGCCACCCATAATCTGGGCAGGATCAGTACTATTGAACCCCGTTATTTTACTTCCCTTGATGCTTCTTCTCTGCAGGCGGATTTTGCAGTAGACGAAGAAGAAATCAGTTTTTACCGGGTTCATGAAGATCTCCTGTTGATTCCTGGAGTTGATGCAACTGAAGACGATCTCATGGGCAATGTTTATTTTCTGGAGAAGGGTGGCAACTGGTACAAAAGCAGAACCCTTGAATTTGCCTGGCATGTTCATGATGTTGCTGTCTGGGGTGATAAAATCTATGCCTGTGGCAGTGGTGGCAACATGGACGATTACAATAATTCAACCGTCAATGCGTTTTTGTGGGTTTCCACAGACGGAGGTGAAAACTTCGAGATTGTACAACAGTTGACTCATCCCCAACCTCCCGGGGATCATCGCTTTACCAGTCTTGCTGTTCACAATGAGAAGCTTTATATCTTCGGTTACTACAGCTCGGAAGGTACAACTTACGGATTGAGCTATACCTGGAATGGTCAGGAACTTTCAGAATACATGGAGGCTTCAGACTTTTTTGTTATGGATACTTATCCCCTCAGTTCAAATTTGACTCTGCTCAATGGAGTGAATATAGGAAGTGAGCTCACCTGGGGAGTGCGCCTTCTCGAAAATGATCAATTAACTCCGGTTGATGCTCTTTCTGATTATACGGTACTTGATTTCTACTGTTTTGATTATGATCGCTGCCTCGTACTTTATCTCCAGGGTAACACCTATCCTCTTCCGGTAAGTTCTTCCTGGGTACTCAAATTTGGGCTTTTGCAGGGAGATGGAACTCTGAATCAATTTGATAATCTGCTTTCTCAGACTGTTCCACAAAAGCCGGTAAGTATCGGTTGGTGGAAACAGAATATCTTTATCGGTATGGAGAACGGAACCATTTTACGTTCAATTCCCAACAGGTGAAATTTTGCTTCCTTTTAATCTGCACAGTAAATTTGATAAATTATTTTATTTAATAAAATGGCCGGCAGCCTTGTTTTCGATTTTCATGGTTCCCGGGATTATTTCAGCCTTTTATCACGGCAAATGGAATTGGTCTCAACTGTTGGACAATTATGCTTTTTGGGGTGGTATCGCCGGATATTTTCTTCTTTGGAAGTTTTTTTTTCGGAATCCAATCTGGGGAACTTGGTTTTCAACTCTTGAACATGAATTGACCCATGCTCTTTTTGCCCTGCTTACTTTCCACCGGGTTACCGGAATCAGCACTTCTTACAGAAATGGCGGTCTTACAACATATTTGGGCAAGGGTAACTGGTTGATTACCCTGTCTCCATATTTTTTCCCAACTTTTTCCATGGTTGCAATAGGATTAAGCAAATTGTTCGGTTTTTCCCCGTTCACTCGCCAGTTGGTTTTGGGAATAACTATTTCCTATCATTTAATTTCAACTTTTGGAGAAACACACTTGGGCCAATCGGATTTGCAGGAAGCAGGTATTTTTTATTCGTTTTTGCTGTTGCCCGGGTTGAATCTTTATTTTTATGCTTTGATTGTGGCTTATATGGGCATAGGGTTCGACTCGATTTCTCGCTTTCATTCAATTGTGGGTAATTCTCTCAAAACCATGTTATTCTAAACAAGATTCAGCAAGAATAATGAAAACTCTTTTTATCATCAGGTAAGCCCATACATTTCCCAGCCAAGCTTTTACCGACAAAGATGATCCTCTTTTATTCTTGATTATTGGCGTCAGGTGAATTATTTGTGGATTCGGTAATTCCCAGCCAGATACTTTTGGAGGCTGATTTGCCGTCGCAGTCGGTGACAGTGAGAATGATTTCTACAGGGCGATCAATATTGACATCGACGTTAATCAGGGAATAGGTGTTGGTTAAGGAACGAATATTGCCTGTTTTGCCTGGAATATTCCAACTGTAGGTTATACCACCGGGACAGATTGAGGGGCAACCGTCTCCGTCTTCGGAAGCATCGCAAAAACTTGGATAATCGAGAGCATCACATGATTTTCTTGCATCCAGGGTGATTTCACTTGTTTGTCCTTTGGGAACATAAGCCGGTTCTGCAAAAACACGAGCTACGGGAGGCCAACCGTCGTCTTCCTGAACTTCACAACTGCTCAGAAAAATAATTGTTGTACAAAATATGGAAAAAATAATTTGGAAAAAATTCATGGGCTATTTTTTGTAATTTCCTCGTTTTAGGGATCGAATACGACGCCAGGGATGTCTAGGATCGGGTGGAGACAACTTCACTTCTGTTCCAGTGCACCCGTATTTAGGAAAAAGTTTACGACATCTTTTTAATAATTGCAAAGCTGATTTGCGATCTGAGGTTGCGAGGTTGATTCCAAGACGATCCAGAGCCTTGGCTCGGACAAAACCCTTGTATTTGGTTTGGGAACTTATTTGTTTAAGTAGTTCCAAAGCTGATTTGCGATTTCTTTCCAGAAAAAGAAGGTCAACTTTTGCCAATTGCAATAATCCTGAATCAGGATGGGAATCAAGGCCTTTTTGCAGTATCTTTTTGAAAAGTGAAACTTTTTTAAAACGTTTCAAAATAGGAAAAATTTCCAGCCTGGCATTTATATCTTCGGGTTTAAGAGCAATAGCTTTTTGCAGTATTTTTATTGCAGATGTATATTTTTTGCGATTGTTGAGAATTTTGCCTTGCAGCAGATATATTTTATGTTTTTTAACTTTGTTGGTTGTTATTTCCAAAGCTTTTTTTATGCTGATTTCAGCATCTTTGTATGCTGTAGTCAGATAAGCCGACTCCAGTCTGCATAACCAGTATTTAAAATCCTGGGCATATTTTCCCTGATTTTTCTTGAGCAGATCGAGAGCTGAAGCTCCATATCCCATTTTCAAGAAAAATCGGGCTTTGGCCAGAGGTTCTGTTGGGATTTTAAGGCTTTTCAGTTTTTCTTCCAGGGAAGGGGTTGCTATTTTTTTGTTTCTACTGGAATTTTCACTTGTTTTTTCAGTTTGATCAGTTGAGACTTTGCGATTATCATTCTTTTTTTCCTGGTTTGAAGTGCTGTTTTTGTTTTTTTCTTCAGAGATGGTGTTTACCAGTGTTTCGCTGTTTATTGTTTTTGAGGAATCGCTATTGTTACAGGCTATTGAAAAAACAAACAGGAAAATCACTGTAAAAGATGGTATATTCATTTAAGGTCTTTCTTTAGAAGGGAACTAGTTAGTTCCCATCCCAGAAGTGGTGTTTTTGGCTGGATAAGAAATTTGTCTCAGATGCGCGGAATAACTTCGCCGACATAGTTGCCACTATTTCAAGCAGTTATGACAAAGCAGATGAGATGAATTTCCGTATTCAGACGATGACATCCATTTTTTGGATGGGAACTAGTTAATAGCAAAAAAGAAGATATGGGTCAATTATTACAATTTGCAGTCAGTTTTTCCACTAATTCGGTTTGGATTTGAGGGAAATTTTTATTTTGAGGAATAGTGAATGAAGGACTTGGAAAATTCAAAAAATACAACCAGAAAATTTGCTGTTTTCGGAGTGTTATTATCTCTGTTGCTGCATTTTGCCTTTTTGTTTTTATTTTCCTGGTTTTTCTTTTCCGAAGATGATCCTGATCAAGATAAGGATTATCAGGTAGTGACTTTGGAAAAAGTTGAAAAATCAAAAGCCGACAAAAAGAAAAAGTCTGCGGATACCGATAAAATTACCGACAAGAAAAGTAATCCCGAGGAGGAAATGGTTAAACGGGAAGATGCTAAAAAGGAAAAGAAAATAAAAGTAAAAAAACAAAATATCAAGAAGATCAAGCCCAAGGTTAAACCAACTGACTCCAAGCCAAAATCTTCTCAAAAAAAACAAAAGACTGAAGTTAAAAATTTGGAAAAGCTTAAAAATAATGAAGTTGCGGTAAAACCGGAGAAGGAAGATAAAAAGGATAAGCAGAGTAAAGGAGATAAAGGCAAAAGCAAAAAGGACAAGCAGGTAACTTTGCCAGATTCTTCCGAAACCGAGCTCAAACTTTCTCTTTCCCAGCAAGAAGTCAGCAAACTATTGGGTAAAAAGGCCCGGGATAAAATTAAAGGAGTAAAATCAGGAAAGCAGACTGTTCTCAAAACCAAAAGATGGGTGGGAGCAAGTTTTTTCATCAGATTGAAGGAAGCTGTTTCCCAAGTGTGGTCTCCGGGTAAAGTTTATCGCAAACACGATCCCGATGGGTCATTTTACGGGTTTAAAAACTGGCTCACCGTTCTTAAAATAAGTCTTACCCCCAAAGGAAAAATAAAACGAATCATAATAACCAAACCCAGTGGACTTACCTTTCTGGACAAAGAGGCAATCAGAGCTTTCCGGGGAGCGGCTCCTTTTTCCAATCCTCCACCACAAATTGTTGACCCCGATACTGGGCTTATAACCTTTAAATTTGGTTTTCTGGTAGAGGTTTCCAAGGGAATCGATATCAAAATGTTTCGTTTTTAAAAGCAATCAGAATCTTGCAGAAGATGGGCAGTGAACTATCCAACTATATCAAGAAGTTACGACAAAGTTGATTAATTCAATTTCCGTTTCCAGACAATGGCATTCCTTTTTGGGACGTGAACTATCCAGTACTAATAATAAAGATGATCGTCAGAGGGATTATCAAAGGTAAATTTGATCGAGTAAACTCCATATTCCAGAGATACTGAAACATCATAGCCACAGTTGAGAAAGACCTTCATCATCTTTTTGTTTTTGGCCAGAACATCAGCTACAAATCCTTTGATGCCTTTTTGTTTGGCCAATTCAATCATTTTGCCGAGCAAGAAGGAGCCGATGCCTTTTTGTTGATATTCCGGAGATACTGTGAAAGCAACTTCAGCCATATTGGTGGCTCGATCCAGAAACCAGCGACCCACACAAATCAGTTGCTCATCAGGCATATCTCCTGTGTAACCGATCATGGCGAATTTTTCTTCATAATCCATGACAACAAGAGGTTGAGCGGCTTTGTGGTCGAGAGTGCGAACATAACCCATAAAGCGGTAATAAACATCTTCTTTTCTGAGTCCGTAAAAGAATCTGCGAAGTTTTTCTTCATCCAGATGATTAATATTTCGGAATTTGATGGTTTCTCCTTCTGGAGTTTTGTAGGTGAAATCCATTCCCTTGGTGGGAGCTGCTACATCCGGAAGCTCCTGATCCTGGTAAACATAATTGAGCCTTTTTGCTTCTTCCAGCAATTCTTCCCTGAATTTGGGATGAGCTACATTGATCATGGCCAGCACTCTCGAGCGAATGTTTTTGCCATGGAGATAAGCTATGCCGTATTCAGTTACAACATAATGAACGTCGCCTCTGGTGGTGACAACTCCTCCCCCTTGGGTGAGGGCAGGAACAATACGGCTGACTTTACCGTCTTTGGCAGTTGAGGGGATAGCAATTATTGGTCTGCCACCTTTTGAAAGAGCGCTGCCTCTCATGAAATCGGCTTGACCCCCAATACCGGAATAAAACTTGTGTCCAATTGAATCGGCGCAAACTTGGCCGGTAAAATCAACCTGCAGAGCTGAATTGATGGCACACATATTATCATTCTTAGCAATATGTCGGGGATCAGAAATATAATCCGTAGGATAGAATTCAAAAACAGGGTTGTTGTTGATAGTATCGTAGAGTTTTTTGGAGCCAAGGCAGAAAGAAGCGATAATTTTGCCGTTGTGGTATGTTTTTTTGCGATTGGTTATGGCTCCGGATTCATACAGTTCAACCAGACCGTCGGAAAACATTTCAGTGTGAACTCCAAGATCTTTTTTATCGGTGAGATGATGAAGAACAGCATTGGGGATGGAACCAATTCCTGCTTGAATGGTGCTGCCGTTAGGGATGAGACGTGATACGTAAAAACCTATTTTTTCCGCGATTGTATCGGGTGGTTCTTCGATATATTCCAGGATAGGTTCATCATATTCGATGATAGCGTCAAGTTCTTCAATGGAAATAAAGCTGTTGCCCATGGTGCGAGGCATGTGTGAATTGACTTGGGCAATTACATATTTGGAATTTCTGATGGCTGCCTGCATGCATTCAACGCTTACTCCCAAAGAGCAGTTTCCATAGCCGTCTGGAGGGGTTAACTGAACAATAGCCACGTCAAGTGGAACTCTGCCGGTTTTGATGAGATCAGGAATTTCAGAGATAAAAATAGGTGTATAATCGGCATCTCCGCTGGCAATGACGTTGCGGGCAGCCTTGCCAATGAAAAATGTATTGAGCCTGAACATGTTATTAAATTTAGCATCGGTGTGGGGAGACGAATTGAGGGAAACCAGTTGAAAAACCTCGGTGTCAGCTATGTTGAGCGGATAATCAATTGATTTGGAAACCAGATATTGAGGTTCAGATACACCTGAACCAATAAAAATTTTACTTCCGGGTTTTACTTTTGCGAAAGCTTTGCTTACTGTGGTTTTGCGTTCATTATACAGCTTTTCAAGCTTTTTAATTTTCCATTCCATTTCAAATACCTCTGATTATAAATTACATTTTCCGGATAAGGAAAAATGAATGATTTTGCGGGTTAAAACTGATTTGTGTAAACTGGTTTTATTATAACAAATTTTAACGGCATTCATTGTTTTTTTGCCTCTGTAACTGGAACTAACTGTGAAAATAAGAGATGACGGAAAGACCGATGGAAGCAAGTTTGGAACGGGCTGAGTCACCTCGGGATGTAAGAATTATGGGAATGTCTCCACAGAGGATTATACCTGCACAGACAGCATTGGATTGAGTTGTCAAAGATTTGTACAGGATATTGCCGGCGTCGATATCGGGGACAATAAGAATATCTGCATTGCCCTGGATTTGACCAGAATATTTCTTTTCCTTGGCGATTTTCGAGTTCATGGCAACATCAAAGGACAAGGGGCCTTCAACTATACAGTCTTTTCTGTCAGCAAATCTTCCTGAGATCTTATCAGCTTCTATAGAGCTGGCAACACTTTTGTTGATATTTTCGATAGCTGAAAGAATGGCAACTTTGGGCATTGAAAGATTCAGATATTTTGCCACTTTCAGATTGTTTTCAATAATCTTTATTCTTTTTTCGGTGTCAGGATATGGATTGACAGCTGCATCAGAAATTACCGCTAACTTGTTGCGGGTGGGTATATCCATGACTACTGAATGAGAAATCAATTCGCCGGGTTTGAGTTTCCCACTTTTTTTGAGATAACGGAAAACTCCCCGCAAAATTTCATCGGTGTGGAGACTTCCTTTCATCAGAATATGTATTTTGCCCTGATCATAGAGTTCGATGCCCCTGTCAATAGGGTTTTCATGATCTTCAATAGTGAAATTGTCATTGTCGATGACCAGATCGTAATCATAGGCGATACGGTTGATTTTTTCGTAATCACCAATGAGGATGAATTTGGCTATTCTGTATGAGCCTTGTTGATTTGCCCTTTTAGCTGCCAGAATAGCATCTTCATTGTCGGCACCGATAATGGCAACCACCGGAGAGTAGTTTTCCTGAACTTTGATAACCGTGGAGTCAACCAGTTGATCGAGTGATTTTATGGGTGAGCCGTGTTTGCGGTAAAGAATTTTTCGCTTGAAGATGGTTGTATCAAGCAAAGAGTTCTGTTTTTTGCGTTTTTCAGCCAATTTATCTCGTTCTTTAAGATAATTTTTGAGGTATCCCGGATTGTTGAGTCCATTCATTAATCCTGCAGCCAGAGATTCATGTTCAAGTGAGCCGGGAACAAAAACAAGAGTGAAGTGTTCACTTAAAATCTCATATAATTGAGAACTGATTTCGGAAGAACGAGCCAGACCACCGGTAACTGCGACAAAATCAACATCTTCTCCGTCACCCATCAACTTGAAAATTCCCTGAGCAATCTGGCGGGCGTAGAATTTGAAAAGAAGGTTGATTTTTTCTCTCTGTTCTTCGGTGGCTCCTCTTTTGACAAAGCTTGACAAGGCTCTGAAATCGTTGGTTCCTGCCAAAGAGAGAAGGCCGCCTTGGGAGTAGGTGATTTTTTTGAGTTCTTTCAAGGTTATTTCATTATTTTCTATTCCTTTGATTACTCGGGGGAGATCAAGTTTTCCGGAACGATTGGCTGAAGGAATACCACTGAAAGCATTGATCAAACCGGTAACTCTGCCATTTTTATGACGGGCGAGGGAAGAGCCACCACCAATGTGGGCGGTTATTCCATTGAGATTTACTTTTTTTTCGTTGAGAATTGAGGCGATGAAGGAATGGACAGCCTTGTGGTTGAGGTAATGGGCTCCGGTTCCATCCATCTTGATTTTAATAAATCCGGTTATTCTTTCTACCATTTCCATTTCATCACAAACTACAGGATCACTGGTGGTGAGAAGAATATCATCCTTATTGTCGCTGTAGCGGGCAAGATTACGTCCGATCATGATTGCCATGTTGCTGGCATGTTCTATTTCGGGCTGCTTGAGATCCTCAAGCATGACTGAAGTAATTTTGTAGGTGCCACTGGGAACTGGATGGATAAAACCGCCTCGACAGGAAATACCGGAAAGCTGGTGGAGAGAAAGCTGGTTTTTGTGCATCCAGTTGAGGATGGAATCGGTTCTGGTTTGAACATTGTCTTTGCTGTCGGGCGAGAGGTGAATTTCAAATTCGTGGGTTTTTTTGTTGCCCTTGAACCGGGCGATTTTGGTGGAGGTGGAACCGGGATTGATGACCAATACCTGGGGAGGATTGTTGGTAAAGTTCTCTCTGCTTTCCCGAGTGAGAAAACGGTTCATTATTCCCTGAGATTGAGATGACTGTCTTTCAAGTGCGGTGATCAGAGTAAGCAGATCTCCACAATGGCCATGATCGCGCAAATTACGAGGAGAAGAAAGCAGGGCGTTGAGCAGTGCCTTGAGCTCCGAGAGGATTGAAGATTTTTCATCTTCGGAAATTTTTCCTTCAGCCAATTTTTTTCTTATTTCAGCCAAAGGACGGCTGAGTTCTTGTTCTATTTTACGTTTGTTTGCCGAAATCAGAGTAGTGGCTCTGGTAATTTCCGAAGCGGTATCAAGAATTGTTTTGAAAGAATTACTCATTTGAGTTGCCTCCGTCATTGTTCAATATTGTTTCGATTGAATCAGGATTTGCAACATGAGACAGGTCTTCACGAGGCATGATATCTTTCTTGGCAATTCTATAAAGAAGCCGTCTCACCAGTTTCCCGGTTTTGGTTCTGGGAAGCTCGGAGAGAAGTTGAATTTGAGAAGGCAGAGCAAAATCACCGAATTTTTCTTTGATCCGGGCTCTGATTATTTTTTTGACATTCTCACCGCGTTGGGGATCCGAGAGAACAGTTTTGTCGTAAGGTGCAACAAAAAGAGAGATATCATCTCCGCTTTCAGAGCCTTCAATTCCAATTACTGCAGTTTCACCTATTTCAGGATCTCCGCTGAGAACGGTTTCCAGTTCAGAAGTGGAAAGGGAATAACCGTCTAATTTGAAAACATCATCAAGTCTTTTCATGAACCAGTAAAAACCGTCGGAATCCTTTCTGACGCCGTCATTGCTGTTGAAATATCCTTGGAATTTATTGAAATGAAGCTCGTAGAAACGTTTTTTCTGGTTGTAGATTGAGGTTGCCATTGCCGGCCAGGAAGCTGAGAAAACCAGCTCTCCACTTTGATTAGTGGGGCAGGACTGGCCAAAATCATTGAGGATGAATGGTTCAACCGTGAAGGCTGGAACTCCCATGGAACCGGGACGGTTCAAAGGAGCCGAAGGCAGGGTATGAATAATGGAACAGCCTGATTGTTTTTGAATCCATAGAGAAATAACGTTTTCCGGGTTTTTTGTAAGATTTTGAAGCTTTTTTACCAGACGCGGTGAACAGATATCTCCGTGCAGGATAATTCGATCGAAGAATTTCTGATCTGAATCGGATTTAACAGTCAGTTCAGATAGTCTGGGTGGACGGATCATCAAAGTGGTATGGGAACCCACTTTGCTTATTTCTTTCAGTTGAGCTTGTTCGGGATTGATGGAAGCAGAATTGAGGACGAGACAGTCCCCATTGCAAAAACAACCCCAGATTCCATAGGCCAGAGCTGTGGGAGAGCTGTATTTTCCATCGAAATAGAGGTGTTTTTGAGTTGATGTGGAGTTGTGGTTATGAAGTAATTTAGCATAAGTATATTTTGCCTGAACCAGAAATCCTCCGGTAGCAAAAGTATAGCCTCTGGGTTTTCTGGCACCAGTGGGATGATAGGAAATAAACAGAGGAGCAGGGGCAGAAACAGAACCAAAGTCATGTTCTTTAATAAGATCCTCAGGGTCTGTTTTTGTGGTTTTTACAGAGTGAGAATTGAAATCATAAATTAAATCTTTTTCCACACTTTCATTGAGCTTTTGTATTTTCTCCTGATATTTGGAATTCTGATAAGAGGAATCAATAAGGAGAGCCTTGCTTTGGCAGTCTTCCATTACTTCCAGCAAAAAAGCCGGGGGGTAAGAGGTTGAAAATGGAATGGCTGCAGCTCCAATTGCGCTTAGAGCAAGTAAAGAGGTGATTGCATTTTTCCCATTGGGGAGAAATAGAAGAACTCGGTCGTCTTTTTTGACACCTATATTTTGGAACAATTCCATGGTTGCAACTGCAGTTGTCATAATTTCCCGGTAATTGTATTTTTCTTCGATCTCATTGTTATTCATGAGGATAAAACAATCCTGGTCAAACCCGGATTGTTTTTTAATATTATTGAATATGTTCAGGAAGGCGTTGAGCTTACCATTTTCAAACCATTTCAGTTCACCCTTGATAAAATTTTCCGTGACAACCTGAGTAAAGTCCTGATCCCAGACCAGGTTTTCTGCCTGTTTTTTCCAGAATTCTTTACGGTTGCTCATGGTTTTATTGTGGTATTTCATGTATTGGATATTATCATCAAAATCAGATGGTATTTCAGGTAACATTAATCCCTCCTAAAAACAGTTTTGCAGATTGCAATTTTGTTTGTTCTAAGCCTTGATCTCAAAGTTTTGAACCTTTGTTTGCTGACCTGATCTCCAGGCGGGTTAAAATTGCATTGTTCAATGAATAGTTTCAGTCCCAGAAAGGGAGCCAGAAAAATAATGGATAATCCAGATCTTTCTAGATTATTAGCAATGCTGAAGGGGATGGTCAAGCTACAAATTATAGAAATTATAAGTACTTAATAAGATACGTTAAAAAAAACACAATTATTGAAGGTAGATAAATTTTCAAAAATATTTTAAAAAATCCAGGTCTGCTTATTTTAGTTTCATTCTAAAATTGTAATAAAACTTAATGTTGATATGTTAAAAAGATTGTGTTAGATTAATTTTCATCTCACAACAGGTATTTTGACTGACTTCAGATGATTACCTTCCTTTTTGGGATGAAAAACAGATTAAATGGAAAGTCATCAGACTTGTCATTATTAATAATATTCAACGCCTTGGCGCTGTTTTTTTAAGCGTTCAAGCATATGGAGGAAATTATGGATTTAAAAGGATCACAAACAGAAAAAAATCTTTTAATCGCTTTTGCGGGAGAATCCCAAGCCAGAAATCGCTATGATTATTGGTCTAGCCAGGCCAAAAAAGATGGTTATGTTCAATTTTCCAAAATTTTTGCAGAAATAGCTCTTCAAGAAAAAGAACATGCAGAAAGATTTTTCAAGTTTCTCAAAGGCGGAGAAGTTGAAATTACAGCTTCCTATCCTGCCGGAGAAATAGGAACCACTCTTGAAAATCTTCAAGCCGCAGCCGCCGGAGAAGAATATGAATACGACAGTTTATATCCAGGATTTGCTGACATTGCCAAGCAGGAAGGATTCAATGAAATTGCTGCAGTGTTCAGATCTATTATACAAGCTGAAAAAGAACACAATGCAATTTTTAATAATTGTGCAGATCAAATCAAAAAAGGTATAGTATTTGAACGTGACGAAAGAGTTTTCTGGCGATGCCTCAATTGTGGCTATATCCATGAAGGAGATACAGCACCTGAAGAATGCCCGGCTTGTGCTCATCCCAGAGCTTTCTTTCAGCGCTGGTTTCCTAATGGTTTTCCTTTCTAATCCCCTGATTCTTTTCTAATCCCCTGATTCTTTTCTAAATCTCCGCTTCTTTTAAAACCCATCCTCTCTGGAAACAGAATAGACACCTTTGATATTCTTGATGTTTTTGAGAAGAGAATCTATATCTTTACTTGCGGAGGTGAAATGAATGAGGATGGACACGCGATTGCTGCGCAACTGCCTGGTTGTGATTTTTTCGATATTTTTTGATTTTTTAGCAAAAATATTACTTATTTGAGCCAATAATCCGGGTTTATTGTCTGATACCACTTTAAGTACGAGAATTTTACCTTCAATTGAATCGACTACCCAGTCTACATTGATAATTCTTTTTTTATTAAGACCTTCAAGCCGGGGGCAACCTTTGCGATGAATTGTTACTCCTCTGCCTCTGGTAATATAACCGATTATGCTGTCACCAAATACAGGTTTGCAACAACGGGCATATTTAAAAAGAACATTCATCAGACCGTCTATTTCAATCTGACCATGGGAACTTTTTTTCAGGGAAGTTGATTTTTTTGTTTTTTTCTTTGCAGTTTGACTTTCGAGTTTTTTTACCAGGTCGGGTGCTAGTTGTTCAAGCAGATTGCGAGTGGAACATTTACGGTTTCCTATAGCCAGAAAAAGTTCTTTTTCATCTTTGTATTTGAGATTGTGGGCAGCTTTTTCAAATTGTCCGTCTTTGCGGAGTCTTGAGAAACTGAGAGAGTGTTTTTTGCAGAGCTTTTCCACCAATTTTTCACCCAGTTTACGGGCTCTTTTTCTTTGTTGGGCATGAATGTGATGGCGAATTTTTGATTTGGCTTTGCTGGTGATGACCATTTCCAGCCAATCGGAAGAAGGAGACTGATTTTTGGAAGTGATTATTTCTATATGATCCCAGGTTTCCAGTTTGTGTTTAATGGGGACCATGATTCCGTTGACCTTTGCTCCCGTACAGGTAGAGCCAACTTGGGAATGAATGGCAAAGGCAAAGTCGAGAGCCGAGGCACCTCGGGGAAGTACAACAAGTTGATCCTGGGGAGTAAAAACAAAGATTTCATCTTGAAAATTATCCAGAGACCAATATTCTTTTTCCTTGAATTTTACTGAATTCTTTTTGAGATTTTCAGTTGTGTTTCGCAAAAGTTTGAAAGCCTGGCGGTGGATTCCGCCTTTGCGAAATCGCTCTTTATAAAGCCAATGAGCTGCAACTCCTTTTTCAGCTATCTGGTGCATCTGACGAGTGCGGATTTGAATTTCAATTCTTTTCTCGCCGGGACCGATTACCGAAGTATGAAGGGATTGATAGCCGTTATCCTTGGGAACGGCTATATAATCCTTGAAACGTCCTGCAACCGGTTTCCATCTGCCGTGAATAGCCCCCAGAGCGGTGTAGCACTCGGATTCGGTCTCAGTGATTACTCTGAATCCGATGATATCGTGAATATCTTGAAGATTGAGATCTTTTTGTTTCATTTTGAGAAAAATGGAATAAAGGTGTTTGGAACGTCCGTAAATATGGGGACTGATATCTTCTTCTTTTAATATATCATTAAGAAGCTTTGTAACTTCATCGACATAGGCTTTTCGCTTTTTTTCGAAGTTTTCAACCTGTTTTTCAATTTTATGATATTGACGGGGCTCTAAAATGGCAAAACAGCGATTTTTAAATTCAGATTTAATTGCTTGCAATCCCAGTCTGTTGGCCAAAGGAGTGTAAATATATCTAATTTCTCCAGCCAATTGTTTTTGTTTGGCGGGTTTTAGTGAATCAGCCGTTTTAATATTGTCCAGGCGGTCTGCAATTCTCAGGAGGGTTACTCGCAAATCCCCCGATTCAGCCAGAACCAGGCGGCGATAGCCTTCTCTTTCTTTGGCGGTAATTTTGCCGGGTTTTATCTGGCGCAAGGCTGACATTCTTTCTACAAAAAATTCGGTAAGGGGTTTGAGCAGTTGCTGGTTTTTCTCAAGATTGTCCGAACCTATATCATGGAGAAAAGCAGTGGCTATAATGTTGGTGCCCAAACCCATTTGAGCTGCTATTCTGGCAACTGCAACAGGATGCACTATATAGGGTTCTCCTGACAAACGCTTATCCTCTTTGTGAATGTCCACTGCCAATTCATAGATTTTTTTTATGTATTTCAGGTTGGCTTTGTGGGAAAAATTTGTTTTTACTGTTTCGAGAATATCTGAAATATCAGGTTGTATCATTTAAATCCAGTTGCTTGTTTAGACTTTGTAAAGTTGTATGGAGCGGAAATCGACCAGTAAATTTTCGGCCAGTTCTTTTCTGGACAGGGTTCTATATCTGCTGGCAAGATAAATTGCCCTCAGTTCCTTATAGGCCACCTCCAAATCGTCGTTTATCACCAGGTAGTCATAAAGATTATACTTGGAAAGCTCCCGGGCGGCATTGGTTAATCTGGTTTTGAGGGTTTCGGTGGATTCGGTGCCTCGCAAAAGCAATCGGTTTTTCAATTCAGCAAAGGAAGGAGGCAGGATGAATATGTAGACAGGCTCCTTTCCCCATTTTTTCTGGATAGATTCACAACCTTGTACATCTACATCCAGGAGCAGATCTCTGCCGGCCTCAAGAACTTTTCTGGCTGATTTTAAAGTAGTTCCATAATAATTTCCGTGAATAGTGGCAAATTCTAGAAAATTTCCTGTTTCTATTTCTTTTTTAAATTTGCTTTTGTCTACAAAATGGTAATCTTTTCCATTTGTTTCTCCTTGGCGGGGGTGCCTGGTGGTGGTGCTGATGGAAAAGTCCAATCGGGGAAATTCTTTGAGCAATTTGCTGATTAAAGTTGTTTTTCCGGCTCCGGAAGGTGCGGAAATTACAAAAACATTGGCATGGTTATCCGTGAGCAAAATAATTTTCCTCCTTGGAATATTTTGGTTCAGGCTATGTTGGCTATCAATTCTCTTATTTTTTCAACTTCACATTTTGCTGCAATCACCAATTCAGAAATATCGGCAGATTTGGTTTTAGAGCCGGTTGTATTGATTTCACGGAGAATCTCCTGCATGATGAAATTGAATCTCTTGCCAACAGGTTTTTTTTCTTTGAGAAGCTTCATCGAATTTTGAAGATGGCTCTCAAGCCGGATGATTTCTTCGTTTATATCACATTTATCTGCCAGATAGGCCGCTTCCTGTTCCAATCTTTCAGAATCAAGCTCAATTTCAGTCAGTTGGGAAATTCTTTTTTTGAGATTATCGAGTAATTTGGGAGGTTGAAGAGCAGCGACTGATTTGATTTGATTGTGATAATCAAATAGTTTCTCCAAAGAAGATTCCAGCGCAGTTTGCATTTTTTGACCTTCCCGGAGGCGACTGAGATTAACTTTCTCCAGACACAATTCCAGTTTGTCTAAAATAAGTTGGTTGCTTTCTTCGGGAAATTTCTGACGGTTGTCATGATTTTCAATTTGAGCGATTTGATAGAGGAAAAAATCAGATAGCGTGGGGGATTCAGTTTTTTGACCGGGAAGAGCATTGGAGATTTGTTGGAGTTGAGCCATTGATCTTTCCAATTGTGTTTTTTTGTCTAAGGTACATCTTATTTTGCACTCTATTTTACCTCTGTCAAAAAAGCTGTTTAGACGATTTCTGATTTTGTATTCCAACTGGGAAGATTGTAGTTGAGATTTTACTTTAATGTTGAGATATCTGGAATTCAGGGTTTTTATTTCCAGATCGATATTGAAGTCCTCATGCTTGAAACTCAAAGTTCCGAAGCCTGTCATGCTTTTGAGCATTTATCACCATTTGCCCGGTTCCCATTTTAAAGTGGAATTTCAATGTCAGAATAGAGAAATTCCGTTTATAAGTTTAGTTGTAACTTGAATGGAAACGGAGGCCCATTTCCAAACTGGGATTTGTTTTTGAAAAGAATTATTTGAAAACAACGATTAAAATTCCCCCTCATCTGAAACAGATAATAAATTGAAAAGGGGGTAAAAATCAACTTTACTCTTGAAAAAATTCAGATTTGAAAAACACTTTACTTATATCAATTAATGATTAACTCTAAAAGAGGTTTTGAATTGACAATAATTCCAAGGTTTATAATGGGAAGTAAATTGGCAACACCGGCCTCTTTCGAGAAAATAAAATGAGATATTATCACACCAGCCAACCTGCTCTTCAACTTTATAAAAGTCAACCTCACAAATATGGATTTATTTTGCCCGGAGCTTGGCTTCTCAATTTAATCCTGCTGCTTTTTTCAGATGAAGCACTGGATAAATTGGCCTGGTTTCCTTCTTTTCAGGGGTTTTCTGTTCTGAAACTGTTGGCTTCTCCATTTTCCTGGGGACATTCAAAAGATTATAATATGCTGGGTTTGCTGGTTGCTCTTTTGTTCATGTGGTTTCTCGCACCCAAGGTTAATCGCCGCTTGTCAATTCGAAGATTGTTGACATATTTCGCTGTCACGATACTGCCGGCTCTGGGATTGGAATTTCTACTCAGTTATTTTTTCTATACCGGTCAACTGAGTCTTGCGGTCAACATTTTGCTGGTTTATGCTTTTGCTCTGTACAGGTTGAATCGGAGCAAAATTATTATTTTCAAACAGTATATGCTGGGCAAAGTAAAGTATATTCCCTGGCTTTTATATGGATTTACGGGACTGGGATTTGTATTGAGTCTGTTTGATCGTGATATGTCAACAGCCGGATATATTTCATCTGGCTTGTCTTTGCTTCTGGCAAATATCTTTTTTGATCCCCGTTTGCCTGCCAAATGGTTGCGTCGTTTCAAGTTCTGGAGGCGCAAGCGCAAAATGTGGGTTATCAGAGGAGACCGGCTGGAATCCCGAGATCGTTGAACTGACTACAAGCTCGTTTTTAATAACAATTGAAAGGATTATAAATGAAATCTTATACCAAGGAACTCACTTTAAATATCAAAGCAAGAATGGACTTTAGGAATATCACTCCCGAAGTACAGCAGATTGTGCGAGAAAGCGGTATTCGCGAAGGAATGTGTCTGGTCAACACCATGCACATCACTGCTTCTGTTTTTATCAATGATGATGAGCCGGGTTTGCACCAGGATTACAAGAAATGGCTGGAGAAACTTGCTCCCCACAATCCTGCTTTGTACAAGCATAACAATACAGGAGAAGACAATGGCGATGCTCATCATAAACGCCAGATAATGGGCCGGGAAGTTGTGGTTGCTGTTACCGATGGTAAATTACACTTTGGACCCTGGGAGCAGATTTTTTATGGTGAATTTGACGGTTATCGCCCCAAAAGAATTTTGATTAAAATTATCGGAGAGTAGAACCAAATTAAGTTCAGATAAATTTTATCGCTGGAGATGCTTAATCTTAATAAAAGGACCAGCATACCCCCCAATCTGAGGGACCGTTTCCCCAGTAAGAAAAGTTGTAACAGGAATATCCCCCGGGACAGGAATCATCTACTTCGGGATAACAGATGGGGACACATTTGGGATTAGTGTATGAAAAGGTGCAAAAAAGACCCGGGGCACAATCGTTGGGTTGGTTGCAGGAATCATGATGCTGAGTTGTTCCCGCACTGCTGAAACAGAAGGTTCTGAAATCGTGATCCTTGCTGACATAGCAGGTTTGCCCTTCTGAGCAGCCTTCATTGTTGTAGGGATTGCAGCGACCGCAATATTCATAGGAGTTTTCCTGGTTTGTATCGAAACATTGGGGATCAAGGCAGTCAATTTTATTGTCGCCGTTATCGTCGGTTTGGTTGTCGCAAATTTCTGGGAGGCAGTTGACAGCTTCTTCACAGTCAGGATCATCGCAATCAATCAAACCATCGTTATCGTCGTCACTGTTATTGTCGCAGATTTCTACAAGACAGGCCTGGTGATTGGCGCAATCCGGGTCGTCACAATCGGTGAGGCCGTCACCATCGTCGTCGGTTTGGTTGTCGCAAATTTCAGGAAGGCAGTTGAGGGCGTCTTCGCATTCGGGGTCGTCACAATCGGTGAGACCGTCATTGTCGTCATCGATTCCGTTGTCGCAGATTTCGGCAATTTGGCAGTGTTCTGAATCAAAACAATCCTGATCATCACAATCCAGATGGCCGTCATTGTCGTCGTCGATTCCGTTGTCGCAAATTTCTGTGAGGCAAGCCTCGTGATCGCTGCAATCCGGGTCGTCACAATCGGTGAGGCCGTCATCATCGTCGTCGATTTGATTGTCGCAGATTTCTGAAATTACAGAAAGTCCGCTGGTATCATAGGTGCAACTGGCTGCAAACAAGGGAATAAACAGGAAAAAAATTGAACTGGAGAGTTTTTGGGGAAACAGATTCATTTTAGATTACCTTTGGGAGTGAAGGGGTAAATCAACGAATTCTGGATAATTGTATCATATATTTATATATATTATCCCATATGATTGCTTAATTCAAATAGTAAAAAAAAGAAAAAAAGGGGTAATTGGCTCAATCGAGATCATAGGTATGGGAGCCATTTGTCCAATTGACAGTATAGGACGAACCATCGGAGGTTATCAGCAGATCCGAGTTAGCTATGATTTTGTTCATATTATGGTAGTTACGGGGCCAGATCTGTCCCGAGGCCGGATTACAGGTTCCGGTTTCCATGGATGCACCTCCTTCTTGGGTTTGATATATTGCTAGAAGATCAGCCTGAGCAAGATTGTCAAGGGTTTCCTGGGAGGGATGACCGTAGGAGTTGAATCCCGAGCCGCAGGATGGTGAATTGCCCACAGAAATAACAGCAGTTTCCGGAGTAAGCAGATTGAGGGTAAGGGGATCGGTGGAAGTGTAGGAGCCGTGATGACCAATGTGGAGAAGGTCAAGATCAATCCCTCGGTTGGCCAGAAGTTGGGCAAGTTGTGATTCCACGAAAGCCGGCAAATCAGAGGGAATGAGCATTTTGAAATTGTGATATTCAATCAGCAGGGCCAAAGACCGATCATTTTCGTAATTGGGTGGAACATAATTATCGTTGATGAGAGAGCCGTTGGAGGCGACAATTTCAATTTTAAGCCCCGGCAGGTCCACCGGGATAATCTGACCCGCCCAGGCTGCAGTTCTTACTTGAGATGCCGAGGTGGTGTATTCAAGCATATCTATTGTGTCGGGCAAATCTTCGAGGCCCCGGTCAATGATCAATCCTGGAAGAAAATCATCACTTCCGGGCCAGCCGTATTCATTACCAACAGTGCGACCGTCGGTAATTCCGTCGTTGTCGTCGTCAATTCCTCCCCTTCCAGGAAGCCCGTCCATCCCGCAGATAATTCTGTCCATGGCTCCAATGTGATCCGAGTCGAAATGGGAAGTTATGAAAACAGTATCTTGGGGATTTTTATTTTCCAGGAATTGGAAAATATGTTCGCTGTCTCCCACTTTGCGTCCTGAATCAAAAAGAAGGGAAATTTCATCGGGAATTTCGATAAGGGTGGCATTACCCTGGCCTACATCAATGATTCTGATGGAAATTACCGGATTGGGTTCTGTGATTTCGGCATCATTGAACCAAGCATCACTGATTTGGAAATCAGGGGATATGATTTCCAAATGTTCAATCTGGTCAAGGTAATCGGAGCCGGCATCGTTATTGGGGGATTTGTCGGCCGAGGTGCAGGAAATTGCCAGCAGGAGCAGGAAACAAACAGGTAAGGTGGTAAAAAGTCTGGTTAGTTTCATTCAAATTCCATTCGCAAATGCTGATCTGTCTATTTAGTTCCCGTTCCAAAAATGGATGTCATCGTCTGGCGACGGAAATTGAATTAAGCAGCTTTGTCATAACTTCTTGAAATAGTGGCAACTATGTCTTCGAAGTTATTCCGCGCATCTGAGGCAAACTTCTCATTCAGTCAATAACCCCCATTCTGGGATGGGAACTAGTTAAGATGGAAACTA
>JAWLEA010000173.1:0-5709 GCA_041686345.1 Polyangia bacterium | reverse complement strand
TTCTTTTCAAGGTTTTCCTGGTCTTTTTCTATCTGGAAAGGGGAATGGATTTTGCCCACATAGGGATTCTTCATTCCATCTTTTCAGCTACAGTAATCCTTTTTGAAATACCCACAGGTTTATGGGCTGATAAATATGGACGCAGATCCATGATGGGATATGGTACTTTGTTGATGTCCATGGCAGCGATGGGTTATTATTTTGCCCATGATTTTGCCGTTTTTGCTTTGATTGAAGTTGTATTTGCTTTTGGACTCACCCTGACCAACGGAGCTGATTCTGCCTTTCTTTATGATTCCCTCAAGGAAAACAAGAAAGAAAAATTGTATATCCAGCTCGAAGGAACCGCCTCTTTTTCCAAGCACACAGGAATAGCTGTCAGTGCTTTGCTGGGTGGTTTTATAGCTCACTACAGTTTGTCTGCGCTTTTTCCGGCAACTTCCCTGATTATTTTTATGGCCTTTTTAACTACAAGATTGATGAAAAAAACTCCGGTTCAGGGAAAGGCCTTTTCCACGGAAGAACGCAGGAACAGTTCGGTAATTAATATTCAAAGGGGTCTCAAAGTTTTGAGAAACAAAAAGGCGATCTGGTGGACAATTTTTTATTCTGCCACTCTATATATCATGATTCGCTCCTCGGATGTTCTTTTACAACCTGTTTTAAAGAAAAACGGTTTTGATTATTGGAAGATTGGTCTTTTATCTTTTGGCGGAGCTGTAGTTGCAGCGCTTTCAGCACAATACAGTTCTCGTTTTGTTAAAAAAGCCGGTTCCTTTTTTGTGATGTGGTTTATTCCCCTTATCATGATTTTGAGTTATCTTTTCTTTACCTTTGAAAGTGGTGTTATTCTGGGAATTCTGATTCTGGCCAATCTGGGAATTCAGGGATTTTATTCTCCCTACACTAAATTTTTGTTGAACAGCCAGATCAGACAGTCCCATTATCGGGCCACTCTTTTAAGTTTGGAAAGTTGTATAAAAAGATTATTGATAGTTCTTGTCATGCCAATTGTTGGTGTTATTGTGGATGCGAGAGGTTTGAATGGCGGAATTATCTTTCTGGTAATTTTTGCTTCAACGGCTGTAGCTATTTTGTTTTTTACCATTCCCGGTATTCTTGATCATTTTAGGAATAAATTATCCAAGTCGGGAAAAAAGAATAGAAAAACAGAAGGTTCAGTTAAAAACTATGTGGAAATTAACAAATCAAAACCTTATAAACCTGAAAAGCAGATATTATGACAGCATTATTTACACTTTTTCTTTTAATACCCGGTGATTTTGATTTCAATTGCAGATTTGACAAGGTGGAAAATGAATTGGAAAAGCAATCGGTATGTGGGGCAAGACCAGTCAGAGTCAGGCTTCCTTTGCCACCTGACGGAAAGAGATTGGAGTTTAAAAAGCCCGATAATCCGAGTTTAAAAGGATATTTTCATCGCAGAAGAAACGGCCGAGGCAAGGTTAAATCTTTTTATAATCTTATCAATCTTTATTCAGTCGATCTTTATCTTTGTAAAAATGATTTCCAGAAGAAAAAAACTCTATTGTTTCGGCTGGTGAAAAAAAATGGTGAAACAGAAAATCTGCAGTGTTCCTTAAGTAATAAAGATAACAAAAAGCTAAACCCCATTCAAAAAGTTGTTAAAAGCAAAAAAGAAACAAAAAGTGCTACCAGAGTCAAAAACCAGGATACTCATGAAAACGCCGGCAATAAGCAGGACAAATCAGAGGAAAGCCTGGTAAAAGGAGTAATTTCCGTTCCCCGCTTTGTTCCGGCTAAAAATGATCCTTTCGCCCGTTTTTTAGCTTTGGCAGGCTTGATCTTTTCTTTTTTAATCATGATTATTCTCATAATTATCAATTTGAGGTTGCGTTCTCGCCTTTTGAAATTCGCCAAGCGTCTTGATGAATTGGAAAATCCACAAGTGGTTAAATTAAAAAAGAAAACCAAGGTTGATGTTAAAACTGCAAAGAGTACAAATGATAATTCAGCCAGCCTAAAATCCCCTGAAGAAAAAGCCCCCATTTCAGAATAAAATACAATTATAAATTTACAGTGAGATAATCAGAGCAGGCAAAGATTTCAAGATTATTGTCGGTTTTATGGTTTTTAGCTTCCCGAAGAATCTTTTTGACATCCTGGTCGGTTGAGGTGGGATCGTGATGAGTCAGTCCCAATTTTTTTGCTCCAACTTTTTCAGCGACTTTGACACAATAATCTGGGGTGCCATGACCGTAGCCTGCTGTAAAAGTATCATATTTTTCTCTGCTGTACTGGGAATCCATTACCAGAAGATCTGCATTGGCAAGGTGTTGGCGGAATGAAAGGGGGATACCATCTTCATTTTCATGATCAGTAAGAAAAATAAAGGATTTACCGGTGATTTTTTCTTCAATTCTGTAGGAGACTGTCTGTTCGGGATGTTTGGATTTGTGCATGGTAATTACCATGCATTCTTCCAGCGGATATTTGCCTTGGTTGATGGGAATGGGATTGTTTTTATTGATGATTCGTTCGTAAGCTTCAACCGTTGTGATGTTGTATCCTCCTTCAGGGTGGAAGATAATAACCATGGTTTGGGGAAATTCAAAATTCTGATAGGTGATATGACTTTCCACAAGACGATGATGTACTGGAAAAAAAGGAGGACGCATCAATTCATGCAACATTCGTTCGGGACCTATATTTTGATCTACAGGTCCACATAGTTTAAGCTCCAGATCTTTTTTAAAAAGAACCGGGGATAGAAACAGCCCCTGAGTATGATCATAATGATAGTGGGTAAAGAGAATGATAAATTCTTTTAAATTATTTTCAGATAAGGCGTCCCAACTAAGAGGTACAAAACCACTGCCTGCATCAATACTGATAGCCAGATCGGGAGGAAGGCAATCAGAGGAAATGCGTACACAGGTGGTGTTTCCTCCATATTTCAAAGTATTAGGGCTGGAAACGGGAATAGAACCTCTGGTACCATAAAATTTTATTTGCATAATGAGCTCCATAAATTCTGGAGGATAGAATAGTTCCCGAATACGGTTTATAGATACAAGTTATTGGTTGAAGTAAACAATTATTTTGTTTTGTTCCTGGATTTGCCAAGAACAGTCCTCATCCAAATTCTGGTATTTTGAAAGAATCAGATTTCAATTATATGCGAAAATAGTTAATGTTTAAATAATAAAAGCAAATTATTTTGTTGGGGGTTATATTTGTCAGGGATGCAAATCAATATCCGATGATATGGAGATTGTTTATTTCCCAATAACCAGAAGTTGCAACCGAAGGAACTGAAAAAACAAATGACAGGTTGATCTGATTTTTGCCTGCTTGTTCACTTAGATCTACTACTATAGGAGTAAAAGAGGTAATTGTAGAGAAATTGGAATAGGGGACAGTTGTTTGGGTGCCATCTTCCACTTTAAGATTGGCACTTGTTTGTCCTCCGGAGTTGTTGTTTTCCATTCTTTGCTCAAAATATGCAAAAACATGGTTGAAACCGGAAAAATCAAGGGTGGGAGTGCGAAGAACATAATCGGCTTCAGTCAAGAGGGTTGAGCTGATTTTCATGGTTACATCACCACTGCCGTTACATTGCCAACTTCCTGCGTTTTCCGGAATTGAATAATTCTCCCAATCGGAAAGATCGCAATTGTCAAAGTTGTTTTCCATGATTTCAGTTGAATTTTGATTTATTTTGACGTTTGTTGCTACTTCGGGAATGATTGAACTGTTATCATAATGACTTGTACAAACAGTATAGAGGTCACTGGGAAGATTGAACAGTTCCGGTTGCAGGCGCGGAGAGAGCAGAGAACAGTAATTATCAGCTGCTGCATCATTATTGTTTGCGATTAGATTGTTGTTGGAATCAAAAATCTGCAAAGCGGTATCTCCGGGACACAAGTTGCCCTGCAGAATATCGGTTGTGGAAATTGTAAGGATATCTCCATCGTTTGGCAACAAAATCTGAAAGCAGTCAATGTCTTCAGGAGGAATTATTTGAGAGCACCAGGTACCCAGGGTTCCACTGAAGGAATTGGAGTTTTGAAGATTATTAGGTTCAGATTCAAAAGCAGTACATTTATTGTTGACCGGTTCAATGTTGACAGTAAGGCTTTCTTCTTCAGGAAGTGTTCCAAAATTTTCGATGACGATTGTATAATTTCCCGATTGGAAGGGGGTGAATACAAGTTCGTTTTCAGTAGAGGCTTTGAGACATATTGTGTTTTCTGAGCAGGATTCAATAATTCTGATGGCAATATCTAGCCCGGATCCTTTGGAGATTTTTAAACTCTGACCTTGGTACAGGGAGGCATTGAGAAAAAGATCGCTGGCTCCGCCAAGATTGGTGCCGCAACTTTCTTGGTGAGAAAAGTTGAATTCATTGGTAAATTCAGTTGTGAAATTTGGACTTGAAAACTGAAAATTAGTTGAAGACAAAGGGATTGGATGTTCGCAATAGTTTCCAAGTTTCTGGCAACTTGCCTGTTCAGATGATTGAGGGTCACAATAGTAGTATTCTTCTATTTCACAGGTTTCTGCCGAAACCCAGTCGGTGCAATCTTCGGAAATTTCCCGGCATTCCATAACCTCGGTCTGATCGAGATTACACCTGGTGTTTCCTGTGTCGCAGATTTGACAGGAACAGATGGCATTTTCTTCTTCCATCTTGCAGATTGTGGAAGGCGGGCAGGGAGATTCCTCCCAATAGGTACAGCCATTTTGATTTTCAATACAGATAAGTTTAATATTGTTGTTTGGGCTACATTTTTCTTCTCCTGCAGTGCAAATATTTTGACAATAATCGATACACTGAAATTCTTCATTTATGACAGTGCAGATTTGATTGGTATCACATTCGTAATCTATAGTATTAACGTTGCATTTGACGCTGTTTATGCTGATTTCGGTGCAGGTTACAAGGGCTGAGTGATCATCTGAGCAGAAGGAAGGAGCATCAAGAGAGCATTGGTTGGTGCAGGAGGTTGAACAAAAGGCAGAATGATCGTTTTGGTGGCAGAATTTTCCTTCTTCGCTGCAATTTTGAGATAATTGCCAATTTCCGCAACCATTGCCGTCGTCCATACATTGGTAAATATTATTGTTAAAACATTTGCCCCAACCTGGTTGACATTCACCACAAAAATCCCGACATAAAGAGAGATCGAAGGTGCAGTCTGATTTACAACCAGGATAGCCGCTTGTAAAGCCTAAATCACTGCACTTGGCTTCATTGAGGTTTGTGCCGTCACAGCTTTCATCACCTTCAATTGTGCCATTTCCACAAGAGAGATTGTTATTGTTGTTAGAATTATTTGTATCTTCAGGCAAACCACTTTTGTCGAAAGAGCAATTTGCAAGGATTGTCATTGAAATTATAAAAGGGAAAAAATATTTCATAAAAGGGATAACCGGCAATATAGGAAGATAATAAAAAAACTTCACTTTAATATAAAACATATACCTGTTTTTACAATCAAAATTAACGGTTTTCTCTAACTCCAGGAAATCAAATTTTGTCTTGACAGAAAAAGAAGGCAGGCAATAATTAACCATTAAGTTTAACGCATTAGTTAGTTTCCATCCCAAAAAGGAAGGTCATCGCCTGAATGCGGAATTTCATCTCATCTGCTTTGTCGTAACTGCTTGAAATAGTGTCAACTATGTAGGCGCAGTTACTCCGCACATCTGAGGCAAACT
>JAWLEA010000172.1:0-5762 GCA_041686345.1 Polyangia bacterium | reverse complement strand
AAAAAATATTTAAGGGATGGCAATGACCTTCCTGTCTGACCAATTGCATTAAAATGGCCGCCCAGGATAATGTAAAAGTGAGCACATGGAAATCATTGCATAATTTGTTCATTTCGGGTCTGCAAAAACTTATCGATTTTCTTTCCTGTTAAAAATTTCCTGACAAAATCGATCAAAATTCAAATTTGTTCATTTTTTTCAATACAAGTCTCAATCCATATCCACATCACAATGCAAAATGCATCATAAACCTCGACAAATTGCAAATCTCACATAACCAATTGAAAATACATCCAATTGAAATTTTTATGTTGTTATTTTTTTGTTTTGGATCAAAAGCATGTTCAAATTGCACTAATTCGATCTGCAAAAACTCGATATTTTTCTTATACAACATACTGTAATTATTCATTTTTAATATAAAAAACCAAGTTTGGTATAATTGTTGCTAAAATAAACATTTTGGATGGTATTTATCAATAAGAAAGAATGCGGCTCGGTTTAAATTTTGGCGAATCTGGAAAATACGATCCTTTCGATCAACGAAATAAACAGAGGAGAGCCAGATGTACCGGAGTTTAATCACGATAAGCTTGATTTTGGTTTTCGGCAGTTGTGCAGTCATGTCGGTTTTGGGTTTGATGTCGGTTTTCCCGGATAAAAAAATAATCGTTTTTTGTTTGGGATCTGGAATGGAATTGGGCAAAATTCTGGCCATCAGCCATTTATATAGGAACTGGGGGAAAAGCGCATTAATCGAGAAAATCAGTTTCACATCGATCATCTGTTTTTTGATAACAGTAACATTTATTTTAGGATTTGGGTTTCTGTCCCAAAGTCATCAAAAATCAATCCATCAAAGCCAAAAAATCCTAGCTGAAATCAACGCATTAAATCAAGAAATGTCATTGTTGGATAATGAGATCAACACCATTATTTCAGCAATTGATGGATATCCAGACTCGTATGTTTCAAAAAAAACGCAGGCACTTGAAAAGTCGAATTATCAAAAAAATATGGACCGAAAGCATGAGATAATAAAAAGCAGGGCAAATTTAGAGGTTGAATTGTTGTCACAAAAAAGCGACTCCAGCCCTGTGTTTGCGGTAGCAAGCATTATCGACATTGAAGAAAATCAAATAATAAGGGTTTTCATCATTATCCTGGTAATAGTGCTTGAGCCTTTAACTATAGGCCTCACCATTGCAACGAACGCTGCCTGGTTGAACACTGAGAAAACCAAAACAGAACAAACACACCCCACCAAAACCACCCCATCGCAGAATGATAACACTGAAAAACTTCAGTGCATAGCTCAAGAGCATCAGTTATCTGCTTCACACATAGCAGAAATTACCGGCCGGAAAAAAATCAAAACTTGTAAGGCTTGGCTAAAAGGCGATCTCCCTACCCCACCCAGAGCACTGTATGAAATCGAATCCTGGGTGGAAAAGCAAAAGAATCAACCATCATCGAAAAAAAAAGCCATCGGATTGGTCAAATAAGGAGAATTTGTCATGGGAAAAATCATACCGGGTGATATTCAGATTTTAGCTGAAATTGCTGAAAAAAAAATATTAACCCCTCTGCAAATTTCAATCCTGTGCAACAGGAGTCAGCAAACCATTCGCAGACGGTTAAGGTTCTTGTTCGAAAGAGGCCTGGTTAGTATCCGCGAAAGAGTTTTTGCCGAAAAGCCCGGTAGAAAAGGAAATATCCTGATCAGTTCCGAAAAAGGACTGAAAGTCTTGCAGAAAGAAGAGATTTTGTCCGATTATGCTTTTTATGTCACCGACAAAACAATTGGATCTCTATCCATTGAACATGAGTTGCTTGTCAACTGGGTTTTAATAAGTGCGACAGAAATTCAAGAGGCAACAGATCAGTTCAAAGTTCTTTTTTTAACAAACAGCTCACATATCCTGAAAAGCGGATCTCCGGAACGCCCTTTCATTTCAGAAAAGTTTTTCAAAAAAGATTCGCCCGAAATAAATCTCCTGTTGATACCTGACGGGGTATTTATGATTTCAGATAAGAATACAGGCAAAACCTTACTGTTCTATCTGGAAGTTGATATGGGAACTGAAACAATTGTCAGTCCTTCGCATCAATCAGGTGATTTGTATAATAAAATTACCAAATACAAACAACTTTTTGAGCATCGCAATTTTCACAAATACAATAAGTTGTTTGATTATGAAATTAAAGGTTTTCGATTATTATTTGTTACTTCAAGCAAAAGCCGGATGCTCTCAATCTCAAATTTTGTTCAAGAATTAAAGCCTTCAGATTTCATATGGGTAACATCTAAAAATGACATTCTGTCTAAAGGAATCGCCGCAAAAATTTGGGCACGAGGTGGGAACCTCAATAAAAATCTTGAATCGATTCTGGGCGAAAAATATACGTTCAGGTCACCCCTGACTCTTTAACCAATTTCAACCATATTGAGGACTTCAACAATGATATCAAAATCAGAAGAAAATTTTGAGCTTCTCTTGGCTGAAGAATATGTCCGGAACACATCCGAAAATGTTTTTCTCACTGGAAAAGCAGGTACCGGCAAAACCACCTTTCTGCGCCAAATCAAGGATATCACAGATAAAAAGATGATAATTACTGCCCCTACCGGTGTGGCTGCCATCAATGCCGGCGGTGTTACACTTCATTCTTTTTTTCAATTACCTTTAGGGCCATTAATTCCTGGAGATGAGGCTACTCCCAAAAAACAAGAATGGATGTATCAATATAAAAAGAAAAAAAAACAATTGTTCAAAGAAATTGAGTTGCTGGTCATAGATGAAATCAGCATGGTCAGAGCGGATCTCCTTGACGGTATTGACACAGTTTTAAGGATAAACAGAGCCAATAATGAACCATTCGGAGGCGTTCAATTGCTTATGATTGGAGATCTCCACCAGCTTTCACCAGTTATCAAAAAAAATGACATGAAGATTCTTGAGCCCTATTATAGGACAGGCTTCTATTTTTTTTCAAGCCATGCACTTAATCGGACAAGAATGAAAACCATTGAATTGAATCACATCTACAGACAATCCGATGACAAGTTTATCAAGCTTCTCAATCAGGTCCGTGATAATCAGCTTGATGCCGATTCCGTCAAAGAGTTAAACAAAAGATTCATGGGAGATTTCAGTCCGGAAGAAGATTCAGAGTATATAACAATGACGACTCACAACAAAAAAGCCCAGGCAATCAATGAAAAAAGACTGCTTGCGTTGAGCGGGCCTGATTTCAACCTTTCAGCTTCTGTTTCCGGAACCTTTCCTGAATATGCCTACCCTGCCCCAATCAATTTGAGGTTGAAACCGGGAGCTCAGGTTATGTTTCTTCGAAATGATACAAGTCATGTAAAACGCTATTATAATGGAAAAATCGGTAAGGTTACCCGGATTTCCGACGATTGTGTTTGGATAAAATGCTCAGATCAGCCTGAAGAAATAACTGTCGAACCAATGTCGTGGGAAAACGTTCAATACTCTTTGAACTCGGAAAAAAAAGAAATTGAAAAAAATATTACAGGAACCTTCAAACAATTTCCGATTAAACTGGCATGGGCAATTACAATTCACAAAAGCCAAGGATTAACCTTTCAAAAAGCTGTAATCGATATCAATTCAGCTTTTGCACATGGTCAGGTCTATGTGGCTTTGAGTCGGTGTCAAACTCTTGAAGGTGTCATTCTCAGTTCACCCATCCCAGATAAAGGCGCGATCAAAACAGATTTGGCTGTAAAGCATTTTATGAAACAGATAAGGGAAGATCAGGGTGCAAATGCACAATTACAACTGGAATCCCTTAAAAAGCAACAATTTTTGATAAAGTGGTTTGATTTCACAACCCTTGAACAACAACTCAATGACATAGTAGCATTATCAAAAAAAAAGAATTGTAGGCTTCTTATTCCCAATAATTGGAAATTACACGATATTCAAAAAACAGCCCGAGAGCAAATTTTTTCGGTAAGTGAAAAATTTAAACGCCAATTAAGCCATGCCTTTTCTTCTGATGGTTGTCTTGAGAATGATACATATATCAAGGAAAGAGCCCTCAAGGGATCCAGCTGGTTTACAGACAAGCTTAATGTCATTTTCAACGACAATTTTCAAAATCTTGAATATGAGACCGGAAATAAACGTGTCAAACAGACCATGGAAAATGCCGTAAAAGATCTAAGAAATGAAATTTCCTATAAAATCTCCAATCTCCACCCTTCTGCCCTCTTAAAATATATCTGATTGATTGCATCAAGTGATCTTTTTTGACGGAGCATTAAATGTGACTAATTAGGAAAACAGGCTTGACCAATTGAATTTAAATTGCAGGATATCGTTTTTGTTTAGTTGTTTGGTCTGATTGTGATATAATCTATGGGTATTCAAAATTTGGGATCGTCTTTATTTATTAAAATTTACAGTTGGAATAAAAATGGAAATTGAAAAACCTCTTCTTCAGACTGATACAAAATTTCAAATCTACTTCTGCCCTCATTGCAATAAAAAAATTATGACCGGATCTGTAAAACGATTGCAAATGGTTTGTCCAACCTGCCAAAAAATGGTTAAAGCCGATGCGGCTGATCTTTTGTCATCACATGAATAAACTGATTTGATTTTGGAAAGTGAAATGAACAATCGCCCATTTGTCGGCGTTGCTGTTATCGTGCAAAAAGATGGAAAGGTTTTATTGGGTCAGAGGAAGAACTCCCATGGATCTGGAACCTGGGCATTTCCGGGTGGACACCTGGAATATCATGAGACGATTGAAGCTTGTGCAAGAAGGGAAGTCTATGAAGAAACAAACCTCGCCGTCAAAAACGTCAAACACATTGCATATACAAACGATATTTTTCGCCAAGAGCAGAAACACTATGTGACTCTATTTGTTTCAGCTCAATATGATTCAGGAGATCTTGAAATCAAAGAACCTGATAAGTGTGAAAAATGGGATTGGTTTCAGTGGGACAAACTTCCAGAGCCTATGTTTTTGCCTCTGATACATTTCATACAACAAGGCCATCACCTCGATCTAATTTAAAATCTTAAAAGTGGTGTAACACAATTTCTGCTGGAATTAATATAAAATCTTAAAAACAGATAATCAGATTGATCATTTCTGATAATATCGGGTCGTTATGGAATCGTTATTTTTCTGAAAGGTGTAACGCAACTATCGTTATGATTATCATTATATCGTTCTGCCACACGGGTATTATGACATTTAAAATACACCCTGATATTTATAAAATATAATAAATACAAAAAGTTAACGGGTGTAACAAAAGGCCAGTAAATAAATATAAAAGTGAATTATGTTATAGGTACAGATAGAGGGTGATCAATAGTGGAGGAAATAGGCGTTTAATAGCCATGAAGCTTTGAATAATTATTGTTCAAGGAAACCATTTTATCATACTGTTTTTGGACTCGATCTTCGATTTTATTGATAATGTACCCCTTCCAGTTCTGAGCAAACATCTGAGGATAAATTTCAATCACATCCATCTCCATTTTCGAATAAACGTTTCTTTTCGTTCTGATTCCCTTGTCATACTCTGGATTGTTGACTATTCCAAAATATTCTACATACATCCCAAACTCAGGCAAATAAAAATCCAAATACCAGATACGCTGTTTCTGCTGTCCATCTCTTACAAGGGTACCTGCTTCATATTCATACTTAATTTTCTTCTCATCAAGAAACTTTGCAATTTTCCTCTCACCGTTGGATTTGAAGCAGTC
>JAWLEA010000171.1:0-5835 GCA_041686345.1 Polyangia bacterium | reverse complement strand
CCGTCGCCAGTCGATGATATCCATTTTTGGGATGGGAACTAGATAGGAGAGTAATATGGTTAAATTTATTGAAGGCAAACTGACCGGAAAAGATCTTGAGTTTTGCATCATTGTTTCACGTTTCAACAGTCTGGTTACGGAAAGACTGCTGGAGGGAGCTCTTGATGCTTTTGAGCGTTCCGAAACAAAGAAAGACAAAATTACTGTGGTAAAAACTCCCGGAGCATTCGAAATTCCAGCTACCATCAAAAAGGTTCTTAAAACCGGGAAATTTGACGGAATTATTTGTTTGGGTGCAGTGATCAGAGGGGAAACACCCCATTTCGATTATGTCAGTGCTGAAGCTGTCAAAGGGATAGCCAGTGCAGGACTTGAAGCTGAAATTCCGGTTATCATGGGAGTGTTGACAACGGATACTGTGGAACAGGCTTTGGACAGAGCCGGAGCCAAAACCGGCAACAAAGGTTTTGACGCCGCCAGATCTGTTATTGAAATGGCAAACTTGTATAAAGAGATTGGTTAGAAACTATAATATTATGAAGTTTAAAAAACGCAGAGTAGCTCGCGAAAAACTTGTTCAAATTTTTTATGGTTGGAGTATTCAGAAAGAACCATGGGATATCTTTCTGGATGATGGTTATCAAATCCATACCACTATAGATGGACCTGCCAATGAAAAAATGGTGAAGGAGATGCTCCAGTTTTTTCGCCTTCATATGGATAGAATCGATGTTTGTATCCAGAAAGTAAGCGAAAATTGGAAACTTGAACGAATTTCGCCCGTTGATCTGGCTATTATCAGACTTGGAACTACCGAGTTGATGATTGGTAAAACTCCGATACCGGTAGTAATCAACGAAGCTGTCGAGCTGGCCAAGATTTACGGCAGCAAGAGCAGCAGCGGTTTTATCAACGGTATTCTTCATTCAATTTCAGAATCCACTTGCCCGGATTCCAAATCAAACTCGTCCACTTCTGAAAACAAATAATTTCTCCCGCCAATGTTTATTTAGTTCCCATCCCAGAATAGGGGTTATTGGATGGGGAAGAAATTGGATTGAGATGCACGGAATAACTTCGCCGACATAGTTGTTACTATTTCAATCAGTTACGACAAAGTTGAACAATTCAAATTTCAAGTTCCAGGCGAATTCCTTCCTTTTTGGAACGGGTACTAGTATATTTCATTACTTTGCCAAGAACCCCCTTGCAGTCAGTTTTTAATCTAAATGAAAAAGTATAAACTTCTCAACTTGGAAAATTCCAGTCAACTTACAGGCAATAAAGCAGCTAACCTTTACAGGTTGCAAGAAGAGGGTTTTCCGGTATTGCCGGGTATTGTCGCTGTGGTTGATGAAGAAGGAACAGAAGCTGCCCGGTTGGCTGAAAGAATTCAGTTGGAATGGCCTCTTATTCTGCGATCTTCATCAGTATACGAAGACAGCGCTGCCTCATCCTGTGCCGGTTGTTTCAACTCGGTGGGTCCGGTCAAAACCCTGGCTGATTTTGTGGAAAGTCTTGATTTCGTCAGTTCTGTGTCCCCCAGAGCTCATAAAATTCTCAATAACGAAAATCTTGATAAATTCCCTCCTGCTGTTTTGATCCAGCCTTGGCATGATTTTGCCAGCCGAGGTGTACTTTTTTATCCGGATCCATGGGGAAATAACGAGTGCAGTATTCAAACCGAAATCTCGAGAGAATCCTTTAGTTTTGGAGAAGAAGAGAAAGAAAAAATTTTGAAATACGCGCGCCGGATAAGGGAATCTTTCAACTGGGAAATTCTTGATCTGGAGTGGGGTATCAAAGAAGACGGAACGGTTATCATATTACAGGTCAGAAGGCTGCTCAGCCAAGGTCGGGTTTTACCAGATGCCATGCATCACGGGACCTGGATTAAAGACAGAACCCATAATCCGGATCCTCTTTCCAGACTGCATACAAGTCTGATCAAATATATCAGGCAATTCTACAGCGGGATAGAAACCTGGAACAGGTATCTGTTTTTTAAAAAAGAGAATGGAGAAAAGCCAAATATTACCACCTCAGAATTGAAAAACCAACTAAGCAGGTTGGACGCGGCAGATACTCTGGTCGAAAAATTACCGGTTTTTGCCAGATTTGTATCTTTGTATTTGAGTTCCATTCGTTTATTCACCGGTAATCGCGAAAACATAATCACCGGAAAATTAAGAAAGCTCCTCAGTCAAGTTGAAGCTCCCGAGAAAGTTGTGGCCCAATTGCAATCTTTTCGGACGGGAAAACTTGGTTTCGATGATCTTTGTGACCAATTGCAGGATTTTTTTCATTTTATCAGTGTATTCCCTCTGGTCTGGGATATCAGTTCCGAAACCTGGGGTGATAAACTGCCGGAATTGGCTGCAAGGGTTGTAAATTTAATTTCGGTTGTAGCTTCGGAAAATTCTTTTTCGCGAAAATTTAATCCGGAAATTTCTGAAAGGGAATATGACGATTTTCTTTTTGCCATGGCTCTGTACAGGCTTAGAGAAGGGATCCTCGCTGTTGGGGAAACGCTGGTTGCAAAAGAATTTATTGCAGACCAGGATGATGTTTTTACATTGAGCTTGGGAGAAATATTTGATTATTTGGACTTGGAAGATTGGAAAAACAAAGTTGAATCTGGTCCGGAAGAAGCATCACCTCTTCCTGGGTGGATCCCGCCGGACAAGGTTGAGAATGGTTCAGCTGTTTATAATCAGACGCCTTCACCAACTTCAGGTTCCAGATTGAGAGGAATTCCCCTAATTCCAAGGCGCAGCAGCGGAAAAGTGGTTTTTTCCAATAATCTTAACCGACTCGAAGGTCCTTTGATTTTTGTGGGTTATTCTCTCAAGCCCCAGGATATTCTGCTGCTCACCGAAGTAAGTGGAATTGTACTGGAAACAGAAGAGAAATTGAGTCACGGAGTAATAATTGCCCGCGAACTCGGAATCCCCACTTTAATCGGGGTAAAAAATATCACCAGACAGGTGAAAGAGGGCGATCATTTGAATTTGTTGGCAGATATTGGAATTGTTGTTATAAATGTCTGATTGCGTTAATATCTTTTCAGTTTGAACGGCAGTTTAGCTGATTTTGTTTATTTTCTGGAGGTTTTTATGGTTAAAAATATTAGAATTCCCGCTGTAGCTGGCAGGTTTTATCCATCCGCTCCTGACCGGTTAGACAGAGAACTCAATCAATATATGTCTGCAACCGCAGAACTTCAACTAGATCTGGTTGGAGGAATTGTCCCTCATGCCGGTTACATGTTTTCAGGGCGAACAGCTGGGCAACTTTATGGCTCCATGGTTACTGCTCCAAAGACGACCATCATCATTGGCCCCAATCATACCGGTATGGGAGCTCCAATTTCTCTGGCTGATCATAAATCATGGGAAACACCTCTGGGTAACACCAGAATCAACCGGGAATTTATTGAAACTCTTCACAATAAATCTGATCTCTACCAATTAGACAACCTTGCCCATCAGTCTGAACATTCCCTTGAAGTCCAATTGCCCTTTTTGCAAAATTTAAATAAAGATATGAACATTGTTCCAATTTGTCTTGGAATTTCCGATTTTGATCTGTGCAGAAAACTGGCTCATTCCCTTGTAGAAACGGTAGAAGAACTTTCTCTTGACAAGGTTCTGGTGCTGGCTTCTTCAGATATGTCTCATTTCATCAGTGAAGAAGAAGCTGCCCGGCTTGATCAGGAAGCTTTGAAAAAAGCTCTTTCCCTGGATGCACAAGCTTTGTTCAAGACTGTCAGAGATAAAGGAATATCCATGTGTGGGGTAATTCCTGCCTGTGTTGTAATTGAATATCTCAGCCGATTGGATTCGGTCAAGTCCCGTTTGTTGCAATATACATCTTCAGCCGAGGTTACTGGAGACAAGAATTCAGTAGTAGGATATGCCTCTGTCGCTTATTATCTATGAAAATAAACAAAATATTTACCAAAATACTTACTCCTCCGGATAAATTAATCAATGCAATTGTTGGCAAAGGATTCGGGTTGAAAGATCTGTTTACCCTGATAAACCTTGTTGGAGGGGTTGCAGGAATAGTTCTGGCTGTCATGGGCAGACCGATAGATGCATCTTACGCTGTTCTGGCAGGTTTTCTCCTGGGTGATTCCCTCGACGGTTTTGTGGCCAGACTTACCAATCGTTCCAATCAATTCGGTTCCGATTTTGATACCATTACCGATCATTTTTCCCAATGCATAGCACCGGCTTTTATTGTTTTCAGCCACATATCTCCAACCAATTTCAAACTGGGGGTTGCTCTGCTTTTTATTATTATCGCGGCCGGTTCCATCCGTCATGCCAGAAATACGGCGGTGAAATTCAGTTTTCCTTTTTGCTGGAAAGGTTTGCCCCGACCAGTGGCTACCATGATAATTTTCGCCTTTTTCAATTCGAGTTTTTACAATCATCTTCCTCACAACCAGTGGTTTGGAGCCGCCTTTGTTCTACTGACCAGTTTCGGCCTTTTGTCCGAGTTCCCCTTCATCAGCCATCATGGACGCAAATTACAGACTTGGGCTATTTTCATAGTTGTTTTTGCTTATTCGGCTGCCATTACTCAGGCTCTTTTCTACAGAAAATATTTTTGGGATTCGCTGTTCCTGATTATGTCAGTATATATCTTTCTGGGCTGGATTGTCCTCAGCCGTTCTGAACGACAACATTTCTGGAAGGCGGTTGGTGAATGGAAGGCAAAATTGCGCTGAGGATTTGTGGTTTATTCAGGTTTCACCCTTTTCATTGTGAGATTTTATGTCAGAAAAATTAATTGCTCAGATTACAGATATTCATTATCCGGTTTACAAAACCTTCAAGTTCAAAGATATATTTTCCAAAAGAATAACTGGTTTTGCCAACCTGCTTTTCAGTTCAAGAAGGCGGTTTCGTCCCCATCTGTTACCTTTGTCATTGCAAAATCTCGATCGTCTCGGAGTCAAGCATATAGTTATTACCGGAGATTTGGTCAATCTGGCTTACCCGTCGGAGTATGGCAGATTGAAGGAAGTTTTTGAAGAAAGCCCCTTTACTCCTTCTCAATTCAGCATTATTCCCGGTAATCATGATGCCTATACAAAAGCCGCCTATGCCAACAATAATCTACACAAAAACCTCGGTTTATTTGCCGGAGTTGATTCCTTTGCTTCCTATCCTCTGGTCAGGGATCTTGGTGATTTTACCATAATCGGTCTTTCTACAGCGATTCCAACGGAATTTGGCATGGCTTACGGCAAGATCGATGAGTTGCAATTGCAGAAATTGAGAGTTCATCTCGAAAATTCAGACAAACCTCAGGTGATTGCCTTGCATCATCCCCCTCAAAAGGGGCTCGACGGCTGGAGTGACGGTCTGGTAAATGGCAGTGAGTTGCGTAAATTGTTATCCAATAGTAAGGTAGAATGTATTTTGCACGGCCACGAGCATTTAAATTCCGGTCAGTGGTTGCAGGGAACTGACTCAAGTCGAATTCCCGTTTACGGAACCAGTTGTGCTATTCTCGATCCCAAACAAAGCTCAAAAAATGCTACAGTCAGGCTTCTCAGATTTGTCGATGGACATCTGGAAAAAACCTGGCTGGTTAAATATAACAAAAAGACAGGACATTGGAATCCTGTAGAAGCCATATAATCCTATGATTAATTTGCCGAAGTTATTTAAAAAAAAACAAGTAAAAATCATGTTTTTACTTTGGCTGCTTCTTGGTACAGGCCTCGGAGGAGCCATTGCCTGGTCTGTTTCAAGTCAGAAACATCAAGCAAGCAGGTTGGAATACCTGGTTGATTCTTCCCTGAATTTACTTGAAAAT
>JAWLEA010000035.1:0-25713 GCA_041686345.1 Polyangia bacterium | reverse complement strand
CGGCACCAAATTCTTGTTAAATGGACAAGATGTCTCAACTCAAATAAGAGCTCCAAAAGCCGGCCAAGCGGCATCAATCATTGCGGCAGTCCCCGAAGTTCGTGCCAATCTTCTGCAATTGCAGCGCAAACTTGCTTATCCTGGACCTACTGTATGTGAAGGCCGTGATATGGGAACAATTGTCTTTCCCGATGCTCCTGTCAAATTCTTCCTGACTGCTTCCGCCGAGGAACGAGCCAAAAGAAGATTCCTGCAATTACAAGAAGAGCATCCTGATTCGGCTCTTGACTTCAAAACCATCCTGAAAGAGCAGAAACAAAGAGATCTCCGAGATTCCACCCGTAAAACAGCTCCTCTTAAACAACCTGAAGATGCGATTTTAGTCGACTCAACCAAAATGACAAAAACTGAGGTTGTTAATTTCATGATAGAAACAATCGTTATAAAATTTCCTCAGATAAAAAATTCTCTCTGAAATATAGCAACCCCGCCTTACTCAGGGAAGTTTTACAAAGGGTTTTGTAGTTGAAACCGGGAGAGAAGTATTCAATACAGTCTGGGTAAATTCCCGGGTCACAAGATCATAGATTATTATTTGAGAAGTTTGCGAACTGTTATCTGCAATAAAAAGTTCATCATCTATCAGGGTTATTGCTGCCGGCTCCTGAACTCCAGGTTCCATAAGCCAGGAACCTGCTGTTCCGTCAAGACAAAATTCTCTGATTCCGGTTTCGTAGGAGGCTGTACTTAATAATACATAACCACATTCACTTTCTGTAAAAACTATCTGTTTGGGAATTCCTCCCAACTCTTCCGAAGAAATAACCAAAGTAGCGGTTGCATCATCAGCCTGAAAAGTTTCAATGGCAGCTCCCTGAGTGCTGAAATCTGCAGCGGTCAACACAACAAACATATCGGTCTGGGGCACTTTGATCAGTGGATAAAAAGGATTTCCCGTATTAAGTACTATTTCTCCTGCAACTTCATCAGTTGCCAGATCCACTTTGAGAATTCGGCCATTTCTGGTGGGGGCAAAATCAACCAGATTCTGAATGGCAACATAGAGATAACTGGCATCAGAAGTAAGATAAGCCGGTTCACAGCTTCCATCTTCATCTCCCCAGGCTGAAAGATCTACTGTACCAATGGAAGTAGCTCCCTGGACATCAATAATCTGGAGATAATTTTCAGCATAGAGACTGACATAACCCTTGCAGGTATCAACCATGTGAATATCCTGAGGATTGGAACCCGATACAAAAAGAATTTCATCCAATACCTCCCAGGTCTCATCATCGATCAAAGTCAGAGAGTCCCCAAGATAACGATTTAGTGCATAAAACTTGTCGCCAAAATAACGAGGCACTGCATCTGAATGAATCAAAACGACATCGTTGCTAATAGTATAAGGTTCTGCAGTTAAATCTATTTCCGAAACAGCTCCGTTTGTATAATCAGTAAGAACAACAGCCAAGCGAGTTGGATCGCTGATTGGTTCAATCTTTTCACATTGTTGATTATTGATATTGTTGTTGGTGTTATTAACATTATTGATATTATTGGTATTATTGACATTGTTTACATTGTTGGAATTGTTGTTCTCTTCCTCACAACCTGCAATAAAAATAAACAGGATAAGAAAATAAACAGATATTTTTGTATTCATGTTGTCTCCTTTAATTTGCTAATTTGGAAAATATTGTAAAATTTTTAACAGCCAGATTAATAAAAAAACTTCTGCCGGGCAGGGGATAACCCAAATAATTACTAACTGACTGAGGATAAGCAATGGAAGTTGAATTAGCTTGACCCGTCTGGGTTACTGTAGTTTTCAATTTACCAATGAAGTTATTAAAGTGAAAAGAAAGATTGAAAGTACGATGAAAGGGCTGAAGATTAAGTGAAAATCTATGAATCAACTTGGAGGGCATGGGTCTTCTTTCGGAACTGTCAAAATATCCACCCTGAAGATAATATAAGCTGTAGGCGGGAATCAGATAAAAGCTTCCCAACTTGAACCTGCTTTTTATTTTCCAATATAAACTCAAATCTGATCTTCCCGGTAGTTTATTTCCTTTTTGATAAGAAATATCACTTAGATTGACATGATCAAGCCAGGTTAACCCCAATCGAGTTTCAAAATGTTTTTTTCGAGCAAGCTTAATGTAGCTCTCTACTCCCCATATTCCGGCTTTTCCTATATTGTCAGCTATAGCTACAAATTGAGAATTTGGAACAAATTGGATAAGATTTTCAATCCTGCTTTTAAAAAGGCTGCCCTGTATCTGCAATCGCCAGGGTAAAAATTTTTGCTTCCAGCTCAGGCTGATTTCACCTTTCAAAGAATTTTCCGAACTCAGTTCGGAATTTCCTTTTATTCCACCGGAGTCTCCGAACAATTCCAAAAAAGAAGGCAGACGATATTGTTTAGCCACAGAAGTTGAAAATTTGAAATTTTCCAAATTGTACTTTAGTTTGAAAAACCAGGAATGAATTTTTTCTCCCTTGCCTCCCCAATCCTGATAAGTGCTTTTCAAAAAGCCATAACCTGCCAGGAATTGAAACTTCCTCCAACTGAAATCATATTGTCCTCCTAAAGAAGCAAAATACCGTCGTTGCTTTTTCAGAGGCAAATCCATCAACATCTTTTCCACCAGAAAAAGATCTGAATAAAAATGAGGAACCAAAGTAAATTGGTGTTGTTTATATGATTTCCTGAATTTAAATTTTATTCCGCTTTTATTAACCAGTTTTCTGTCATTTTGTCTGCCGAGGCCTATTTCTCCAAACAAATCGCGATAATAATCCCGCAGCAACTCATTATAAAACCACCCCGAAAAATCAAAAAGCCGAAAGGTGCGATTATACCGAATAATTGCCAGATAGCGACTGCTTTGATAAGAAGCATTTTCAGTAACAACGGCTTCGGGACCGGGAATACCTCTGAGATTAAAAGTATACAGACCATGTACCTTGATTTCCCCGCCTACAAGAGAATATTTCCCGGATAGAAAAGCCCTCAGGATACGGGAATAATTGTTAATTCTGTTTGCATATTTGTCATCTTCCTGGGTGTATAGAGTTCCTCCATTGGTAAAATAACGATAATCTCCGGCAGAAGTCACCCAATCAAGAGAAGCTGTCCAGGGAAAAGGTGATTTACTGTTTACATTGGCGCTGATCCTGTTTGTAGACCAGGAGCCTAGTTTATAACTGGTAAACCAAGTATTCTTGCCCGAGGGAGCGGGAACAAGATTTAAAACTCCACCTGGTCCACTCCCGCCATATTCTATGGGAACAGCTCCCTTATATATCTCTATTTGAGAAAATCCGGCCAGAGGCAGATTAGAAAGATTGAATGAACTCCCCTGCCCTGCAGAAAGAGGAATTCCATCCAAAAAGATCACTGCCTGAGATGGATTGGAGCCTCTAATCTGAATGAGAGACATCTGACCGATTCCACCAGTTTCCCTGACGGTTATACCCGGTTTACTGCTCAATTCTTCAGACAGAGTTTTGCCACTTTCAATAACCTCACTGGTTTTAACCACATTATCAGATCCTACCTGTAATTTTGCTGTTTTTTTTTTGCGTCCGACTACAACTATTTCTTCTTCATTTTCTTCTTCATTTTTTTCGGCAGAATTGGCTAGTGTAAAGCAAGAAAGCATGCAAATCAGATAAAACAAAATACCTGTCCATCCATAAGGTTTCAGTAAACTCCAAATATTGAGGGATAATTGTGTTGAAGCTCCAACTGTAAACGCAACTTAATAAAGTTGTATTTAACCCCGTTTTACCATTTACTCTGAATCAAGGCTGAAGATGAGATATTGCTGTTATTAGCCCTCCGCTAGTAACAGAATAAAGCGTTTTCCGGTCAAAGTGGCGAAATGCCCTTTGCACAAAGAGAAAACAGCTCTGATGCTGGCCCTGTGCAGACTATGGATACTCCAGCCGGTCTCCTGGCTTACTGCGCCAATAATGATAATTCCTTCCCGCCTTCTTAGGAGGCAGTGAAACCATCTTGGGGTTTTAATGCAGCTTACAGTGGCGGGGGCCGCACCGGTCTGGAGATATTCCTTCCGGTTTCCCGAGCACTGGAGAATTGAGTTCCCTGAACTTAAAGACGCCCAGGGAAGCGTAAAAATTTTTAAAAAATCCTAATTATGTTAATAATACGCCAATATTTTCTTGTCAAGTTGAACGCTGAACCCTATATACAGAAAAGGTATTACCAACCATGAACAACATTATTAGCTTTGCTGGCATTGATCCCACTGCTGGAGCAGGACTTTTACTCGATTCCAGAGTGGCCGGTGAATTCAACTGTCATTGCAGTGCTGCGGTTACCTCCATAACTATCCAGAATTCTCTTGAATTTACAGAGAATTTCTCTCTTACTCCCGCACGGGTTAAAGCACAATTCGAAATAATCCTAAATGAATTTACAGTTAAAACAGCTAAGATCGGCATGACAGGTACCGTTACCAATCTCAAAACCATCTGCCGTCTTCTCAATCTTCATCATTTTGACAATATTGTCTGGGATCCGGTACTTAAATCCACTACCGGAGGCAAACTGCTGGCGAAACCTGAAATTGAAGATTTTCAACAGATATTGCCCCAAGTAACTTTGTTGACTCCAAATCTTGATGAAACAGAATTTTTCTGTAAAAAACGTCCCAAAAACATGGAAGAGATGAAAGAAGCAGCAAAATTAATCCAAAATATGGGAGTTGACAATGTTTTGATAAAAGGCGGGCATCTTGAAGGTAATTTAATAATGGATTATCTGCTGACCCCGGAATATGACAAGGTTTTCAAAAAGGAAAAAGTACCGCGAAATTATCGAGGAACCGGTTGCTGGTTAAGTACGGCAATTGCCAGTCTCCTGGCTTCAGGCAAAAACATGGCTACAGCAGTGAAATTGGCCCAGGTAAAATTGCAAAAAAAAATGAAAAACAAAAACTTACCTCTCAAAAAAGGATTTCTCCTCGAAATATAAACCAATTGCTCTTGCATATTCACAAAAACAGATAATCAGAACAGATTTGACAACAATTCAGTTATATCGTCCATTTTATATGGTTTCCTGAGCAATCCGTCAAAACCGTATTTGCGATAATCAGCCATGAGGGATGAGTTGGAGTATCCGCTGGAAATTATGGTTTTCACTTCCGGATCCAACTCTTTGAGTTTTTGATTTATCTTTAACGAGGACTCTGAATCGGGAAGAATTAAATCAAGAATAACCAAATCATATCTGTAGTTCTGTTTTAATTTTTCTTTGAATATTTCCAGAACTTCGCTATTGTTTTTGGCCAAACTTACCTTGAAACCAAAATAATTAAATATTTTCCCGGATAATTTACGGATAAGTGGTTCATCATCAAGTAAAAGCAGATTTTTTTCGCCTTCAAATTTTCCAAAATCTTTTATGGATTTTTCGGACACAGGTTTACGATTGGTAACAGGCAAATACACTGAAAAAGTAGATCCTTCGCCTTTTTTAGACGTAAAGTTAATCCACCCTTTGTGTTTTTCTATAATGGAACGAACAATTGCCAGTCCCAAACCATGACCCTTTTCTTTGGTGGTAAAATAGGGAGAAAAAACTTTTTCTCCAAATTCCCGACCGATTCCTGAACCATTGTCGATATAGTCAATTTTGAGATAATTTCCCGGCTTTAGTTTTGGATGTTCTTGGCCAATCTGAACCGGTCCGGCCTTGATAACAAGTTTCCCTCCCTGAGGCATCGCCTGCATGGCATTGATGGCAAGATTGCTGAAAACTTGGTAAATCTGATCTTTATCAACAAATATATGGCTGTCGCCGATATTGAAATGAGTCTCAAGTTTTACCCCGGAACCATGTAAACTGAAATCTGCAGATTCATAAATAATTTCTTGTACCGAAGTAACTTCTTTAATTGGTGTTCCTCCTTTGGAGAAAGTAAGAAGTTGATTAGCCAGTTGTTTGGCACGATCCACAGCCGACTCCGCCTGCTTCAGCAAAGAAATCGGTTCTGGCAAACCTTCACATTCCAACTGAAGTAGATTTATAGTACTCACGATTGCAGTGAGAATATTATTGAAATCATGGGCAATTCCACCGGCAAGAATGCCAATTGACTTCAACTGTTCGGTTTTTCTCACTTCTCTTTGCAGGATCCTTTTTTCTGTTACATCTCTGAAAACTACCACCACCCCTTTTATCTGGTTGTTTTTATCGATAATTGGAGCTCCACTTGAAGAAATGTAAATCTTGCGACCGCTACGTGTGTAGGTAACGGTATGATTGGACATTCTGACTATATCCCGGCTATCCATTACTTGTTCGTATGGCGAAGCTATCTTTTGACCCTTGAGAACTTCATAAACTGGGAAAATCTTTTTTAAATGATTGTTCAGAGCGTTTTCTCTTTTGAGCTCCAGAATTTTAAGGGCTTCATTATTGATATTTATTATCTTGCCCGCAGCATTGGTGGCTATAACTCCGTCACCAATGGAATCGAGGGTTATACGAAAATTCTCCTTGCTGGCAGCAAGTTCTTTTTGAGTATTTTTGAGCGTGGTAATATCTATGAGAGAAGCAACCGACTGCAGGGTTCCGGGAATAAGTTTGACCTCGAGGAGAATATTGCGAATATCTCCATCTTTGCAAACCAAGTCGAATTCATAACGACTCGGAACATTTTTATCCCCTGAACGCCTGGCTTTATGACGTTTTTTCATTACCGACAAGTATTCCGGACTGATCACTTCCATCCAGGTCAACTTATTTTCCACTTCCGATTTGGAATACCCTGATAATCTCTCAAAAGTTTTGTTGGCCAGAGAAATAGTTCCATCATTTTCCAAAATGACAGTAGCAGCTCCGGAATTATCAAAAACCAGCCTGTATTCTTTTTCCTGAGCTTTCAATTTTTCCTTGTCTTTGATAAATTCTGTTATATCCCTGACCACAGCCATTATTATCTGCTGGTGGCCTAGATTGACGGGAGTCAATGTAACTTGAGTGTGAAAATTGCGTCCTTTTGCTGTTTGATGCATCCAATAAAAAGATTGAGGATAACCCTGTTCCGCTTTTCTGAGATAATAAAAAGCTTTTTCTTTGGAACTGATCCCATCGGGTTGTAATTCCGGGGAAAATTCATGAGGTGGCTGATTGATGATCTTGCATGAATTATCAAGTTCAAAAAACTCGAGAGTTCTTGGGTTACAATCTATGAACTTACCTTTTTGCATAAGGAAAATGGCGTCGTAGGCTGAATTGTAGATGGCTCTGAAAAGCAGGGGATTTTCTTTTAAAAAGGTTTTTTTGTATTGGCTCTCCTTGTTGTTTAAATTTTTCTTTTCCAATTTGGATGTATAATCGTAAAAATACTGCATCTGTCGAAGAATCTGGCTTTCCACAAAGGAATTATCTTTAATTTTGAGGATGAGATCGGACAATTCACTAACACGATCAGATTCAGACAAATTATCCCGATACACAAAAACAATATGTGTTTTTATCTGGTTATTTTGTTTTAATTTTTTAAGAACTTGCTCATGCCTTGAAGAAGAAATGCATTTTTCAGATATAACCAGAAGCAAATTGTTCGACTCCTGCAGTTCCTGGTCCAGATCATCACAGGAACAAATACAAAAATCCAGTTGTTTTTCCTGAATAAAAGCCTGCATGTCCCTGGTCATTTCAATTTCCGGAGCAATATTTAAAAACCTATACATCACAATCTTGATTCCGACAAAGTTATTATAAAAGAAGTTGCAACAACAGCTAAGAAAGCTACAACAACACCTTAAGAGCAAAATTAATTTTTTCTTTTGTTGAAGAATTTAAATTCTATTAGATCTTTTTTCCAATTACCAGTATTTTCTTTTTTGTCTTGACTTGATATGGTTAAAAAAATATTTTTCAGTTTATCACATCCTGACCTTGACAAAATTTACCCATTAATGTAGGCGATTTATATCGTTTTCAACTCAATTGTTTTAATCTTGAATTCAAGAGTTTCAGCCCTGCTTTCATCTGGAACAATAAAAGCAATCAAACTCGAATAATTTATTATAAACCCACTGATACCTTCAATCCGGAGGAATAAAATGACTGATCAAAAAATTATGAATCGCTGGTTTGTGGCAATTGGCGCAATATTTATCCAACTGGCTCTGGGTGCTATTTACGCCTGGTCCGTATTTACCCCTTATCTTGAAAGAGCCAGCTGGTCCAAAACTCAAACTCAGGCTGTTTTCGCGGCAGGGCTGGCTTTTTTCGCCATTGTCATGGTTATAGCCGGCAGAATAATGCCTAAAGTCGGTCCCCGAATTCTGGCTCTGGCCGGTGGCGTTACCTTGGGACTGGGTTATTTTCTCGCCGGATATATTGCCCCGACCAATTTTTATTCCACCCTCTTTTTCATTGGGGTAATGGGCGGCTCCGGAATCGGTCTGGCCTATGTTGTCCCAATTGCCTGCGGCATGAAATGGTTTCCTGACAAAAAGGGCTTAATCACCGGACTGGCTGTTGCCGGTTTCGGTTTTGGAGCAACCCTGTGGGTTAAACTGGCCGGCTCTTGGGGCGGTCTGCTGGCTAGAACAAGCCTTGGCCATACCTTCATGATTTATGGCGGCATCTTTCTGGCCATGGTTTTTATTGGCGGAATTTTCATGGTTTATCCTCCTGAAGGTTATGTTCCCGAAGGCTGGGATCCTGAGGCCCATGAAAACAGCAAAACCAATAAAAATAAATCCACCAAAGCCAATCTCAAAACCGGAGCCATGCTTAAAACTCCTCAATTTTACATGATTTTCATGACCTTCTTGTTTGGTGCGGCTGCAGGACTGATGGCTATCGGTCTCATGAAATCCTTCCCGTCAATTGCACTTCAAGAAAAAGGAATTAGTAAAACAGAAGCATCGGCTATCGCCGGAACTGCTATGGGAGTTTTTTATGCTCTGGCCAACGGTCTGGGCAGAATCGCCTGGGGTGTTATCAGCGACAAACTGGGACGCAAAGTATCACTGGTAATCATGACCGCCACCCAGGGAATAATCGTCATTCTCTTCCCTTATATGGCAGGAACTCCCTATTTGCTCTATGCCGGAGCCACTCTTATCGGTTTCAACTTCGGCGGCAACTTTTCCCTCTTTCCAACTATCACTTCCGAAACTTTTGGAGCCAAATATATTGGTCAAAACTACGGTTGGATTTTCCTGGCCTATGGTGTTGGCGGAATCGGTGGTCCTATCATGGGCGGCAAATTAGGCGACATGGGCAATTTCCCCCTGGCATTCACCATTGCCGGCGGTCTCTGCCTGGTAGGCGCCCTCATTGTAGCTTTCGTCAAACCTGTAAGCGATGAATAATTTCCCTGTTAATTTCCTTTAAAAATTTTTCAAATCAACAAAAGTGTAATAAAAAGAAGATATGAAAATTCATCTTTTTATTCCTTTGTTTCTACTTGCAATGATTGGACCTCCAGGCGTTCACTATCTGGTAAAAACCAGGTTGCAACAAAATATCGAAACTTTTCTCAAAAAAAAGGGGTATGAATTTTCTGCGGGTTCCATTGAAATCAATTCGGGGCTTCAACTTATCATCAACAAGTCCAAATTGAAAAACCCGGTCAACAAAATAAAAGTTGGTCAGATCAACTTCAAATTTGTTCCAAATAATTTATTATCGTTATCATTTCCTGGCCGGATAGAACTGATAAAACCTGTATTGGCTCTGAATATCGACAGAACAACTTCTAAAAATACTCCAACAACTCCCGGCTTTTTTCAAAAATATTACAAAAAATCAGGAGTAAAAATCAAAAATGGAATTATCAAAATTAATAACCAGAATAATGAAATAATTTTTCAGGATATTTCAGGGGAAAAATCCCCCGATAATGACATGGAACTATTTGCTTTTCTTGCTCAGTATGAAGGCAAATACGGTATCTGGGCTGCCAAAAAAATTAAATTCCGCTTGAATAAAACCAGTCTTAAAAATATTAAAATTGAATATCTCAAACTAATTCATAAATCCGGCAAAGATTTTGATTTCAGAGGCCGAGCTGAATTGATTTCCAGAGAGATCTGGGATTTTTCCTTCAAGATTCAACATTATGATAATCTGTTCTCACTCAAAGGAAAAACCAATCTTAAAAACAAACGACTCTATCTTGAAGGTAATGGTGAAGGATCTTTAAAATCCTTCACAGCGCTTTTTGATTCTGTTTCCAAACTGCCTGTGTTTTTCAAAAAAGGTTTTAAAGGCCGGTTCAAAAGTAATTTTAATCTGGTCTGGAATAATAAACTAACCTCCTTTTCAGGAAAAACCGAATTGAAAAATCTGATTACCAAGCAATCCTTAATTGCAGATCATGCTGTCAACTGGCCAAATTTAACCATTGATTCAAAATTGGAACGAAAATCTGACAGAATTACGCTTAAAAACACGATTGACGCCGGATTGGATTCTCCTTTTGTTGTTCAACTTGCTCATCAGCAGAACCGACTGAAATTGAAGGTTCTTCTCAAGCAGGTAAAATGTCATGATTTGTTCAAAACTATTCCGAATAATTTAATCCCCCACATTTATTCAGCCAAACTCAGTGGCAATGTTGGTTTCCTCTTTTCTTCCATTTTGCCTCTGAACAATTTGAAGGATTTCAATTCTCATGTCCAACTCTTGGGAAAAGGCTGCAAAGTTTTAAAAGAACCGGACAAAATGGATGTGCGTCTTCTCAAAGACGAAGTTGAAGTAACTCTACTTGATAATAAAAACCATAAAGTAAAAAGAACCCTGGGCAAATCTGATCCCGAATTTTCCCCGTGGATTTCCCTGCCCAAACATTTGATATATGCTTTTATCTCAGCCGAAGACGTTAATTTTTTTGAACACCGAGGTTTTGCCTGGAAAATGGTCAACAAGGCTATCGGGTTCAATCTTCATAAGGGAAAAATAGTAAAGGGGGCCAGCACCATTTCTCAGCAAACTGTCAAAAATCTCTACTTTAGCGGAGCCCGCACTATCTCCAGAAAGCTTGAAGAGGCTTTTCTCACCTGGAGACTTGAAAAATATTTGAGTAAACAAAGAATTCTGGAAATATATTTCAATATCATTGAAATGGGACCGAAATTGCGAGGAATCAGACAAGGAGCCAATCTCTATTTCGGCAAATCACCATCATTTGTCAATCTGCTGGAAGCGGCTCATCTTGCGGCAATAGTTCCCGCCCCCACTTTTTATTATAATATGTTTAAAGAATCCGAAGTAGTACCTGATTTCTGGGCAAAAAAAATCAGAGATATTTTAAAAAAAATGTGTCTTGATAAAAACTTGAGTTGGCCCCAATATTACCGGGCAAAAAAAAATGAAATTATCATAAAAATTTAAACGGGTATGAAAACCCAAAAAAAGCAGAAATTAAAGGGGAAGTGGAACAGATTCAAGAATGGAATTGAGAATTTCCTTGCGCTTGGAATGAACAAAGGGTTGATCCTGTTTTTTTTCTTTTATGCGGTGAACAAGAGTATAATCGGTTGTATCCATGAGGTCTTCAGGAACAACGTAATCTCTGCCATTAATTACTGCCAAAGCCTTGGCTACCTGAATCCAGGAAATAAGACCCCGGGGGGAAATACCTAATTTCAACCCACTGTGTTTGCGAGAATTCCTGCCGACCTTGAGAACATAGTCTACCAGGGAATCAGCTATTTTTACTCTGTCAACAGCCCCAAGCAGGAGTTGTAATTGTTCCGGCCCGGCAATATTTTGACATTGGTGGGGCTTACGCTGGGAGTTGATTTGACTCAACAGTTGTTTTTCCCGGTTTGGGGGAGGATATCCAATAGAAAGCCTCATATCAAAACGATCCTGCTGTGATTCAGGAAGAGGATAAGTGCCGGCAATTTCAACAGGATTCTGGGTAGCTATAATAAAAAAAGGCCTGGGCAGAGTACGGGTTTGACCTTCGACTGTAACCTGATTTTCTTCCATCGCTTCCAGAAAAGCACTTTGTGTACGAGGAGATGCCCGATTGATTTCATCAACTACTACTATATTTGAAAAAATAGGCCCCTTTTTATATTTAAAAGAACTGAATTGCTTTTCCGGAATTGAAAAACCTACAACATCGGAAGGCAAAAGATCGGGAGTACATTGAATTCTGCTGATGGAGGCTCCGATAATTTGAGAAAAGGCTCTGGCAAGAGTGGTTTTACCCACCCCGGGTACATCTTCCAGCAAAAGGTGACCTTTGGCCAAAAAAACTGCCAGGGAAAATTTAATCACTCTGGAAGATCCCAGATAGGCTCGAGAAATTTCATCGATCATCTGGTTGGAAAGCTTAACAACCTGACTGAATTGCTCTCCGGAATTGGAGGGGGTGTTATTTGATACTGGAGAATCAGGCATTAAAAAATAAATCCTTTGGGTATGACAACTATATCTTCTTCAGTAACAGTAAATCGTTTTTTATCATGCTCAATATCATAACCGATAACTTCACCGACTGGAATCCGAACATTTTTATCAATTATGCATCTTCTGAGTCTGACATTACGCCCTACATCGACACCATCAAGCAAAATAGCATCTTCAATCTCGGAAAAAGAATTGATGCGAACTGAAGGAGAAAGCAGAGATCTTCTGATTCGCCCTCCGGAAATAATACAACCTTCTGATACCAGCGAATTGGTAGCAATACCCAACCTGGGTCCGTTTGAAAAAACAAATTTGGCAGGTGGCAAAGTGCGATTATAAGTGTGCAGAGGCCAGCGGGGATTATGAAGATTGAAATGGGGACTGATTTGAACCAGATCCATATTGGCTTCAAAATAACTGGAAATTGTACCAACATCACGCCAATATCCCTTTTCGCTCTCAGTATGTCCCGGCACATCATTAGTACTGAAATCATATGCAAAAACCCGGTAGTTTTCTACCATTTTGGGAATAATATCTTTGCCAAAATCATGGGCAGAATCAGAATTTTCTGCATCCCTGGTCAATTCGGAAACCAGTGGCAGAGAATTGAAAACATAATTGCCCATTGAAACCAAACTGTAACCGGGTCTGTCGGGAATTTCCCTGGGTTCGTCAGGTTTTTCCTGAAAACCTTTAATTTTCCATTTTTTGTCGATTTCAATAACACCAAAAGCTTTGGCTTCTTCAACCGGAACCGGAATTGCGGCAACTGTCAGATCGGAATCAGCCCTGATGTGGTAATTGATCATTTGACGTATATCCATGGAATAAATATGATCTCCACCAAAAATACAAACTACATCGGGATATTCATCTGAAAGAATATTCAGGCTCTGATAGATGGCATCCGCGGATCCTTTGAACCAGGACTGTCCCACCCGCTGCTGAGCCGGAACTGCTTCGACATAATGACCGAGAGTGTATGGAAGATACCAGCCTCTGGAAAGATGCTTGTTCAAAGAATCACTTTTATATTGAGTAATTACTTTGATTTTGTAGAGGCCTGAATTGACAAAATTGGAAAGAACTATATCAATCAGACGATAACGACCTCCGATTGGAACTGCCGGTTTGGCTCTGTCAGCTGTAAGAGGAAATAAACGAGACCCAACTCCTCCAGCCAGAATAAGAGATAAAACATTCAACGAACTCATCTTTCCCAGGACATCTTTCATTTGATAAAACCTCCAATTATTGGTTCAATTCTGCTATATCTTATACAAAGATTATTATTTTTCAATCCAATCTGCCAAAAAGAAAAGATAATCTCAGGAGTTCTCTTAAAATTAGTGATTTATTTGCAATCAACATCAAATTATGAAATGAAGTTTAATTTGTCCAAACTGGAGAATAAACAATGGATGATCTAAAAAAAAGAAATCATAATCTTGTTTACCTGGGATTAGGCTCCAATATTCCTCCCCGCAATGATTACCTGTCTCAAGCTCGCAAGAAGCTGCGACAACTGGCATGTGTCAAACAACTTAGAGCTTCCTCCATTTATGAAACCAAACCGCTGGGGCCCGGCTCCGGGAATTATCTGAACCAGGTTGTTGAACTCATGGTAAACAAAGGAGTTTCCCCTCACTATTTCCTCGAAAAAACACAGGAAATAGAAAACCAATTGGGTAGAATACGTACCATAAAATGGGGTGATCGCACCATAGATCTGGATATTCTGTTCTGGAACAACTTGATTCTGAAAGATAAAAATCTGGTCATCCCTCATCCTCTTTTACAGGATCGCCTTTTTGTGCTAGAACCTATGGTTGAATTGAATTCGGAATTAGTTCATCCGATTTTAAAACTTTCAATAACCGAACTTTTTGACAACTTATCCAGTTGATCTTTCAAGATGCAAAAAGCTCTCAACAGTCAGCGAACTACAATGCCTTTTTGTTAACAGAGTTTGCAGTTCCTGGACTTCAGCTTTCAGCCCCGGGATAACAATAATAATGGTAATCAAGGTCGGAATCTCATCATTTAATCCTGCTCCAGGAAAATTGCTCGAAAATGCCAAAAGAATCAGAAAAATCATCCTGGAAGCCAGCAACAATAATTTTGAATTGCTCATATTTCCGGAAATGGCTCTTTCCGGCTATTGTCTGGGCGATCTGCATACAGATAATAAATTCATCAAAAAACAGTGGGAACTCCTCCACCAAATTATTCTGCCGGTTTCCCGGAACATCAATCTTGTACTCGGTCTCGCTCTTTCAGATGACAAAAATAGAATGCACAACGGAGAACCTGCCCGCTATAACGGTTATGCGGCCATCTCCAACGGCAAAATAATCAGAACAGGCAAAAAAACTCTCCTGATCAACGAAGGAGTCCTTGAAGACAGTCGTTACTTCCTGCCCGGCAATGAAGATGAAATCCGTCCTGTTTCATTTAATTTTGGCAAAAAAGGTCAAATAAACATGGGAATCATGATCTGCCAGGAAATGTGGGATGATTATTCGCCACATCATCCTGCCAGATTACTTGCCGCCCAGGGAGCACAAGCCCTTCTGGTTCTCAACTCATCCCCCTTTCACACTACCAAATTCCAAATGAGAGTGGAAACAGCCAGACGACGAGTCGAGGAAACGGGACTGCCTCTTTTTTATGCAAATTCATCAGGTATTCAAGATATCGGCAAAAATATAGTTATTTTTGACGGTGGTAATTTTGCCATAACCAATAATTTCAAGCTTGAAATCGGTAGTTTTTTCAAAGAGAAACTGCTGGCAGTTAATTTTTCTCCAAAACACAAAATTTCCAATGTACCTCAATTACAAACAAGTCCTCCGAAAATGGCAATCCTCAAGGAAGCTCTTATTTACACCCTGAAATCATTCCTGGAAAGAAATATTTTTTTCAAAGGAGCTGTACTCGGGCTGAGTGGCGGAATAGATTCTGCCCTTGATGCCCTTCTTCTGGTTGAGGCAATTGGAGCCGAGAATCTGCTCTGTCTCAACCTCCCTTCCCGTTTTAATTCAAAAATTACCAAATCAATGGCCGGGAAAATGGCCGAAAAACTGCAGTGTGAATATATAATTCATCCCATTGAAGACGTATTCAAAAAGAAAATCTCTGATCTCAAAGCAGGTCTTAGTCAAAAACCAAAGCAGATTACTCTCGAAAACATGCAGGCTCGGGAACGGGGCAACATCCTGATGCAATACAGTCAGGAACGTGGATTAATGGTCGTCGGCAACGGAAACAAGACGGAACTGCAAAGGGGTTACGCAACTTTATACGGTGATATTCTTGGTGCAATCATGCCCCTGGGCGATGTTTCCAAACTTGATATCTTCCAACTGATAAAATATATCGATCCCGAAAATGAGATTATTCCCGCTCAAGTTGTTGACCTCAAACCTTCAGCTGAATTATCGGCTGCTCAGAATATAGAGAATAATCTCGGGGATCCCTTCGATTATTATATTGAATCTCCACTGGGAACTGAAATCATCGAAAATAAAAAATCTCCCCTGCAATTGAAAAAACTCTTCCGGGAAAGAAACCTTGAGCCTGATTTATGGCTTCCGGACAAAAATCAACTGTTGGTTTATGATAAATTTAATGCTGATGAATTTTATAAATATGCCAAAGAACTTGTAAAAGCCATCAGTAACAGTTATTTTAAACGAGTTCAGGCACCTCCTGTCCCGGTGATGACCCCCAGGGCTTTTGGATTGGACTGCAGAGAAAGTCTTTTTCCTCCTGAATTTTACTGATTTTTTTGATTTTTTGGTATAATCTGCAAAAATATATTGTTGAAATTATACCTCTCTTCAGTCCTTTTTTAATCGAAAATTATACTTCTTTTAATTGCTCTGTTGCGCATCTTGCTTTCTCAATAAAATGCTCCAACCGACAATGAAAGTGATAAATTATGAAAACTTTTCTTATTCTATTCTCTGTTATCGCAGCTTTTGTCTTTCCGAGGTTCATGCCCAGAGCCCGGGCTCAATTTACTCTTCACGGCCGATATGACGGACTTCCCGGCAACGGTGGTTCTTCCATGGACGAGGTCGAATACAGCCAACATACAAATATGGCTCGTTGCCTCTGCGATGAAGACAATACTGAAGATGAGCTTTATTCTTATTATTTCGCCTTCAATTACGATGGCCCTTTCGATGGCTCCGATGTTTTCTTCTATCTCGGCAGTGACTGCTCCAATACCTCAGTTGCCCTGAGCCAGTGTGCCGAATTGGCCAGCCTCAATATCAACTCATTCAACAATGAAACCAAATATATTCCCATCCCTGTAAATTATCTGGTAGATCCCGAATCTGGCACCTGTTCTGAAAAAAATTCCGGTTCGTCCACTTTTTATATATTTTCCTCCCTGGAAAACAGAGACACTCTTTGGAGCGAAACAATCTCCTATGATACCAGAGGCCCTGCTCCCCGCTCAGAAATAAGTGCTTCCAGCGGAGAAAACGCTGTAACAGTCCACTGGAACAACGATGATGCAGATGAAGAAGGCATTCAATATTTCAATGTTTTATGCATGCGGGAAACTACACCGGCCGAAGTTGCCGACTCCTCCATGGCAAATTGGGTAGATACAGAGGATGTCTGCGGAAAAGTACTTGAATATGATGACACAACTGATGCAACCAAAAAGATGATCTATCCTGATAATAATGATGATTATCAAGTTAATGATGATTATGATAATGACAGGTTCTATTTTGATGAGCAAGAGCAATTTGACCACAAGCCAAACAGAAAAAAACATTACAAAAACGACCTTAATTATACCTGCCCCGACAATATGCTGGTTGAAGGAGGCCGTCCCTACAAATGTTATGTATGTGGCTCAACCACCAATACAGGAAAAAAAATGCGCATCGGCGGCTTGGAAAATCAAGTTGAATATTCTTTTGCTGTGGTAGCTGTTGATGAATATAAAAATGTTTCTGTAATCAGTGAAGTTGTGTCGGAAACACCTCTGCCCACTACCGACTTTGCCGAACACTACAGCTCCAACGGTGGCAGTGCTACCGGTGATTACTGCTTTGTCGCCACAACTGTCTACCGAAGCAAGAATCATCCCTTTGTAAAAATTCTCAGGAAATTCAGAGACAAAAAATTATTAACCAATGAACCGGGAATCGCTTTCACCAAATGGTACTATGCCAACGGCAAAACTATTGCTTCCTTTATTTCATCGAGCAATATACTTGTAGAAAGTGTTAAACTCCTTTTGTTGCCTCTGGTTCTACTGGCATCTGTTCTGCTTTTCTTGCCCTGGTGGAGCTTATTTCTGATTTCCGGAGCTGCTGTTGCTTTCAAAAAGCGTCAACTCATCAAAGGCAAGCTTCGCTCCATCCACAGATAAACAATATCAAATTATGAGATATCAAATGAAAAATATAATATATTCCATTATCTTTATTTTCTCGCTCCTTTTCAGTTTTCAAGCCGGTGCCAATGAAAAAAAATCATGGTGGTTGCTCGAAATCAAAGGTGGCAAATTCGTTCCGGAAATTGATTCTGAATTTGGTGGAAATGCCACTCCTTTTGCTGATATTTATGGAAATGACGGAAGCATTGTCTATAAAAGTGAAATCAATTTTTTACTCCTTGATTTCTTCGGTTCCCTCTATGCAGGTTTTGAAACCGGATTCTACTTTGTCAGCGGTAATTCTCTCGACGAAGCAGGGGAAGCATCATCCGATGAAACCGATCTGTATCTGCTTCCCACAGCTTTAAAACTTGTCTATCGTTTTGACTGGTTGGACAAAAAGTGGAAAATACCCCTTGTTCCTTATGGTAAAGCTGGAGTCAACTATACTTTGTGGTGGATCACCCAAGGTGATGGTTCTATCGCCACCTGGGAACCCGAAGGAGGCAGCAAAGCCTCCGGCGGAACCATGGGTTATGAGTTCACTTTGGGAGTGTCACTTATTCTGGATTTTTTCGATCAAAAAGCAGCCCACAACCTTGAAGTTGAAACGGGTATCACCAAAACCTGTATATTTGCAGAATACACTTGGAGTACGGCCGATAATTTCGGAAGCGGCAAAACTCTGTATTTGAGTGATCAATATTGGATGTTTGGAATGGGTTTTTCATTTTAACAAAAGTCTGGAATTATGCAGGGAATTTTACTTGAAGTAGCTTACGACGGAACCAACTATTGTGGTTTTCAATTTCAAAAAAACGGCATTACTATTCAAGAAGTTCTGGAAAATTCAATTTCAAAAATGGAAAAACATTTTGTCAGAATTAAAGGGGCTTCCAGAACGGATTCTGGAGTCCACGCTCTGGGACAACGAGTTTTTTATGCATCAAGTTTGGTTCTTTCAGATATAAACTATCTCAAAGGGCTTAATTCTTCACTGCCTGATGACGTCGCTGTAACAAGCATTAAAAGGGTGGAACCCAATTTCAGACCCAGACACACCGCTGGCAAAATTTACCAGTATAAAATTCGCAACAGCCTGATTCCCAACCCTCTTGACAACAGATATCACTGGCATGTTTACAAAAAACTCAATGTAGAATCCATGAAAAATGCTGTAGGTTATTTTGAAGGAACTCATGATTTCAGTTCTTTTCGTGCTGCAGCTTGTGAAAGCCGACATGCTGTCAGAAAAATCACCAAAATCTCACTTGAAGGCGAGGAAGAATTATTGTTAACTGTAGCCGGAACTGCATTTGTCCAGAATATGATCCGCATAATTGCAGGTACACTGGTCATTATTGGCAAAGGTTTTCAAAAACCGGAATTTGTCAAAAAACTGCTTAACACCCGAGACAGAACAAAAGCAGGACCAACAGCTCCGGCAAAAGGACTTTGTCTTCAAAAAGTTATTTATCCGGATGAGGAAACAGAACTTTTATTCAGGAAAAGTGATGAACAAAAACAAGAATAACCACCCCAGGAAACCCGACCAGAAAACAGATTCAGCCTCTCAAAAAGAAAAAAAGACAAAGAAAAAAACTGCCAAAAGCAAGTTTTTTAAAAAACCTGGTGGTAAATTCAACTTTGATTCAGGATGGCTGAAAACAGGAAGAAAAATTGCCCTGGTTTTTTTTGCAGCGGTGGGCACCTATTTTATCATCATCTACCTTGATATTATTCTTCTGACCTTTTTTAAAAAACATCTCTATTTAATGTCCGAATTCGTGCAGAAATATCTAGTTACTCCTTTGGCTCTGGAAGGCAGTTTTATTATTGGAATCTCTCTTATTTTGTATCTATTGGGCAGATTTGTAGATTTAAAAATATGGCCCACAGTGATTTCAATAATTATTTTGGTTCATTTACTTGATTTTTCAACAAGATTCATCATCAACCAACATTATCTCTATCTTTCCATAAGACCTTGGCTTCTAAGAATTCCCGGTCTGTTAATCCAATTATTTCTAGGTAGTTTTATCCTCAAACTTGCTCTTAAAAAAACTGGTAATTATGAGTAAAAATGTATTTTCTTTCAAATTCAAACTGGTTTTCTTTTCTTCACTGCTGATTATCTGGGGAATTATTTTCTATTTGCGCAGAGAAAAACCAGTTTCTTTGCGGGAACAAATGGCCACTCCTCCAACCAACCGACATCAAGTTAAAATAATTGTTGATCGGATTACCTCCCATCAACCTCAAGACAACCGCAAAAAACAATTTGCTCTCAGTTGCAACCGTTTTTTTCTCAAGCATATTACTATGTTTCCCAAGGCTCAATTAAAGAATCTGCTTGAATACCACTCTGTTATTCCTGAAAAAATCGAAGCATCACTGATTAAGCTTATTAATCGATATCCCGCAGAAGATTATTTTCCTTCGCGGGATGATCAACCAGTGATTATGGCACTGCAAAACTTGGTAAAGTGGAAATATAATTCTGTTAAATTACTGGAGCTTATCAGTTCTCTACTTGATAGAATACCTCCCCTCGGTGATGCCAACTCCAAAGTAAGAACCAAAATTGCCAAAATTCTTCCGGAAATTTCTCAAACTCAAAAGGTCAAAAAGATTTTGATCTCTCTCATGAAAACACAAAAACATCAAAATTATCGAGTCAATTCCATGGCAGCCGAATCCTTGGGAAAAACTGGGGTTTCCTCACCAAAAGCCACTGGATTGTTAATTAAATTACTCTTTTTGATCAAAGATGGAGTCAGTGCAGCTCGCAACGCAGCTTTCGCTCTCAGCCTTTCCACAGGCAAAGCCAGAATGACGGCAAGTTTGATTCTGGCAAAACTAGTCAGTTACAGTGGCAGAATAATAAATGAAGAACTGAAATGTTCCAGAGTATTTGCCGGTAACTCAAAACATATATGTAATTTATTCACTCTAGGATTACAAAAAGGCTGGTTGGCAAACAATCCCTATCTCTTTGAAGAAACATCCATCAGAGTTTTGTCATATATGCACGCAAAATCCCAATTGCTGGCTTTGCATAAGGAATACAACAGAGCTTCCCTCAAAAAGAAATGGGTTAATCAACTAAACCGCTTTGCAGAAAAAACAAACCAGGAAAAAAATTCCAAACTCAATCTCACCGAAATAATCTTTCAAAGCAATAATATTTCCGACTTCAATCGTGATTACCAGATTCGCAGTATTCTGCTTGAACATCTTCATAGTTTTGGCCGTAAAGTTCTCCCTATTCCGGAAAATTTTTCTTTCGGCGAAGAATCAAGATTTTCTCTGGACACAGCAACTCTAGCTGCAGAAATGAAACCAGATGCAGATTCTGTGAAAATATTCATCGATAATATTAACCGGGGAACAGTGTGGATAACCTCATCTACTTATTACTCCATGCTTAGAACCATGGCTCTAAATAAAACTCTGGAAAACCCGGAACTTTCCGCAAAACTTGCTAAAATCTGGAACAATGAAACCAGCAGCCGGGATCAATGGCAAAAAACAAGAAAATTCTGGCAACCTGAATTGTTGAAAGAAGTAAACCATTTCAAAAATTGTAAAGAAGATAATAATTGCCTCACTCCCAATGAATTATACAGACTTAAACTGTTGAAACTCCTTTACCACCATCTTAATTACAAATTACTTGCAAAGTTCTTGCCTCAAATCAAAAAACTTAATATTTTAAAGCAACTCTCACCACCCGAATTTCTAAAAAACAACCCGGAATTTGTATCCAAACCCTGGAGCAAAAAAGTTGAAAAGGTCAGGCTTGAAGCAGCATCAGAATTGGTCTATAAAAACAAACATGATTTCAAACAAATAGAAAAATTCATGTTTAAATGCAAAAACCGACCTGGTTGTTATGCCAAAATTCTGCAAAACTCCAGCAAATTAAAATTGTCCACCTTCGTTAAAACCAAATTGACTCATTCTTTCTCTTTGCTGGCAACCCGGAAAAACCTGGACGATCTGGTTAAAATATACAATTTTGCAACCAACGAAGAACGCAAACACCTGGTGGATTTGATTTGGGATTGGAAACCAAAATACAATTCCCCCTCAATAAATAAATTAAAACAGAAAATTAAAAAGCTCGAAAGAGGTTCTGTTGATCTGTTAAACAATCTGAAATTAAAAATTTATCTCTATCAAATCAAGAAGGGTTACCATTATGGGATTTTTCAGCAAACTCAGTCACAACGAAAAATTTGAACTGCTTAAAATAGCAAGGAAAACAATAGCTCAAAAGCTTGAAGGTAATAATTTTCAAGTTAAACCTGATTCAGAAAATCTCAATAAAAAAGCAGGTGTCTTTGTTACGCTCAAAAAAGCAGGCCAACTGCGAGGTTGTATTGGTAATTTTTCTGATAATGAAAAAATTTATCAGAATGTTCAGAAAATGGCTCTTTCTGCGGCATTTGACGATCCCAGATTTAATCAATTGCAACCGGAAGAATTGAAAGAAATCGAAATTGAGATCTCAGTTCTGTCGGGTTTAAAACCTATTAAACCGGAAGAAGTAGAAATTGGAAAGCATGGTCTGCAGATTTCTGCAGGTTTTCACAAAGGGGTACTATTGCCGCAGGTTCCTGTTGAGTGGGACTGGGATATAGAGGAATATCTGAACAACCTCTGCCTCAAAGCAGGTCTTCCCGAGGAAAGTTGGAAAAAGAAGGGGGTCAAACTGCAAGCATTTACTGCTCAAGTTTTCAATGAAAAAGAATTCCATCTTTACTGATTCCCAACTGATTCCATTTTAAAAAGGTCACCACTTGCCCCGCCTGTTTTATTTTTGATTTAATTATTTTGTCTTGTCAGGTATTTCGAAACAGGAACTGGATTGCAGAATTAATTCTTTATGTGATTGCAACAAAGGTGAAGGCAAATAATCCCGATGGAAAAATCCGGCATCTACTACTTCAAAACTATCCAGTTCATAAACCTGGTTTTCACAGGTACAGGCAAAAACAAAACTCAGATGCTTTTTACCTATATATATAATATCAATAAGTTTATATATCTCGATTTCAAGTTTGCTTTCTTCTTTGACTTCTCTGAGAAGATTTTCCTGGAGTGATGAACCTGCTTTGACAAACCCTCCGGGCATCCCCCATGATTGGTTTTTCCAGAATCGGTGTTTTTGCAGATAAACCATGGATTTTTCATTTACAATCAAACCTGAAACCCCCAAGGTAAACTTATCTGAAATAATTCTTCCTGCCGCACCAACCAGAGAATCCTTGATTATCCCTCCAAGTGCTTCAATATTTTCAAATTTTTGTTCAAACATAACAAATCCGGATAATAAATATGGATTCGACCTCAAACCTGCAAACCGGATTGTTTAAGATAACGGTTGAAAGCGAGTAATCGCGCAAGTATTATTGACAGATGACAATTAAATGATTGAGCCCGACATTAATTGAACCTTGTGTAGATTGAGCCGGTTTACATTTCTCGCAATTCTTCATTATTTGACAAGTTGACAATGGCATTCATTAATTCTTCGTTGAGATTTTTAAATTTTATCCCACAACCGAGCTTGTCACCCTCTGGTATAAACCAGCGGATTTCACCCTTGACCCTGGTTCTGGAAACACCCGGTATATTTTTAAGATCCAATTCAACCAAATCCCCTGTTTTAATATTAATGTCTGAAGTCAAAATAAAAATACCGCCGAGACTGAGGTTTTGAGAAACAGCTGATTCTTCCCGATTTTTAAATTTGATGACCAGTTCAGTTGAATATTTGAAACGATTGTGTCCACGACGACAACTTTTTAAAAATCTTAAGGAATCTTCGACATCTTTAATAGACATATTCTTTAACTCCAGCAAAAAGATATTAACAAAAAAAGAACAATTGAACTATTTATGGGTTATCTCCAGATTGCCAATGGCTCCAATCCATTCAAGCTCATCAGCTGACCCCATCATGATATGAGAGGAATCAGCAGGAAATTGTCCCCAAGTTGGGTCGACATCTATCCATTTTCCAAGATAAACCTGAACCCACATATGGTAGCCAAAACCTGACTTGTCCAGTTGTATAAAACCAACTCCTCCTACCCTGCGGGCAGGAATACCAAGAGAACGCAATAAAGCAACCATAAGCAGTGAATGCTCAGTACAATCACCTTTACGGGCTTTGGCGACATGTACAGCTGAATCAAAATCATACCACATTTTGCCTTTCACATATTTTTTGACAAAAGCAGTGAGCTTTTTAACCTGTTCAACCGGGTTTTCAGTCTTACCAACAGTCTTGCGAGCTAATTTCTTGATAATAGTATTATTACTTTCAATGCTGTGAGTTGCAACAAGATATTTTTTAATCTGGTCGGGAATATTTTTCTTATCTAACTTAAGCCCTTGTATTTTATCTCTTTTAAGGTTTAATTCAAAATTTTCTTTTCCCATTTTTTTGAGGTTATATCTATAATCATTGAAAAAATTAACTTGAGGAAAAGGACCCTTAATCTTGAGTTTTAGCTCTTTGGTGGTTTGATGATCAAAACCGTCGAGATTTGTGTCAATCATGATGCCGTAACCGATATCCTGTTTAATTTCTATGTTTTTTGCAACTTCAGCATCTTCTTTTTTAATGATAAAACTGCCGATAGCCCCTTTGATCATGATGCCACTGCTGTTCAAAATGCCGGCATAACTGGATTGCGGCTCAAAACTTTTCATGGTTGTATAATAAACATCAGTTTTAACACCGGAAAGAACAGTTTTATCAATTTTGTCTACTTTGAGCAGTTCTTCTGAAATCTTGCCTTGGGAATGGAAAAATTTTCGCATTTTCCAGGTTTTTGTCTTATTCCAATTTGCAGGACCTTGAGAAATTTTGATAATGAGAGCCAGCTCGCTTTCACCAAGATCACCAACTATTCCTTTGATTTTCTTTTTATATTTGGTAGTTTTTTTATTGAAATCCGTTGAGGAAGAAATAACTTCCAGAGAATAAACCCCCGGTTCTTCATATTTGAGAATATATTTCTTTTTTTCAAAAGGAGTAATCTGGGTAATCAGATGTTCCAGCAAAAGCCCCTCGCCGAATCCTTGATAAACAAGCTTCATTATTATATCAAACTTCTTGATACCCTTGAGATTTTTCATCTCAACATGCATTTTCTGACGATTAATGACGTATTTCTTTTTGTCGTCTCTGGTTTCTACCTGCCAATCGGTATTATAGTACCCCAATTTGTTACTCATGAGGTAAAGACCATACCAGGTTTTTTTGCCTACACTGGCAATGCCTTCAACAACTTTTTCTACAGGCAGGTCAAGATAAGAGGCAGCTTTGAATTCTTTTTTGCTAACAGGTTGAGGTTTGTGTTTCAGGGGTTCAACCTTTTTCTGCTCCTGTTTATTCTGTTTTTTAGAAGATGAATTATTTTTTGCCTTGGAAGCACCGTGCTTTTTATCCACTGCTGGATCTGTGGGATTGGATTTGCCTGATTCTCCCCCGTTGCCATTGGTACATGAAGATATGAGAAAAGCTAGTGCGAAAAAGAGAAAAGTTGAGACATATTTGGACATGATTATTTGGATTTGTTTAATTTATCTTCGAGTTTTTGGATGTGGGTCTTTAAATTATCCTGAAGAGCTTTTTTGGCTTCCTGCAATTCCTTATCCATTTTTTTGGTAAGCTCTTTTGCTTCCTCAGGCTTATTTTCATCATAAAGTTTAATTATCTTATGGGCTTTTGGCATGGTAGCACAAAGAAGCTTACCACCTTCTTCTGCCAGTTCCATATATTTTTTTACTCGTGGATTGTCCTGGAATAATTCCAAATCGTCATGGGCTTTGATCATTTTTTGTTTAATATTTTTGA
>JAWLEA010000002.1:0-77678 GCA_041686345.1 Polyangia bacterium | reverse complement strand
AAAGCCCTTGGGAAAACGCAAAATTTTGAAGCAGGATCCATTTTCTCGTCCGGCCAAGGGCAGTGCCGAAGGTGGTTTTAATCCGGCTGTAGCCTGCAAAGACAAGGAACTCAGAATCAAAGCAACTTCCTGGTTGAAGAATTTTCGCCTATCCAGAAAAACGCGACCCGGTCAGGGAAACTGACAAAAAAATATTAGTAGATATTTCCTATTAAACCCATCACTTTTTTTACTTTGGATATTTTTTTAATGGCAATTTTTCGGGCCTTGTTGGCACCTTGTTCCAAAACTTCTTTTACGTATTGTGGATTTTTTGCAAGTTCTTGTTTTTTGATGCGGCTATGTTCAAAATATGTAAGAATTTTGTTGTAAAGAGCTAGTTTGGCGTGACCATATCCATAATTTCCTCCTAGATAATTGTTTCTCATTTCTTCCTGTTCTTCTTGGGATGAAAAGAGTTTGTATATGGAGAAAACATTGCAATTATCGGGATCTTTAGGTTGTTCCAAAGGTATTGAATCAGTAACAATTCCCATTACCTGTTTTTTCAGTTTCTTCTTTGGGGCAAATATTTCAATTACATTTCCATATGATTTCGACATTTTGCGACCATCAGTTCCTTTGACAACAGCAAGATTGTCAAGAATTAAGGGTTCTGGAATTTTGAAGACTTCCTGATTATAGGTATTGTTGAATTTTATTGCAATATCACGAGTGATCTCAAGATGTTGTTTTTGATCTTTTCCTACTGGAACCAGATCAGAATCATATAGAAGGATATCTGATGCCATCAACAGAGGATAAGTAAAAAGCCCATGATTTGGCTGAATATCCTTGGCGATTTTATCTTTGTAGGAGTGGGCTCTTTGTAATAAACCCATGGGAGTAATATTGCCAAGCAGCAAGGTTAATTCGGCTACTTCAGGTACTTGAGATTGTAAAAAAATTGTAGATTTATCTGGATCAAGGCCGAGAGCCAGATAATTTGAAATAATTTCCAAAGAAGCTTTTTGTAATGTATTTGGCTCTATACCTGTATTTAAAGAATGATAGTCGGCTACAAAATAAAAACCTTCGTATTTGTTTTGTAATTTGATGAATTGTTTAATTGCACCGAAATAGTTGCCAATATGTAGAGAACCAGTAGGTTTTACTCCGGATAGTGATCTCATAAAAACTCCTAGAATCGAAAGATTAGTTAGTTACCATTCCAGAATGGAGGTTTTTGGCTGGGGAAGAAATTGGATTGAGATGTGTGGAATAACTTTGAAAATATAGTTGCCACTATTTCAAGAAGTTATGACAAAGCAGATTAATTCAATTTCTGTTTTATAGATGATGACCTTCCTTTTTGGGACGGGAACTATTTAATTAGAGATAGTCAACTAATTATGACCGGGTTGGGAATAAAATTAAAAATCAGTTAGTTCGAATAGTATAAAATTAAAGTAATACTAGAATTTTAGGGGTTTAAAAATATCTTTTTGGGTTTTAATGTGAAAAATTGCAGACCAGAGTTTATTTTTCAGAAAGTAGCCGTCCTTGACTTTCTGAATTTCAATGTGTTGTTTTTTATTGTTTTTTGAGAAAAAAACAAGAGATAAATCTATTTTTTTCAATTTATCTGCATAGCTAATTGCTTTTATCTCTTTTAAATTATTGATTAATTTCTGTAAATTTTTGTTCATTTTTTCTGTGGTTATGATTTTTTTGGTTCCGTTGTTTCGAGTAAGCAGCCAATAATCGTTTTTTTGAAGCACTGTGTTGTTGTTAAATTCAATTTTTCTGGATTCTAGAGGATCAAAAGAAAAAATATTGTCGGGGATCCATGGTTTTATCAGGTTTTCATGTAGTTTTTCACTGAGAGAGAAAAATTTTCTTTTTAAGTTTTTACTTATATATTTGCCCAGAGGAAGTTTTTTGTGGATATAAAATTCTGAAATTTTCTGGCTTGAGTTGTGAATTGAAATTTGCAGGCTGTTTTTTTGATTGAGTAGAAGCTCAGTCTCGGAATGATTATTATTCAATGATTTTGGTTTATTTGACTTATTACTTGATTTGGCAGAGTTGTAATTATTTAGTTTTTCTTTAACTTGGGATCTGGACAGGAAAGTTTCAACTTCAGCTTCTTTGATTTTAGCCAGGATTTTTTGTAAATATCCTGGGAAAAAGGGCAAAGTTAATGGTTTGGAAATAATTACCTTGTTTTTTATTATTTCCAGAATTTCTGTTTGCCCCAATCCGTTTCTGACAATTGACGTAATGTCTTTTTCTGGAAACAGACGACGATTTCTAAAATCGATACATTGTTTTTTTAAATGATTAAAAATATTTTGTCTGATCAAACCGGCAATATCTTCACCTTGTCTGATTATAACCGGTGATCCGTCTTTGGTTTTTCCTACTTTAATTTTCCATTCAACGCCTTTTTGGCTGGTAAATTTTAGTGAAAAAAGCTGGTTTTTGAATTCTGATTTGTCGATGATTTTATTGATTAAGGAGTTGTTGAGCACTCTAATCCACTTGGGCCCCGATTTTTTATCAATCTTTTTTTTGGTATTGTTGCAAAAAAGCTCCCACTGCTGATTTTTGGAATAGGTCAATTTGAATTTTGACTGGGGATTGTATTCAACTTCAACTTTAATCCAGGGGGAAGTCGGAGGAAAAGGCAGGATTCTGGGTTCGAGAAGTTGTGGCAGAGTTGGTACAAGTTTGTTTTTCAAGGTTTGATCGGTACAAAAAGTGATGATTTTATTGGAATGAGTTTTTATTGCCAAACCAGCAAGTTTTTTAGGGCAATTACCCTGTTGATAATCAAAAACTTCTATTACTTGTTGATTCTTCAGATAAATTTTAACCGTTGGTGTTTTGGAAGGTACAGAATCCGTCTTAAGTAATTTCTGCATGGAGATCTTTTTGATAGTTTCAAGGTAGTGGTTAAAAAAGCGGGTATTAGTATGGTGTCTTTTCTTTTTACCCATTATCCACCAGCTATTTTGTCTGGTTACAAGGTATCTCTTTTTACCGGCGGCAGTTTGTACATATAATTTTATTTTACCTATCTTATCAATATCATGAGGAATAATGATTCGGCGTATCCAAGAAGAGAGATTGGGAAATAATTTGGTATATTGCTGGTTGGTTAACTGAAAAGTTTTTTTAGAATTACTCAGAAAAAATTGATTTTCATATTTAAAAACTTTTAAGGAATGGCTATATTTTTTAGTTTCAAGTGTTAGTTGGGAAAATAATTGAGGTTGAACTTGCAAAGATGTAAGGGGGGCTTCCAATTCAGCCAGAAAATTAAGGAAATTATCGATTTTATTTCGTTTAAGAGGTAAAACTTTTTCTTTGTTAATAATTTGCCATTTTTCATTATTCAATTGAATTCTGGAAGTGTTTTTTCCTTTTTTCCATTTAATTTCGACCAATTTATCAACGTTTTTAAAAACTTTTACAGGAGTATTGTTTTTCAGGGAGGAAGATCTGTAATAGACAAAGAAAAAACTCAAAAGTACCAACCCAAAAAGAAGCAAACGGCCGCGGGAAAAAAACCTTTTGTTTCCTTGCCCCAAGCGTGATTGCAGTTTTATAGATGGTTCAGATTTTTTATCGGTTTTATTATGTTTTGTTTTTTGTTTAATTTTTTCTTCAGTCATAGATTTAAACCATTTCTGGCTCCGGATAAAATGAGCTTACGGCTCAGAATTTATCTTCTGTTTTTCCAGCCGATCCAGATTCCGATTGTTATGAATAGAAGGGGCATCAAGATGAGGCTGAAAATTTGAATAGCGCTGATACTGGAGGATTTTAACGCTAATTGATAGTGTTTAATCGTTTTAAGATTAACCGGTTTTACCAGCTTTTTATCGATCATTTTATCAAGAATGGTGGCGACTAATTCACTGGTGCCGTCCATACTTTCACCTTTTTTATCAAGGTTATGATTTTTAATATTCTCAATAAAACCAAGGACGGACACTTTGCCTTTTCCGTCAGAAAAAGGCATGCCATAAACAGCTATATCGTAATTTTCATCAACTTTGGGGTTTCGAGTAGATCCAGAGGTATGAAAACCCTGTCCTGATCTGGTGTGGCTGTTTGGTGAAGAACTGAGTAAAGTAAGATATTTGTTGTTGCTGATAATGAGTTTTGGCGCCCTGAGAATCAATCTCAAATCTTTATTTATCAATTTGTTGTCTACTTTGGCTGTCCAGATATAACCTTTACTTTGCTTGAGGGAATTGCTTTGATCAAAAACTCTTTCACCGGTTATTTTGACTCCAAGTTGGTGATGAAGGAAATCCCGCAAGGACAAACTGGTTTTTTTATTTTCATCGACAAATACAAGAAGGTTGCCTCCCTGCTGGACAAAATCCAGCAGGTTCTGAATTTCAGATGGAGCAAATTCGTCGTTAGCTCCGACAATTGCAATTATTTTACAATTGTTGATTTTATCCTTGGTTATCAAGGAAAGAGTTTGCAGATTCCAGCCCTTTTTCCCCAGAAAATAGGAAAAACGCTCCAGGTGTGATTCTCCACCTTTATTGATTGATAGTTCACCATGACCGCTGCTGAAACAGAGATTATAAGTTTTTGGGTCAGCCAGATAGTTGAAAGCACTGATCAATTGGGATTCCAATCTCAGAGCCTTAAAATGAATTTTATTATTATTGATATCCATCATGAACAGATCGGAAAAATTGATAGTTTTATGGGTATGAGAATTAGCTATCACCATTTTGCCGGCTTCAATTCCCAAAGAGTCTTTTTGAATTTTTTTTAGGTTTAGATTGAACTTTTCAGCCAATTTTTTTACCCGCCAGGAGGGAGTGGAAGCGACAATTTCTTCCCATTGAATTTTTGAGTTTTTAGTTGCCAGATTATCCAGTTGTTCTCTGATTTGAGGAAGCGGCAGAAATTCCAAATTAGCAGCTGAAGATGAATAAAAAAGATATATGCGAACAGGTGTTTCAAGATTTTTGGCAGCAGTTGCAAACTCTCTGCTTATTTTAAAGTTTCTGCTTGGGTTGATTTTAGTATCACTTTTGCTGAAATAAAAAACAAAATTGAAAAAGATTATAAAAATCAGCAGCAAATCAATCAGTTTGCGTCCAGGATGTTTTAGTTGTTTTTTGCCGAGCAGAAGACAACTCCCAAGAAGAGGAATAATGATAATTCCCAGCAGAACAAACAATTGATAAAAGGAGATGATTCCCTTGGAAAAAGTTTTCATGTATTCAAAAAAATTTATGTTTTGGAGCAGTGAAGTGATCAGGGGTGATTTGATGATTCCCAAAGTCGGGTGAATGATGATCTTGATGAGAACAAGCAGAAATAAAGTGGTAAAGGTTAACATTCCACTTAATTTCAAATCTGAGGTGGAAGTTGAAAAGAAAAGACCAAGAGCCAGGCCGGCTGCACCTACCAGGATAGTGCCCAGATAGCCGGACACCAGGGGATATAACTGATAGTTGGTGTCAGCCGGCAGATAGATGAAAAATAGAGAAACCATGGGAAGGGTAAAAAGCCAGAGCAGGATCCATATTGCCAGAATTCCCAGATATTTACCGATGCCTGTTGTTGCAGGAGAAGTGGGGGAGCCCAGAAGGATATCCAGATGGTCATTTGCTTTTTCTTTGACAATGGTTCCGTGAGAGAGTTCCACTACAATGAGAATCAAAAGAGGCCAGAACCAGAAAGGACCTCCAAAATATGGAGCAAGCAAAGGTCCCGGAGGTGAAAGCTCATGTCCTCGCTGAACCAGAGCCAGAGAAAAAACAATTCCCTGATAAAATAAAAATAAGGCAGCCATGAAATAAAAGGAAGAAGAGCGCAACGAGGTTTTAATTTCATTGAAGGCAATAGTGATAACGGATCTCAATTGCTGTCCTCCCTTTGCAGAAAGTACTCCCTTAAGGACAGGCCTTGGGGCAGAGAACCATCATGTTCGATTTTGCCATTTTGCAGAAAGATAAATCTCTCGGTTATTCTTTCCAGTTCATCAAGACCATGGGAAGAAATAATCAAAGTACACTTTTCGGCTGCTTTCAGGAGTATTTTCCTTAATGAAATAATCTGGACAGGATCAAGTCCTCTCACAGGTTCATCCAGAATGAGGAGACGGGGCCAGCCCAGGAATACAGCGGCTAAGCCAGTTCTTTGTCTGTAACCGGTGGACAGATTGCCGATAAAAGTTTTATAAACAGAATCCAATTCGAGAATTTCAATTACTTCTTCAATGGCGTTCTTTTTCTGGACCTTTTTGAGTTTTTTGAGAGAAGCTCTGAATTCAAGATAATGGTTGACCCTCATGTGATCGGGGAGGGGATTGTTTTCAGGAAGGTACCCGATTTCTTTTTTGAGTTGATGGTTGTGGGGATAGAGACGTTTGTCCAAAACGGTAACTGAACCTGAATCAGGAGCCAGCAGACCGCTGATTATCTTTATGCAAGTTGTTTTTCCGGCACCATTTTTGCCGATCAACCCGGTAATCTGATGCTTTTTTATCTTAAAACTGAGTTTGGAAAGAACCTGGTTTCGGTTAAATGATTTGTCAATTTTGTCCAGAACTACAACTGCCATTTTATATTTCTTTCAGAACTTTCTGCCAGGCTTTTTTAACGGCAGGATCTTTTTGTTTTTCTGCCTTTTGGAGCAGATATGTTCTTCCCTTTTTTGTTTTGGCAGCCAGCTTGCCCGCCCTGATTCTGATCAAAGAAGATTTGTGGTTTAGAAAAGGTTTAATGGTTTTGAACTGGAGGGTGTTAAGTTCGTTGTTTCCGGGAACTTCCAGCAAAATACCCAGATATTCATAGGCTGTTTTTTTATCAATTTTGTCAGATTTTAATTTTGCAATTAGCTTGTTTCTGGTTGCATATAGTTGTTCAACTTCTTTTTTAAGTTCTTCTTTGCTACTTCCCATTTGTTCCATCATTTTTATCAGATCTATTCTGCTGATCAAAATTTCAGGTTTAATTTCTATGACTTTGCGCAAAGTGCGATATGCTTTTTGTAATTTACCCCATTCTTGATAAGCAAAAGCCAGATTACGCAGGGCAAAGGTATTGTTTTTTCTGATGGCGATGACTTTTTCCCAAGCGGTAACAGCTTCTTCATATTTTTTCATATAAAAATAGCAATTGGCTCTTCCTGCAAAAATTTGCAATCTTGTTTGGGTATTTATTTTTTTCATTTTGCTTATTTCGTCATAGATTTCCAGAGCTTTATCAAATTCTTCTTTTTCAATGGCAGCCTGGGCTTTTTTTAATTTTAATCTGGGAACAAGTTTTAAACCCACTTCGGTCTTTTTTAGATTTGAAAGATTGAGTGTTTTCTGGGTTTTAATATTTTTAAGGATATTTTTATCTTTTTCTTCTGAAGATTTTTCTTTGCAGGAAACCAGCAGGATAACAAGAATAATATATTTGGACATGAATTATTTCTCCTTGTTTTTATTTAACAGGGGAGATTTAAAAATGAAAATTGTAATGCCGACGCCAAACATTATTATAGAGGCATATTGGGCAGGGGTTAAGAGAAAATATGTTTTATCCGTAGTTCTCAGAAAATCCATGACAAAGCGAGCGGGAGCATAAAGTACGAAAAGGAGGGCAATATTGAATCCTTTAAATTTGTCTCCCTTGCGGTTAAGAAGATAGAAAACACCTAGAATGATAAAGGTGTAAAGAAGTTCGTAAAGTCCAAGATCGTGTCTGCCGGGATAGTTATTGATATTATAATACTGATCGATGTGGTTTACGGGCCATTTTACCGAAAACCAGGAATCTGTAAAATAGCCGGGGTGATCATGGGCAAAACTGCAGCCGATTCTACCCGGAATCCAGCCATGGATGCCACCCCAGATAATCAGATCAAACCAGCGGATAAAATTGAGTTTTCTGTATTTGGTGTAAATAAAAACAGCAATAACCAATCCCAGCAGTCCTCCAAAAGAAGCAATTCCTTCCCAGATCTTCAACAGAATAAGGGGATCTTGGGTTATCTTTTCAGGTTGATAGAGAAGGATTTCGAAAAGATGGGCTCCGATGAAAACTCCAATTATTCCCCACATGGTCATTTCCGAGGAATAAACGGTATTGAGCCCGAGTTTGAAAGCTCGGTGCTGGATAAAGTAGGAGGCTGTCAATACTCCCAGGGCAACCATAATTCCAAAAATATGAATAGTAAAAGGACCCACTTTCCAGGGGCCAGCTTCCAAGTAGGGAAAGATAGGGGAGAGGGCGGGAGATAAACTAAGAGGAAGATTTGTGATCATAATAAATCCTTGAAATTGGATATTTTGATATTGATTGTGAGAAATTTATTTTCAAGTCTGCTTTGGCTGAGCTTGGTTCCAAAATAAGATTGAGCCAGGGAATTTAGTTGTCTGGCCGCACTTTCAGCATTGGCAGAATTGGGGAAAAAACCACTGAATCCGAGATAGGGAGTATCATTTTTGAGATAGATTCTGATGAGACAATTGGAAGGATGGATTCCGCCAAAAAGATAATTCCAGATCGATTTGCGCCTAACGCTCCCTTCTTGATATTTCCAATAGATCAAAGCTAGTTCATCCTGAATTTTTCTGGGGTTATAATTGATTTTTTTCAATAGTTTTCCTGATAATCCGAATAAAAAATCCGGAGTTTCCAGATTTTTGGCAAACTTGAATTTACGACGATAAGTGGTTTGCCAGAAATTGGTTTTAGAATTTTCTGTTGATTTTTTAACTGAGTTCCTGGCGGAATCGTCAATTTTTTTCTCCACAAGCAAACGCAGAGCCATCAAATTTCTTTTTGAATCATATTTGAATATGCTGAAACATTCCCGGGAGCGATCAAGACAGGATAATTTGAATTTATAGCCCAGAAACTTTGAAATTTGAATCAAACTTTGAAGGTTGTGCTGTTTAATCAATTCCAGATTCAGATAAATGTAGAGATCTCCTCTTTTATCTACTCGGTGCAAGGGAAATTTACTGTTCCAGACTCCTTTATAACTATCGATGATCAGATCCGGCTTGGGAGCGGTTTTTGTTTTAGGTCGGGTGTAGGGTTGATATTGTTGAAAACTCAAATCCTTTTCAGGTGAACCCAGATAAGCAATAATGAGAGAAAGAATAAACAGCAGAGGGAAAAAATAGAGGAGATATTTTTTCCAGGGAGTTGTTTGTGCTTTTGTTTGAGATTGAGTTTGGCTTGATGCGTACAGATGAAGACGTTCAAAGGGTTTTATAACGTGGTTAATTTCTTTGGCGTCAGAATATTTTCCGGCTTCGATTTCCAAAAGGAGATTTTTGAAAGATCTGTTTTTAAAATTATCCGGCAATTGTTCAAGATAATTTAAAAACAAATTGGAAATCATGGTCAGATCCTGTTGGATATTCTCTTCGCTTTTTTGAGCAGTTAAATAATTGAATCCCAGTTGGGATAATTTGCAATCGTTAATATTGCCTTCTCCCTTTTCATTGATAATGAGGGATTCTTCCGAGATATTGCCATGATAGATATTAAGTTCATGCAGATTGCTACACTTTGAAACAATAATTTTGAACCAGGACCATAAAAGTTCAACTGAAATGGTTTTATATTTGAGTTTCCAAGCTGCCAGGGGAATCCAGAAATTGGGTTTGAGATGGGAAATCAGCAGAAAATCAGGTTGTTGGATGATTCTGTTCAAAAGATGTTGTTTTTCAAGTTGCTGTTCATGTTTGATGATGTTTTGCAGATTGGAATTGGTTTTAAGTGCAGGATCAAGAACTTTACCCCATTCCAGGCCGTTTGTATCTTTATTGATGGAGAAAATACAGCCGTTTTTATCGCCGCTTAACCAAGTTGGTTGTTTACCATCAATTTTAAACAGATGTTTTCTTTTTTCCCCTGCTTTTGTTTTAAGTCCACAAAAAGGACAAGTTGAATTTGTCATGGGGGATCTTTTCAAGAAGTTTTGATAATTGGAAAAACACAACGAAACCCGATATTATTTGCATTGACTTTTTCCAATTTTCTAATGGGGATAATATTCCAAAAATATGAACTTTTATTACTTCCACCTTTGGTTAAAGCATATCCTTGGGGAGGATTTCCTCCTCTGACCCATTCTGAAACTCGACTGCCCATGCCTTTAACTCCCCAAGGAGAAATATCGTATTTGGTCTTTCCGGTATTACATTTCTGAGCTGTTTTATCCTGGCAATTGAGGGGGATAGATTCACCCCAGGTAAAAAGTCTCTGGTATTGGGAACCGCGAGCGGCTATTACCCACTGAATTTGAGTGGGCAGATCACCACCAAGTTTTTGGCAAAATTTTCGGGCTTGGGAAAAACTCAGACCGGTTTTGGCTTTGCCGGAACTGGAAGTTATTTTTTCAGTTTTGTATGATTTCCGGGAAATTTCCCAGGTGGTGATTTTGAAAGCTTTGGCTTTGATCCACTTTCCGGTTTTAATGGGATTGAATTTGCGGTTAAGTTTGGAGATTTTCATGGATTTTAATTTATTTTTCAAATAAGGCAGTTGCCTGGGAATCCAACCAGTGAACCATGATCCTCCGGGAATGTGGACAATTGGATTGTTTTTAAACTTGAGAGAGGTTGAAGGAAATTTGAAGCCGAAAAAAGGTGAAGAGGAAGTAACTTGCTTGATTGTGGAAGTATAGATCAGTTTTTGTTCGCAATGTTTGATAAATTCCAATTCCTGTTTATTGAGAAAAGATTCAGGATTTTTGGCAAAATAGGTGAAGAAAAGAGTTTTTGTACAATTTTCATTGGAGATGTTATGGCGGATGGCAATTTTCGTTTCATCTGAAGGATTAGAAAAAATCAGCAGTGATAAAAAAAGAAAAAACATGAAACACCGTAAAGGTTTGAAAAAGATTATTCAAGATTGAAGGAACCGAAAACCTGAGTGGTTTCAGTTGTTTTTTTGTGAGAACGATTAAGTAGATAGTTGGAGTCTATTTTGGTTTTGGGAATTTTGATATAGGGTATTTCACTTTGAAGATCGCCGGGCCCGTAACCTTGCCCGGAAAAGGTAGCAAAAATAACTGTTACATTATCTTTGGCTCCTTTTTGACAGGCTTGTTGAGTGAGGGCCTGGCAGATCTCAACTTGATTATGGATATCATGATTGTTAATTATCTGGAGAATTTCTTTATCGTTGAGGGCATCGTTGAGTCCGTCGGAACACAAAAGCAGTGAATCTCCAGGAGCTATTTCTGCTGCACTGAGAACTGGTTCCACTTTATTTTTTACTCCAAGAGCTTGCAAAATAACATGGTTGTGTTCAAACTTGGCAGCTTCATCGTCGGAGAGTTTTCCCACTTCAAGAAGGCGATTCAACAAGGTTTGATCCTGGGTCATCTGATACATCTGGTGGTGTCGAATGAGATAGGCTCTCGAATCGCCCACCTGTCCCACCAGAATAATGTCATCCATGAGAGCTGCCAGAGTACAGGTGGTTCCCATTCCCTGTTTCGCTCTGTTTTGCTGAGCTTCCTGGTAAATGGCTGAATTGGCGTGTTTAATGGCTTTTACCATATTTAAAGCCAGGCTTTTGCGATTTTCAGGTTTTCCCAGTTCTTTGAGTTTCTCAAAAATACTGGTGGTAGCAATTTGACTTGCCACTTCACCGGCAGCAGCTCCTCCCATGCCGTCACAAACCATAAAAATAGATCCTTCATCTTTTAATTCATGATTTCTGATTTCTGGTTTGAGGGAGTTTTCTCCAGTAGAAAGGTTTGCCACCAGAAAATTATCTTCATTATGATCTCGAACAGTACCGACGTCTGTTCTGCCAAAGACACCAATGATTATTTTTTGATCATCCGCCATCGTAGATTATCCGCTCTGAAAATAATACCGGAACTGTTAAAAATTCTAGGTTTTGTTGAAAAAGTTGAAAAAAAGTAGTTCCCCTTCTAGGGTTGAAGTTGAATGAAATGCAAGAACCAACCCGGCAGACATTATAACTGCTGTTTAATAATGGTTACAATCAAGTTGACAGAATCAACTTCACTGTTTCTCAGGGTGACCAGCCATTTTAGATGGGAACTGAATAATCATTTGTATTAAAAAAATATTAACTTTTCAGTCAAATCATCAAGTTTTAAAACAATTAAACCAATCCAAGTTTAAGTACAATAACAGTACAAACTTAATTAATCAAGTTGACTGAAGTGGATTTTTGTCAATCTTAAGATTTGTGATTCAAAATGGGATTTCAATAATTGAATGGAACTTGAAAAACAGAATATTTCCAAGTATACCATTGTTTCATTGCTTGAGAATATTTTGTCCAAGGATTTATTCATGAAATTATCAAATTCCAAACCCATTAGTACTGAAGGAGTTGATAGTAATAAACATCCTGAAAATAAAAAAGAAAAAAACTCTCATCACCATGTTCATCATCACAGTGAAACCAAATCTATTTCAACTGCTTTTTTCCTGAATTTATTTTTTACTGTCATAGAAATATTTGGTGGATTATGGACCAACTCCACAGCTATTGTTGCCGACGCTGTCCACGATTTGGGGGATACTCTTTCTCTGGGAGCTTCCTGGTATCTTGAAAAAAAGAGCGAAAAAAAGGGGAATGGTTTTTATACTTTTGGTTATCGGAGATTCTCTCTTCTCGGTGCTCTGGTAAGTACTGTGGTTCTCTCTGCCGGTTCTGTTTTTGTATTGATGAAGGCTCTTCCCCGCTTATTTGCTCCGGAGCCGGTCAACCATTTAGGCATGATCGGTTTTGCCCTGGGAGGGATTTTGGTCAATGGCCTGGCTGTTTTTAAATTAAGTCGCAATGAAGGAGTAAATTCCCGGATTGTGATGTTGCATTTATTGGAGGATTTTCTCGGATGGGCGGCAGTAGCTGTTACTGGTGTGATTTTAATTTTTTATGATTTTTATTTTCTCGATCCCCTTCTTTCCCTTTTGATAACCTTGTGGATTGTTTACAATTTGATTCGTAATTTCAAATATACCATTTCTATTCTTCTTCAGAAATCCCCTGCAGGAATTGATGCAGACAAAATAAAAAAGATCATTGCAGACATGGAGGAGGTTTATTCTGTTCACCATCTCCATTTATGGACGCTTGACGGTTTTAACCATGTTTTTACTGTTCATGTTCGGATTAAGGAGATAATCACAGAGCCGGCCAAAATCAAAGACTTGAGAAAAAAAATCAGGGCTTTGTTGAAGACTTATAATATCAATCATTGCACTATTGAAATAGAAATGCCTGACGAAAATTGTCAACTGTTGAATAGTGACAGTGATACCGGGTGTTATTGAGAGGGCGGGTCATAAATTTTATGTTGTCGGTGTAAACTTGGTTTACAATCAATCACGTCGATGGTTTGGGAAATACAAGTACAACTCTGGTTCCTTTTCTCAGGGAAACAATTTCCAGATCTCCGTTGTAACTTTTGACAATATCATTGACAATACTCAAGCCAAGCCCCATTCCTCCTCCTACTTCTTTGGTAGTAAAGAAGGGATCAAAGATTTTTTCCCTTATTTTATAAGGAATTCCGCTGCCTTTGTCTTCAAATTCTATTCTGACTTTATCTTCTTCAACTTTTACCTTGATTTTCAGAATTTTTTCAGAACTTTTTTCCATGGCATCTGCAGCGTTAATTATCAAATTTTCAAATACTTCTTCAATAGCACCGGGGCTGGCTGAAATATAAGCATCTTTCTGTAATTCTTTTATAATCTTAATATCTTCTAGCTTTCCTGAGATCAGTGAAATAGCATTTTCTATTGATTCTTTCACCTGAATTTTTTTTCTGGGTGAATTATCAGATTTAAGGGTATTGGTGATCCGGTCAATAACTTGTCTGATTCTGTTTGTGCCTCGATTGAGAATATTGATCATGCTTTTGATATCTTTGATATCTTGGGGTTCTGGATCTGTTTTGGTAATTTTGTCAATCAGATTATCAAGGGGGTTGAGAGTATTGGCGATGGAGTTGACCGGATTGTTGATTTCATGAGCCAGTCCGGCCAGCAGACGTCCGAATGCGGCAAGTTTTTCTGTTGCTATCAGTTGTTTCTGGGCATTTTTCAATTCTGCCAGGGTTTTCTTTAGTTCCTTGTTGGCTTTGGCCAGATCGATGGTCCTTTCTTTAACCATGTTCTCTAGATTTATATTGAGGTTTTCAATTGTGGTAACTTTTTCTCTGATGGTTTTACGCATCAATTCCAAAGTAAAAGACAAACGTCCTATTTCATCAACTTCCCCCTGGGGTTCAATTTTCTGGTTGAATTTACCAGCAGTTATGGCACTTACCCTGTTTTCAAGTTTTCTCAGAGGGGAGGTAAATTCACTTACATAGTAGGCTACTCCACCTGCAGCCATCAGGAAGAGAAAAAAGTAAAAAAGGATGATCCTGAAAATTTTCCCGGGACGATCCAACCGCGAAGAGCTTTGATCACGGTAAAGAACACCAATTGCCCCAATTCTGTTGTTATCGTATTTTATTTCTACAAAATATCCATAAAGATTCTTTGGGGGTATTTTCAGGGTTCCACGGGAAAAATTTCGGATCTTGTAACGGTTGACTACATCAAGCAAGCGGTTTTTTTGACTGGTAAACCATGCTTTTCCCGAGGTGGGAAGATGAAAATAATAACCACTGTCCCCCTGTGCATAATTTTTAAGGAGGCTGTTGATTGTAGGTCCACTGTCTACCTTGCTGACCAAAACCAATTTGTTTTTTAAATCATTTTTCATTGAGTTGATTCGGGTTTCAGCTCTTTTATTCAGAAAATTTTCAACCAGATTTTCATATTGACTGTAACTCCAGAAAGCTGAAAAAGCAGTAGCAATGAAAACCACGGCTCCAAACCAGATTCCGAGTTTGAATCTCAAAGAAAGAGGGGATCTTACCTTGGAATGTTCAAAAATTCCACTGCAGGCGATTTGTTTGAGATGGGGAAGGATGAGATTGCGTAGAAATGGGATAATAAAAAGATTACCCCCGATTATGCTGATCATGATAATGAACATGAGACTGAGCAATGAAGAAATGTTGATTGCCAGAAAATAATAACCTGCGAGATAGTAGATAGTGATTGCCAAAAATGAAAGCAAAGTGATAAAAGCTGCACAGATATAAGGAAAAATCTGTAATCTGCGGAAAGCTGTTTTTAATTTTATCTTTTTGTTTTTGTAAAAGAAAAATGAATGAATTTTTTTGCCGATGAAAACCAGGCCCCAATAATAAACCAGGATAAAAAAGGGTTGAATTAATGCATTAAGAAAGAGGATTTTTTTGATCAGTCCCGGTTGGGTGTTTCTGACACTGATGAAGAAAATAAATCCTCCGAAAACAGCAATTTCCAAAGCCACCAGAGATAGCATGAAGGTGTCGAAGATAAAGTTGCGATAAGATTTGACCGGTTTTATAAGCTTGTTTTTTTTGACAAAATTTCTGTTGAGGGGAATGAAAATAAAAAGAAAATTGATGGAAATAACTGTCAGAACGTAGAAATCCTGAGTCAGACAATTATGGATCAAAAATCCTGCTCCCAGAGAAAAGGGCCAGATCAAAAAATAAAGAAAAGAGTTGATAAGTTCTTTTTTTTTGAAGTTTATCAGAAGATTGATGATGAAATATATTGAAAAGGAAAAAAGGTAAGTGATTTTAAGGGAATAAAGATTATCAGGATTAAGTTGATCAAGAAAAAAATAAAAAAGAATAAAGGGAGTCAGAGTAATAAACCAGAAGATGACTCTGGGATGAAGATATAAATTCATAGGCTTGGTTTGACTTTAATCATGCTTTAACTCACAAAAACAGGTGATCATGGAAAATTAAAATTACTCGGGGATCATTTTTAAATTGATCAGAGTTTTTATAAATCTCTCCGAGATAATATATGACATCAGATCAAGTTTGGTTTCCAGTTCTCCGTTTTTTTTAAGCAGGGAACTTATTTTATTAAAATCATTGGCAAAAATAAAACCCAAGCGATTGGCTGTAAGAATAGCACCTTTTCTCCAGTTAATAAAATCAGAAATTTCGATTTCATTTTCTGTCAGAAATTTCAAGATTTTTTTCTGATCTTCAGGATGAATTTTTTCCATTATTTCGGTTTTGAGGGAGGAATTAGGGTAATTAAGCATCTTATCGGCAAAATCCGCAAATTTTTTCTCGGTTGGATAACAAAGAATAATTCTGAGTTCAGGGCGGAAAAGAGCAAGTTTGGAAGCGAGTAGAAAAATCTGTTCTTCTGTGGAAGAAAAGAGAAATTTATTACCAAAAAGTAAAGAGGGATACCATTTGTTATTTTTTTGAGTGTTGGCATGGAGAATATTGATGTTTTCGTTTTTGTAAAAAATTTGCGGTTCAAATCCCAGGAGTATTTTGGAAATTTTGCTGAAATAACCAATAATTATTTCATTCTTATTGTAATTGGATGCCTTATCTTGGCTTTTAAGATTGTAATTGACAGTTGGATGGGAATTGATTTCAAGTTGAGCTTTGGAAATGGAAACAAAAGTGGGAGTAAGAAGATTGTGAAGTTGGGGGTGGGAAATATGTTGGGCCAGCAGAGAATTGGATATTGGTTTTTCTATCTTGTTGATGTCTGGCAATAAAACTTCTTTGAGTTTTTCAGGGCAGAAGTTTGGATTATCGCTTAATTCCCCTGCTATATTTGCAAAATATCGGGCTCTGATTAATTTACCGCTACTGCGCAAATTTTCGGATTTTTGGATGATTCTTTCCTTGTTCAGCAAAGGAGGGGTCAATATTTTTCGATTTTTATACAGATTTTCAAATTTAAAAAATAGTTTTGGAGGCTTGTGAAAGTTGTTTTTTTTAAAATTGATGGAAAAAAACAACATGACTGACATGATAAACATGAGGATAACCAGAAAACCACTTGCCATCATTGCTACTTCAAAAGGTGTCATATCTGTTTCTCCTTATTGCGGTTCAATGAGGTGAATAGCCTCTGGCTGTAAAAGATCTCAATTTGTGTCTGGAAATCAATTTTCCCTTCACCGGATCAAATTTGTATTTTTTGATCTTGCCTGTTTTAGTTGTTTCAATAAATTTCAATATTCCTTTTTCCCATTTTAGCAAAATCCTGTTTTGATTTGAAGCAGGAGTAATTTTATATATAAAGGGTGCAAACAGGTTTTTACCTGAAAGAAATATTTGATCAGATTCTGGAAGTTGAGTTTTGGTGAAAAGCTTATCAATTTTAATTTTATTGATGATTGCAACTGTAATTACAGGAGGTTTTTCCAGACTCTTTTTATTTTTACTGACAAAAGCCAGTCGATTTTTCCAGTTGGCCATTTGTTTTTCGTTGCAATCGGGAGTTTGTGATAGATTGTTGATGTTGTTCAGAGCAAAGGGAACTCCTGTTTTGGACAGAAAGACCTGGGCTGAATAGACATCATTGTTGCCTTTTTCATTCTCGGCAGCCAGGAAAAAAATAGTGTGTTGTCGGGGAAAAAATTCTGATTCAGCAAAAAGGGGTTTGGCAAGAATTATGTTTTCAGGTTTGACAAACATCCCGGTTTTTTGAATAAGAGCATGGGCTGTATTTTTTCTGGTTTTGCCGATGGTAAAGGGATAGGAAGAGTAGTAAAAGCATCCGAAAATCAGAAAAAACAGCAGAGTAAATCCCAGCAGAAATATTTTCAAATTCTTGAAATGAAGTTGGTATTGGTTTGCAAAAGTTTCAAAGTGGTTGACCGAATTCATCAGGAATATTTTTTTAACTCCTGTTTAATTTTGAGGGAAAGAGTTTCGACAACTTTGTTCAGGGGGATAAAAGCTTTATCTTTGGAGTCTCTTCTTTTGAATTCCACCTGATTTTTTTTCAGATTTCTGGGAGAAATAACAATTCTGAAGGGTATACCGCGCAGATCAGCATCATTGAATTGAACTCCTGCCTTTTCATCTCTGTCATCAAGAAGAACATCAATCCCCGCTTCTTTCAAATCGTTATATAATTTTTCCGTTGCGGCTTTTACTTTCTGTTTTTTGTAATTAATTGCACATATTTGTACTTGCCAGGGAGCTATTGAAAGAGGCCAGACAGGACCGTATTCATCGTTTTTTTCTTCAATAACCGAAGCCATGAGTCGTCCGACTCCGATTCCGTAACAACCCATGACTGCAGGTTTTCTTTTACCATGTTCATTGAGGAAGTCAGCCTGCATAGGCTCCGAATATTTGGTGCCCAATTGAAAAATATTGCCTATTTCTATTCCACGGTTTGATTTGAGGGGTTGGTTGCATTGGGGACAAGGATCACCTTCTCTGGGAGTGGCGATGTCTGCCTGAATATAATCCAGATCCTTCAGATCACGATTAGTGTTGAAATTCATGTAATGAGCATCAATTTGATTGGCACCGGTTACGAGATTGTTTGATTGTTCAACGGTTGGATCTACCACCAGAGTAAAATCATCAGTGGAAAGAGCAAGGGGGGAAGCATAACCGGGAACTGCACCTGCCTGCTCAATTTCAACATCGTGAGCAGGTCGAAAATTGTTTGTTTGCAGAGCTTTTCCCAGTTTATTCTCATTGACTTCAAGATCTCCTCGGATCAGAACAAAAACCAGTTGATCTTCCTCGGCAACATAGAAAACAGCTTTAGCCGTCTGCTGCTTGTCAACTTTGAGGAAAGCGGCCACTTCTTCAATGGTCTTTTTGCCAGGAGTTGCAACTTTTTTTAGAGGCTTGGAATTTTCTTCAATACCAGGGTAGTCAGCTTGGGCAATTTCTTTGTTGGCTCTGTATTTGCACTTGGGGCAAAGGAAGACGGCATCTTCTCCGTCAGGGGTGAGCAGCATGAATTCATGAGAAGCATTGCCACCCATCATTCCGGCATCTGATTCTACATCGATAAATTCAACAAGCCCGGTTCTTTTGAAAATACGAACATAAGCTTCGTGAACTTTATGATAATAATCAACCATATCTTCGAAGGAGGTGTGGAAAGAATAAGCGTCTTTCATTGTAAATTCTCTGACTCGGATTAAACCCCCTCTACTGCGAGTTTCATCTCGAAATTTCGTTTGAATCTGATAGAGCATCACCGGTAATTGTTTGTAAGAATTGATTTCTGTACGGGCAAGGTGAACAATGGCTTCTTCATGTGTCATTCCCAAAAGCATATCATTGTTGTTTCTGTCCTTGAAGCGAAGCATCTCGTCTCCGATGGAATCATAACGACCGGCTTCTTCCCAGAGTTCACGGGGCATTACAACCGGCAACAGTACTTCCTGGCCTTCGATCCGGTTCATTTCTTCTCTGATTATATTTTCAATTTTAGCAACAATCCTCTTGGCAATAGGAAGCAGGGAATAGATTCCTGCTCCGACTTGTCTTATATAGGCACCTCTCAGTAAAAATTTATGGCTGACAAGTTTAGCGTCTTTAGGATCATCTCGGAGGGTTTTACCTATTAGTTTAGAAAGTCTCATTTGCATTTTCCTTGAACTTGATGGTAATAGTCTGGTTTTCAGTTATGATAATGTTGATTTTGGAGGCACCAGGTGGCCAATCCAAATTATCAGCATTGGCAGTAAACTTTACTTTGGTTATGCAACAATAATCGATTCAGTTAAATTATCAAACAGATTTTAACTAGTTCCCGTCCCCAAAAGGAAGGTCATCGTCTGGCGACGGAAAATGAATTAATCTGCTTTGTCGTAACTTCTTGAAATAGTGGCAACTATGACTGCGAAGTTATTCCGTGCATCTCAATCCAATTTCTTCCCCAGCTAAAAACATCACTTCTGGGATGGAAACTAGTTATCATAATTGTTTTCTTCCAAGAAAATAGATTGCTTTTTCAGTTAATTTGTTACATAGATTAATCAGGTTTTGGGAGATGGTGATGTGATTGCCTGTAAATTTACAGGAGGAAAGTCCGGGCTTCTCCAGACAGGATGCTGGGTAACTCCCAGTCAGGGTGACCTGAAGGAAAGTGCCACAGAAAGCAAACCGCCGACAAGTTCGGTAAGGGTGAAAGGGTGTGGTAAGAGCGCACCGGTTTTTCGGTGACGAAAAACGCATGGTAAACCCCATCTGAAGCAAGACAAATGGAAATATACAGCTGTCTGGGGCTTTTTCCGGTAGTCGCTTGAGCCTGCAGGTAACTGCAGGCCTGGATGAATAATCACACCAAATATTTTTGGAACAGAACCCGGCTTACGTCTATTGCTCCCAAAACCCCTTATTTTATTGATTTTATTATTTAAAAAGTAAATGACAGCTATTTTTTAAATAGATTTTCCAGATTTTTCAAAGCCTTGGAACGAGCGGCAGGGGATTGGTATCTTTCTTTGTTGTTTCTGTTGCGTCTTCCCCCGGTACGGCGTGAATTGGAAGGTCTTCTGCTCCTTTTGTTACCAAGGCCTGGTTCACTTTTCAGAGAAAGGGAAATTCTTCCTTTTTGCAGATCTACGGAAACTACCGTAACCTTTACTTGTTGACCCAGTTGAACTATTTCGCCGGGATCATTGACAAAATGGTCCGCCATTTCACTGACGTGAATCAAAGCCTCCTGGGAAAGACCTATATTGACGAAAGCACCAAACTTGGTGATATTGATGACAATACCGGTGAGAGTCATTCCTTCTTTGACATCATTGATTGATTTTACTTTGGGATTCAACTTTTTACCGGATGTAATTCGACCTGGAACTGAAGGAATAACTTTGGAAGGAATTCTTTTGAAACTGGGATCGAGGAGAGCCAAACCCTTTTTTTCCAGAAGATATGAACGTACCATGGTTTCATCCAATTCAGAATCCAATTCAACTGTAATTATTTTAAGGGGATCGAGTTTGGACCACTCTTCAAGGGGATTGAGCAGTCTGCGGGCGATAATAACACTGTAATCAACTTCCGGTAAATCAGGTGAAACCCTTTCCATGGTTTCATATACAGGTTCCAGAACATCATTTTTTGCAGGAATAAAAACCAGAAAATTACCTTCATTTTCTTTGATTATATCGACGGGAGAAGTTTCGTCTTCCGCAGAAATGTATTTGGGGACAGCAATGTAGGAGGTTTTATGCTGAACAAAATGAATTCTGGCTTGTTCCCACCAATTATTTTCAAGCTCAAGTATTTCATGGGAAATAACTTTGCCATTGTTGCTAATTACGCTTATCCCAGCTGTTTTTCCTTCTTTATCGGGATAGAAACTTCCAAGACGAGCTGTTTTTATGGGAGGTGTTCGTAAAATGTTGATATAGTTTTCACTGATTTTTTCCAGTTTATTATGTACCACTTTGTTGTCAAAATAGGAAACAAGAGTGTTGGGAAGCTCCTTCAGTACCAATTGTTCCATAACCTCGTCAAAGTTCATTTCGGCGATATTGGTTCCCAATTTATCAATGACAGCTTGAAGATGGGATTTGAAAGAAGAAGTGGGATATTCAAATTCAAGTTCGATATATTTTTCATTGAGAGCGTTTTTGATGTTGGTCCAGATGGAAACAGTCATGTCGACTATTTCATATTTGGTGTCAATCATGTTTTCATATATTTCCGGTACTTCGCTTTGAGTTGCTCTGAGAGTTACTTTTCCCTTTTTCAAGGTAAGGTTGACGGCTCCGGTCCATACACCCAATGCAATTTCCACAGCTTTGATCCATTTGTCACTGGTGGCAAATTCGCTCAAGTTGATAAAGGGAATTATGTGTTTGAGAGCACTTATTCTGCGTTCAGAAAGGGCAATGGAATAGACTTTGTCATCTTTGATTTCAATCTCATTTTCCCGGAAATAGTTTTGCAATTCTTCTTTGGCTTTTTCCAGTTTTAACCAGCTTCTGCGGGCATCACTGAGACGACGCAATTGTGAATTTGGTATATCTTTCAGCAGTTCGAGATGATTATCAGCCAGCTCTGCAAAAGAAATTCCTGCCTCCAGAAAGTTGAGCAATTTTTCAGATCTCGATTTGTTGAGAATATTTTTGTTTACAGCGCGGGTTTTAATGAGAAAGTGTTTTAATTTCACGGTAATATCTCCTCATAACTCTGTTTCTTAATCCTTAAGAAGAAAATTTTTTGGCTTTGGACTCGTTTTGAATTTTGCAGCAGTTGGTTTAATCTATTCAGGAGAAACAATAAAACTGATGAGTTCTCCTTGGTTTTCAGCAAAATACTCAAAAGGAATAAAGGGATAATGATAGGATAAAGATCTCAGAGAGGGGATTTTTCCAGAATAATTCCAGAAAAATACTCAAGAGTAAAAAAACAAGTTGTTATCTGGGCATATATAATTGAAAATATTATAAAACAGATACAAAAAGGAAATTGACCATGTGGCCCGGATTTTCAAAAAAGCATGGAAGACAAAAAGGATTATTTTTGAAAACCATCCTGTTATTGCCTTGTAAGGTTATTGTTCTTCAATAAGGAATTAAGAAACCCGAAACACCATTTACTCTGGCGAGAAAAGTCAATTGATTAGTAAAATTGATTAGTAAACGGGAACTAGTTGGTTATTATAATGAAAAAATACCATAATTCAACCAGTAAATATGAATTTTCTTCGATTCTCCTGTTTATTATGATTGGGGATTCTTGATCGGGGTTGAAATTGGATTGGGAAGTACGCGGTGACTTTGCAGGCATGGTTGATTCTGCTTACGAAGTTGCTGCAAAATTGAAGAGAAAAAAATCCTGTCTCAGACGGTAATCTACCCTTTGAAATGGGAATTTGTCTTTGTGATATAAGCAATAAATCAAGGAGAAGTAAGAGAATCTAAGGGAGACAAATATCTTGTATGATTATTGCGGCCAAAGCTGCCCCGAAGGTTGAAGTTACAGGAGCAATGGTTCCATTTTTAATTTCGGGGTCGAGGGATTTCAGAGGCCTTTCCAAAGAATATACAGCTTTAATGCCCATTTTTCCTGTTTGAGGAAAATTATATTTGCGTCGCATAATTCTTCTTAAATCGCGTCCGAGGGGACATCGCATTGTATCAGCAAGATCTGCGGTTCTCACTTGAGTAGGATCAAGCCTTGCTCCTGCTCCTAGACTGGTTACAACAGGAATTTTATTGGAGTGAGACCAGGAGAGAATTGATGATTTGGCCGTCATATGATCGATGGCGTCGATAATATAATCAAATTTTACCGGAAAATTCTCCAGATAGTTTTTATCCACAAAATTTTTGTAGACTTTGAAGTTTCCCTGAGGATTAATCCACAAAAGGCGCTTTTTCATGATTTCCACCTTGAATTTTCCCACAGTATGAGGAGAGGCGGGAAGTTGACGATTAATGTTGGTGGGATGAACTCGATCAGGATCAAAGATAAAAATATGATGTACACCGCTTCGGACAAGATATTCGCCGGTCCAGGACCCTACTCCTCCGGTTCCGATCAGAGCTATTTTGGCTTTCATTAATTTTTTAATTCCCCCTTTTCCGGTGATTGCAGCAAAATTGGCCAGAAATTGGGGTATTTGAAAGTTTTCTGGTTCTTCGAAAGGAGAAATGGTTCTGCGGGACATGGATTAAGATTACTCAGGGTTTGAATTTTTTTAGTTTGGGGTTGAACCAGAAAATTTTATTGTGAGGATCAGAGTCTATATCATCGATAAAAACTATGCCTCCGGTGGTAGAAAAACCATAAATTTTTTCTCCTGTATGTAAATGCAAGTCGAATTTTTTGCCTTCTTTTCCAGTATGGAATTTGGATAATTTTCTGGTGAAGAAGTGACCCTCGGGTAAGGAAGAAGGTTCAAAAAAACTGGAATTTTTAAAAATTAAATTATGGTTAATCAATTTGAGAGAAAGGGAATTAATCCACTTTTTGAAGATTACGGCGTTGAGGTTGGGACACTGTTTAAGCAGGTAACTGCTGGCATTGATCAGATTTGTTCCCGAAATATCTCTTGCGGTGACTCTTTTGAAAAGGACTGAACAGAGATTTTTTTTCTGCTTATCAGCAAGTTTTATCCTGTTGATTCCGGCCAAAGCATTTGTAAAAACAGCCGGCAGATTGGAACGGGATATTATTTTGAGAAGGTAAGGGAAACTTCCCGGAGTTCTGGCCAGAGACCAGACGCTGTTGACTGCCAGCATTCGATCAGGTGAAAAGGCAAATTTATACAGGGGTTTGAGAAAAATCGGAGATTTTCTGAAACCGAGAGCAAGTACAGTGCCTATTCTTATGTTGTGGTTGTCGGAATTGAGGTATTTTTTGAGGAGTTGGTCAGAGCTGGAAGCACGAGCGATTATAGGCATGAGACCGGCAATTGCCGAATGATTTTTATCTTTTTCCAGTTTTTTAAGGTAATCCAGAACAACTGGATACCAATCATTTTCGTGGTTATTTTCTGGAGCAGTGGCCAAAGTAAAGGCGGCGGCGTTTATGTAATCCTGGTTTTTTGCTCTCAGATATTTGAGAGCTAGTTTCAAAAGGGGTTGGTCGTAGTTGTGATAATTGAAATTGCGGCTATTGTGAAGATAAGGGGAGAAATACATTACTGCTTCTTCTCCTGCTGTTTCCAAAGCCGCAGCATGCAACATTTTTCCAGAAGTTCTGAGTGTTCCTGCAGCCAAGGTTTCAAGTGCATTTTCCCTTAACCACAAATTAGAAGTGAGAACGTAAGAGGCAACGGTTTTGACAGCTTTTTTGCTTTTAATTCTGCCCATTACTTCGAGAATTAGTTTGGTCCATCCAGTTTGGTTTTTATAATGTTTCAGCAGGAAAGAAAAAGGCCAGAGCAGGTCTTTTTCAAAAAAATTATTATTTTTAATCATGTTTTTGATCATGAGCAGGTTAATTTTTTTATTGCCAAGCAGTGCTTTCCATTTGGACGTGTGTATTGATTTGGGGCAGGCTCCAATAATTTTGAAGATATCTTTGTAATAAAAGATATTGTTAACTTTTCCTGGCTTTAAATTTTGGAGAAGATGTTTGCAGATCAGTTTTTTATGGTTGTTATTAAAATGGAAAAAATTATTTTTGGTAAAATTCAGGAGTTGTTCTTTGGAGATGATATTTTTGTGAAAAGCCTTGTCTAAATAGGGTACAAAGGCTGAATCATAATGTTTGGTAAATATTTTTATGAGGTGGGGGGCAAGTTTTCCGTCTAGAATAAGAGGTGCGAGAGTTTCCGGATAGTTGATGGCCATAAAAGTAAAAACAGTTTTAAAACCGGAGGAATGTAAATTGTAGTAGGGTATATGTTTTGCGATGAATTGGTGATCTTTTATATTTTGAGAACGGGAAAGACCTTCAAATAAAGATAATATCCATTTGGCATCATGAAAAGAGGGCAGGAGGGTTTTGTAGTAATTGATCAGTCTGCGATCATTGATGATACCCAGAGCTTTTAGTTTGTAAGATTCTTTAATCTTTGAAGTATAAAGCTCTTGGGCTGTTTTTTGAGGATTCTTGTAGGCCTTGAGGATAAATTTGCCCTCGTTGTTTTGTTTCCAGTTATTGTAATTGCGTTCGAAATAGGAAATATTTTTCTGCCTGCCCTTGAGGGGAAAACCCAAGAGGGGATCTTTACTTTGATCTTTTGGGTTTTTATCAAGAGGAAGCAAGGAAAAAAGTGTAATTAGAAGCAGTTGCAATTTCAGTTTCCTCCAAATAATTTACTGAACCACCCTTTTTTCTTTTTAGGTGAATCTTTTTGAGGCTGTTTCTGATTTTCAGAATGGGGTTCTTCAGATTCGTTTTTTGTTGAGATTTTAACTGCTTTTTTCATGACTGAGGAATCAAGTTTCCCGGAAACAACGGAATTTTCTTCTTCCATTTCAAGTTCGATTTCTTCTTCCTCTTCTTCTTCAGGTTCAAGAACTTCTTCAAGGAGATCATCAGAAAGAAATTCTTCGTTGTTATCGGTTTCAGTTTGGGGAGAAGGATTGGAATTTTCTCCATCGATAATATTGTCAAAATCCATATCCATATCACTGAACCAGGATCTGGTGTCTTCTTGTTGTTCAGTTTCTTTTTGAGGTGGATTTTCCAATTTTTCTTCCAATTTTTCTTTGGATGAAAAGGAGAATTCTCCGGTGAATTCACTGTCTAAATCGAAATCATAATCTCCAGATTTTTCTTTTTCAGGAACAGAGTATCCTTTGACTTCTTTAATGATTTGGGCAACATCTCGAGAATTGACTTTTAATCCGTAGGTGAAAAGAACACTGTTGAGATCGTCAATAAATTCTGCAGTTTCCTGATAGCGTTTGTTGCGATCCCTTTTGAGTGCTCTGAAAAGAGCTCTTTCCAGAGCTGGCGGTACCTCGGGATTGAGAGCGGTAACTCTGGGAATATGGGCTTTTTCGACCAGTTTGACGGTTTCAAGATCATTTTCTCCATAAAAAAGTCTTCTGCCGGTGAGCAATTCGAAAAGAACAATTCCAAGGGAAAAAATATCGGCTCTTTTATCGATTTCAATACCCATGATTATTTCGGGAGAAAGATAGGAAAATTTTCCTTTGATGATTCCCGGTTCGGTGGTTTCAACTTGCAAGGCGGCTTTGGCCAGACCAAAATCAGCCACCTTGATTTCGCCTTCTTTGGAAATAAGGATATTGGGAGGGCTGACATCACGGTGGATTAATTTGAGAGGTTGTCCGTTGGCGTCTTTGGCATTATGGGCATATCCAAGGCCTTTGGCTGCTTCCATGACAATATAGATGGCGGTTCCAATAGGGAGGGTTTTATTTTTCTTTTTCATGAAATTCATGACAGCTTTCAAGGAAGAGCCTTCAATAAATTCCATGACAATACAATAGGAATCTTTGATCCGGGTAACATCAAAAGTTTGAACCAGATTGGCATGACTCAGGTTCATTGCCAGTCGGGCTTCGTCAAGAAACATGGAAACAAATTTCTTGTTTTTGTTTAATTGGGGAAGAATTTTTTTGACTGCGACACGACGGCTGATTCCCTGGGCACCTATCAATTTGCCGATGTAAACTTCTGCCATACCTCCGGCATCAAGTTTTTTGATTATATTGATTCTGGTATCCTGTGCCATATTATCTTGGTATCCTGTATGCAAAGATTATAAAATCAGTTTTATTAAATTCCCTGTTTTTAAGAGGGGAATTATTAATTTGCTTTCCCAATTTGAAAATTGAACCTGGAATTGTCATCCAACCAGCTTCATTTTAAGGAAAGATTTGAGATCCTTGAGAATTGTTTTTCTGTCTTCAATTTTAGCGCCTTGATAGCCTCTGAGTTCGACTTCTATGTCTTTGATTAATTCATTGAGAAGCTCTTCATCTTGCAGAATCATCTTGGCTGTTCTCTGTCTTACTTTTTCTTCAGGCAGAGTTTTTACATAATTAAGCAGGGACCGATAGATATCTTTGCCGACAAAGGCTTTGATGATCTCGTTTCCTTCGGCCATGTTTATCAGGTGCTTTTTGATGCGGTTATTTTCGAGTTCGATAATATAGTCGATGCCTATATAAGCAAAAAGATGAAGAATAATCGCATCATCGATTAAACCGACAGGTTTATAAAAATCAGGGATGAGATCAAGTTGTTTCAAACCGTAGTTGAGTGCTCCTATTGCCATAAGCTTGAGGTCTTCAGGTGCCTGTTCAAGGGATAACACTTCTGTAATTACTTTAATGTCGTCGGAATAGTTGTCAATCCATTCCTGGAAGTGATTGGCGAATTGATCGGGGCTGTATTCCATGATTGATCCTTTCAATTTAATATGGGCGGGAATCGTGGCAATTAATGGCAAACTCCCACCCATATCAGAGCAGAGATTGTTTTTCCAAATTGGAAAAAATAACGGGTTATCAGGCAGGGAAAATAAATTCAGAGCAAAGATTCAAACCGGTGTTTCCAGTTTAATCAAAATTAATGCAGAAAATATTCAGATTTTTGTAAACTTTGAAAATAATTCCTGAATTGTTTTTCCCCGAACTTATATTAATATAAGTTTGAAAAAAATTACAGAGGAAAGGTCAATTTTCGAGTAAATTATCAATATAGTTTTTCAATCCCAGCAGAAAACCAAGAGTGATGAAAGCTCCCGGAGCCAGAATAAATACTAAAATGGGATTGATTATTTCTTTATGATAGACTGTAAATTTTATGATAGTGGTAGTATATTTGAATACAGTAATTGTCCCATTACCGAGAATCTCTCTGATGGCACCAAGAATAAAGAGAGTGAGAGCAAATCCCAATCCCATTCCCAAACCGTCGAGTAAAGATTGAAGTACATTATTTTCGGATTTGGAGGCAAAAGCTTCGGCTCTGCCCAGAATAATACAGTTGACAACAATCAAAGGAATAAAAAGACCCAGCTCGCTGTGCAATTCCGGGGAATAAGCAGCCATGAACATGTCAACCAGGGTGACCAGGGTTGCAATTACTACTATGTAGGCAGGAATCCTTACTTTTTTAGGAATTAATCCAGCAATCAGGGAAATAATTATATTGGATCCCAGGAGAACGGCAGTTGTTGCCATTCCCATTCCCATACCGTTAAAGGCCGAGGTAGTGACAGCCAAAGTGGGACACATGCCCAGCAACAGAACGAGAGCTGCATTTTGGGACCAAAAACCCTTGGTAAAGGTTCTGAAATAATTTGCAGAAGATTCCTTAGAAGATCCCATTATCTGCCTCCTTTTCTTTTTCTGACATCTGCTGGTTTACCGTCTTTCTCAGCTTTGTTTTTATGCATTCTTTCTTTGGCATTATAAATTTTCTTGCGAATTTGTTTTCTGATTATTTTATAATTTTGTATATTCTTTTTATATTTGAGTTTACTTGGATCAATAGGCTGATTTCTGCGTTTTGAACGGCTGCCGCTCTTTTTACCTTTTCTGGTTCTTTTATTTGCATTTCTGGTAAGTTTTTTCAATTTTTTGTTGTTGAAAAGCAGGGCGGATCTGACTATGGAGGCAACACTGCGGGAAGTAATGGTGGCTCCACTAATTGCATCAATTTTGCCTGCAGGATCATCTTTTTTAACTGCAATGCCTCCTGTTTTCAGGGACAAGTTTTTGAACTGGTCAAGAAAATCCTTTTCCGTCAAGTTTGCTCCCAGACCCGGAGTTTCACTTTGTTTAACCACTTGTACTCCTTTGATGACGTCTTTGTTGTCAAGACCTATCATCAACTTGATTGTGCCACCATAGGGGCTGGAAATATCCGGGGCTGACTTTGAAGAAAAAACAAAGGCCTTTTTACCCCCTTTGCATAAAAAAACAGCAGTTTTTTTGCCTTTTGGGGTGATTACTTTTTTTTCCACCGGATTTTGACAGGAGGGAAAGATCTTTTTGACTGCCCGGGCAGCTTTGGCCTTGGCTTGGGCTTTGATTTTGTCGCGAGTGACAAAGTTGCCGAAAGCAAGGGCAGCTGCGGCAACAGCGGTGATAATAGTCAAACTGATAACCATTTTTAAAGTGTTATTCATGATTAATTCCTCGCTTTTCTGAAGCCGAAGGGTTTGGGAACAGTAAAGCGGTCTATGAGAGGAGTGGTGCTGTTCATAAGCAAGATGGCAAAAGATACTCCTTCGGGATAGCCTCCCCATAATCTGATAACAATAGTAAGAACACCTATTCCAATTCCATAGATCAATTTGCCTTTATTGAAGATGGGAGCTGTAACATAGTCGGTAGCCATGAAGAAAGCTCCGATTATCAATCCTCCTGCAAAAAGATGGAAGAAAGGATCAGCGTATTTTTCGGGACTGATTAAATGGGTCAGGAGAGAAATTGCCAAAACAGTCAAAATTGTGGCTACCGGAATATGCCAAGTGATAATTTTTTTGTAAAGAAGCCAGGCAGCTCCAATCAATAAGGCCAGGGCAGAAATTTCTCCGATGGAACCCGGAGTGTGGATTCCCAGAAAAAGATCGTTGACTTGAATGGAAGGCATGGCTTTCACCGCATTTTCCTTGATGGCTCCGAGGGGAGTTGCAGTAGTGATTACATCTCCAGTTTTAGCAGTAGCTACCCCCATAAAATTCTTGATGTTTTCAAGTCCACGAGGCAGAGGCCAGGTAGTAAGAGGCCCGGGAAAGGCTATCAGCAGGAAAACTCTGGAAGTCAAAGCAGGATTGAAAGGATTATTGCCAAGACCTCCGAAAACCTGCTTGGCTATGATGATGGCCACGATGGCGCCCACAAGAATGATTCCCGTGGAAATGCCGGAAGGCAGGGTGAGACCCAGCAATAAACCTGTAACTGCGGCACTGCCGTCAAAAGCGGCTTTCCAATTCCGTCCCATGAAAAGTAGAGCGATTATTTCGAGGAAAATACAGGAAATAACGCTTACTCCCAGTACCCGGACAGAATCCATGCCGAAAGCATAAACGCTGACAAAAGATGCTGGCAGGAGAGCTGCAAATACATTCCACATGATTTTGTGGATACTGCTGTTTTTATGAATATGAGGTGCACCTGAGACAATAAATGAACGTGTTTTCATTATTCTATCTCTTTTTCTTCTTGTTGTTATAATAAGATTTTGCCTGCTGGAAGAATTGAACCATGGGTCTGTGAGCTGGACAGACATAAGTACAACTTCCGCATTCAAAACAATCATCAAGTACTATTTCTTCAAGTTGTTCATCGCTGATTTTGTCAAATTTTTCCTGTTCAATCAAAATTCCCAGTAATTGTGGATTATGATTGTTGGGGCAAGCTTCAATACATTTTCCACATCTGATGCAATCAGAATATTCTCTGACAATTAATTCTGATTGGGTCATCACCAGAATACCACCAGTTCCTTTGATAATCGGAATGCCGTCAGTGGGAACAGCTCTTCCCATCATGGGCCCGCCGAGAACAAGTTTGGCGGCATCTTCTTTATAACCTCCTGAAAAATCTACCAGTTCAGCCACATAGGTGCCAAATCTGGTTCTAAAGTTTCCAGGATTTTTGATTCCATGACCGGTAAGGGTAACTACTCTTTCCACAAGCGGTTTGCCTTTGAAAACGGCTTCATAGATAGCAAGGGTAGTGCCTACGTTGAAAACCACTGCTCCTACTTCCATGGGAAGACTGGTGGGGGGAGTTTCCCTGCCGGTAATGGCGCTGATAAGTTGTTTTTCAGAACCTTGGGGATATTTTACCTGCAAGGGAACAACCTGACCGTCATTTCCGATTTTTTTTTCCATTTTTTTGATGGCATCGGGCTTATTGGTTTCGATACCTATGTAGATTTTGTTCACACCGAGAACTTGGGCGGCCAGTTTAAGTCCGGTGACTATTTCCTCGGTTTTTTCAACCATTAGGCGGTGATCAGTGGTGAGATAAGGCTCACATTCAGCACCGTTCAAAATGATAAATTCAATTTTTTTGTCTTCAGGAGGTGAAAGTTTAACATTGGAAGGAAAAGTAGCTCCTCCCAGTCCAACTATTCCGGCTTCCTTGATTTTGTTTTTGATGGTGTCGGGATCGACATCAAAAGGATTGTCCACTGGATTGAGATCAATCCATTCATCCTTGCCGTCACTTTCGATAATAATTGCATCGACTTTTTTGCCCAAGGGATGTTCTACCGGCTCGATTCCTTTGATTGTACCGCTGATGGAGGCATGAACCGGGGCACTGATAAACCCGCCGGCTTCGGCTATAAGTTGTCCGGATTTAACTTTATCCTTGCGTTTGACTATGGGGTTTGCAGGTGCTCCTATATGCTGGCTGAGAGGAAGAGCGACCATTTTGGGCAAAGGTGCTTCAACTATTTCTTTGTGCTCAGATAAATGCTTGTTGTAGGAGGGATGGATTCCACCTTTGAAAGTTTTGGCTTTACTCACTTTTGTCCTCCTTCTTTTTTTTGGCGGCAGCAGCTTTTTTTGCTTTGCGGGCGGCGGCAGCTTTTTTTCTTTTTGCCTTTTCCTGTGCTTTGTATTCAGCCTTGCGGGCGGCAAATTTTTCTCGAGCTGTTGTACTTTCCACAAAAGCAACTACAGGAAATTGCCAAGTGTTGACAATTACATCGTTGGGGCAGGCATAGGCAGCTTCTTCTTTGCCTTTATTTCCGTTGTAAATTGCCAGATTGTTTTCAATGGAGAAATCTTTATCTTTGCGTTGACAGAGTTTGCAACCAATGCAACCTACGCTGCAAGCGGATCTGGTAGCCTTGGTTGGTGCTTGAGAGTTGCACAGAACATGGGTTTGGCGATTGGCAGGGACGAGTTCAATCACATCGTTGGGGCAGACATCGACACAAATACCGCAGGCGGTGCATTTTTCAGGATCGACGATGGCAATATTCCCCTGGTAAATATGAATGGCATCATAAGGACAGGCTTTGACACAATCACCATAACCCATACAGCCATACTGGCATTCCTTGTTGCCACCAAAAAGTGCAGCAGTACGACAATCATGTACACTGCGGATATAAGCTCTTTCTGTTGCTCGGTCACTGGTTCCGGCACATTTGACCAAAGCTGTTTTTCTTTCTGAACCTTCATGTTCAAGGCCGAGAAAAGATGCCAGTTCCTGGGCAACATCAGGTCCTCCGGGAGGACATTCGGGCAGTTTTTCACCACTTTGAGCAGCTTCAATGACTGCTCTGGCAAAATCTATGCAACCTGCATATCCGCAGGCTCCACAATTGGCTCCGGGAAGGATATTTTCGTTGATTTCTTCAATGCGCGGATCCTGCTCTACATGGAACACCTTGGAAAAGTAAGAAAGCAAAATTCCCGCAACCAGACCTATACCAGCAAGTACGACTACAGCTATAATTATTTCATTCATGTTGTTATCCCGGTACTAATCCTGCAAATCCCATGAAAGCAAGGGACAAAATTCCTGCAACTATCAACGAGGAAGCGGCTCCCCTGAAGGACTTTGGTACTGATGATATATCCAGTCTTTCCCTGATTCCAGAGAAAAGCAGTAATGCCAAACCAAAGCCGACGGCGCCAAAGAAAGCGTAAACCAGCATTCCCAGAAAATTATATTCCTTTTCTATTGAATTGATAGCTACACCAAGAATTGCACAATTGGTGGTTATTAGTGGCAGATAAATTCCCAGGGCTTCATAGAGTGCAGGAGAAATTTTTTGAATGGCCATTTCCGTAAGTTGAACCAGAGAGGCAATCACCAGAATAAAAACGATTGTACGCAGATATTGCAGGTTCAATGGTTCAAGCAGAAAGTGAAAGAGTATCCAAGTGACAGTGGCAGCAAGGGTCATGACGAACATCACAGCCATACTCATACCCAAAGCAGTAGATACTTTTTTACTTACCCCCAGGAAGGGGCAGATTCCCAGAAATTTGGCCAAAATCAAGTTGCCAATAAAAACTGAGTTGATTGCTATAAGGAGATATTCCATCAGATATTTCCTCCCGAAAATATTACCTGGAGCAGATATGACAACCGAAACAAAGGTACAGACTCCAGGAACTAGTTAGTTCCCATCCCAAAAATGGATGTCATCGTCTGGCGACGGAAACTGGCTTCATCTGCTTTGTCATAACTTCTTGATATAGTGGCAACTATGTCTTCGAAGTTATTCCGCGCATCTGAGGCAAACTTCTTCACCAACCAATAACCCCATTTTTGGGATGGAAACTAGTTAATTGTTGCGGGAATTATTGATTCTCGTTTCTAGTTATTAAATTAAACATTGAATACTTTCAAGAAAAAATTCTCTAAAATATGAAGAATCGCAAAATTTCAGACGAACCGGTTAATTGAAGAAGATGAAAAAGCTAAGATATATATTGTTTGTAGGGTTTTTCAGAAAAATTGTGTAGATTTTCACTGTTGAGGGAATAAAAAGAGACTGGCAAATACTGGATCAGATCTGTAGCCTTCAGGGAAAATTTGCCCTTTTCCCGGGCTGCAAGATCGCCGGCTCTGCCATGCAGGAAGGCTCCAATTCCAGCAGCTGTAAAGGGATCGACTCCTTGGGAAATGAAAGAGGCTGTTATTCCGGTTAAAACATCTCCGGTGCCGCCACTGGCCATGCCGTTGTTGCCAGTGGGATTGACAGCAATTTCTCCCTGAGGAGAAGCAATAATGGATCGGGCACCTTTGAGCAAGACAAATACTTTGTATTTGCGAGCAAATTCAAGGGCTGTTTCAATGCGCCTTTTTTGAATTTGAGCTACCGGTTGATCGAAGAGGCGGGAAAATTCCCCGGGGTGAGGGGTGATTAGGATGGGAACTTTGGAATTTTTCAGAATTTGTGGATTCCGGGAAATAAGATTGAGTGCATCGGCATCAAGAACCAGAGGTATTTCTGAGTTTTTGATAATTTTTTCCAGAATTCCCAGCATTATTTCATTATTGGGTATACCCGGACCTATTGCCATAACCTTTTTATTGGCCATTGCAGCTTTGATCAGATTATAATCATTGATTTGAATGGTCCCATCTTCGGTTCCGTAACCGCTTCCCATAACTTCTGTGAGTCTTCCCATCAGGGTGGGAATAATATTTTGGGGAGCAAGGACAGTAACCAACCCGGCTCCGGCACTTACAGCAGCTTCTGAAGCCATAATTGCAGCTCCGGATTTTCCAATAGAACCGGCCATGATCAGAGTATGGCCGAAAGTTCCCTTGTGACCGTAGGCAGGTCTGTAGGGCAGGTTGGAACGTACCCAGTTGTCAGTAAGCAGGAAACAGCGTCTGGATTGGGGTTGCTGATGATCAACCACCCCAATATCAACGACTTCTACTTCACCGCAATAGGCAAAACCCGGCGAGGAAAATTGTCCTATTTTGGGAAAAGCAAAGGTGACAGTAAGATCGGCTTTGATGGCATGTTCTCCAAGGACACAGCCGTGATCTGCACTTATTCCCGAAGGCATATCCACAGCAATTTTGATACTGTCGGTGGCATTGACGGCGGAGATGATCTCTCGGGCAATTCCCATGATAGGGCGATCAAGACCTGTGCCAAAAACAGCATCAATTATGAAGTCGGAATTTTGAATAATATTTTCAAAATTCATCAGATCTGCGGTGGAAGTTACTTCATAAATGGGAATATCCAGGTTAACCGCAACATCATAGTTGATTTTGCCGCTTTTCCCCAATTTTTCAGGTCCCAGAGAAAGAATACTTACTTCGAGTCCTTTGTTGAAAAGATGGCGAGCGACTACATAACCATCGCCGCCATTATTTCCTTTGCCGCAAATTATAAGAAAAGTGGAGGATTCCACCTCCCATTTACCAATGATTTTCTGGACTACACCAAAACCGGCTAATTCCATCAAAACTGAATCAGGAACCTCCAGATCATTTATGGTAAACAGATCGAGTTTTTTCATTTCTCCAGACGTAACAAGTCTCATTTTTTTGCCTCCATGAGAATAAAATTTAATTAAGAGAAGGAAAAAATGCAAAGAAAAAAATACAACCCCTTGCTTGAATTATGGAAAAAAATAAGATTATGATTCGATGTGAATGATCATGTCTTTTACGGCGTTTTCCAGACCCGTCAGGGCAGCTCGGGAAATAATGGAATGTCCGATGTTCAATTCCTGCAATTCCGGAAGATCCAAAATACCCTGAACATTGGTGTAATCAAGTCCGTGGCCAGCAGCTAGTTTCAAGTCCAGTTCTTTTGCTTTTTCAGCTGCTTCAAAAAGACGATCAAGTTCAGTTTCTTCATCCTCTTTGTTTTCCGCCAGGGTATAATCTCCTGTATGAAGTTCAATTATTTGTGCCTGCAATTTTTTTGCAAGTTCAACTATCCGGGAATCTGGATCAATAAATAACGATACCGGAATACCTGCTTTTTGTAATTTAACTACGGCGGTATTGATATTGGAGTAAGTATTGGGATTATCCAGAGCTAATCCACCTTCAGTTGTTTTTTCTTCACGTTTTTCAGGAACAAGGGTGACAAAATCAGGTTTGACGCTGCAGGCTATTTCAACCATTTCAGTTGTGGCTGCCATTTCCAGGTTGAGAACAGTCTGAACAGTCTGACGAATAAGACGAAGATCGCGATCTTGAATATGGCGACGATCTTCACGGAGATGAATGGTAATCCCATCGGCTCCGGCTAGTTCACACAGAGCCGCTGCGGTTACCGGATCCGGGTATTTGGTTCCTCTTTGTTGTCTCAGAGTTGCAATATGATCAACGTTAATATGAAGTCTAATTTTATTCATTTTTTTATTCTCCTTGAACGGGAAATATTTCCCGTCACAACTAAGATGTTCACATCTCAAAAAATGGATGTTATCGTCTGGCGACGTGATTTTACCTCATCATTTTTATTGTAACTTCTTGAAATAGTATCAACTATGTCTGCGAAGTATCTGCGCATCTGAGGCAAACTTTTTCACCAGCCAAAAACACCACTTCTGGGATGGGAACTAAGATATTTCATGCTCCAATTTTTCTTTTAAAAAAGTGGATCATGGTATCGGCAATTTCTTCAGCCTGGGTTTTATTGTTGCATTCCACCAGAACTCTGACCTTGAGTTCTGTACCGGAGTAGCGGATAAAAATTCTACCCTGATCACCCAGTTTTTTTGAAAGTTTTTCGAAAAGCTTATTATATCCTTCAATAGATGCAAGGGGAGGTTTTTCACTTACTTTGAGATTTTTAAGCACCTGAGGCATATAGTCAATCAAATTTTTTAATTCACTCAGGGATTTGCGTTCATCGAGAATTATGGAAAGAACCTGCAGTGAGGCAATGATCCCATCCCCCGTGGTGGCGTGATCACGCAAAATTATGTGCCCGGATTGTTCGCCTCCCAGATTATATCCATTTTCCTGCATCTCCTGAAAAACATTACGATCACCAACATCGGTTCTGACAACCTTTCCTCCAAATCTTTTCAGGGCATGATCAAGTCCGAGATTGCTCATTACAGTTGTAACCAGGGTCTTGTGAGCTAATGAATTATTTTTAAGCATTCTTGAAGCAATCAAAGCCAAAATAGCGTCTCCGTGAACGATTTCGCCTTTTTCATCTATGAGGATGGCACGGTCTGCATCTCCGTCCAGGGCAATTCCCAGATCCGCTCTGTATTTGGTGACGAGTTTAGCTGTATTTTGAGGATACAAAGCTCCTGAATAGTCGTTTATATTGACTCCGTTTGGTTTGACCCCCACTGGAATTACCTCGGCTCCCAATTCTTCGAAAATAAGCGGAGCAACTTTGTAAGCAGCTCCATGGGCGCAGTCTACAACCAAGCGCAGTCCGTCCATGCTCATTTCTTCGGGAAAACTGTTTTTGCAGAAGGTGATATAGCGCCCGGAAGCATCGTCTATGCGTCGAGAACGACCTATATTTTTTTTGGTTACCAGATTTTGTTTGAAATCGTCTGAAAAAACAAATTTTTCAATTAACTTTTCTGTTTTGTCAGGGAGTTTGTATCCTTTGGACGAGAAAAATTTGATTCCGTTGTGATCATAGGGGTTATGGGAGGCACTGATGACAATACCGGCGTCGGCTCTCATGGAAGTGGTGAGATGGGCAATAGCGGGAGTTGGCATGGGACCGACAAAATAGACATCCCCTCCGGTGGACATGATGCCGGAAGCTATAGCATTTTCAAACATATAGCAGGATAAACGGGTATCTTTGCCAATTAAAAAACGCCCACTTTTTCCTTTTCCGGAAAATATATATCCCGCGGCTTGTCCTAATCTCAAAGCTATCTCAGGTGTCATTGGTTCTTGATTGGCGATCCCTCTGACACCATCTGTACCAAATAATTTTTTCATTTTAATCTCCATGATAATATAAAATTACAAAGTTTTTACATTCTTCAAACCCTTAATGCAAAGCAAGTTGCCGGCGAATCGGGTTTTATGGTTGAATATTTGTCTTAAAATTTAGTATAATACCAGGCAATCTTGGTTTCTAATACCCAATACCGGCATTATTTTCCGGAAAATTTTACTTAAGAATACACAATTTATGTTTAATGTCTATCTTGCTTTTTTCCTTTCAATTGTTCCCATTGGCAAAAATTCTTCTTTTGCGGATACAACGAAAAACCTTGATTTTGCAGCTGTGGGAGACATTTTTTTTGGAAGATCCGGCAAAAAATTCGGTTTGGACGATCCTTTTCGCTATGTAAAAAAATATTTTCAGAATAGAGATATAGTTGCGGGAAACTTGGAAACACCTCTTTGTCGCAAAAGATACCGAAATCGTCGCAAACCTCGCCGATGCAAATTAAAGAAATGCAACCCAGATGAGGCAAGATATGCCCGTAATCACATGCTCACTTTTTATGGACGTCCCCAGGGAGCCAAAATTCTTAAAAAAGCAGGTTTTACAGTTTTGGGAACAGCCAATAATCATACTTTCGATCAGGGAATAAAAGGAGTTCTGGAGACAGTTTCCATTCTTAAAAAATCCAGTCTGGGAGCAACAGGATCCGGAAAAACTCTTGAAGAGGCTTGGAATCCACACATCATCAATAAAAATGGTATTAAAGTTGGAATAATTTCTGTAACAACTCTTTTCAATTTTCCTCCTCCCAAAAAGGGGGCTTTTTATGCTTATTCACCTTTTCGAGGCAATTATAAATACCTGCCTCCCGTAATTGCCAAATTGAAAAAGAAAGTCGATTTTGCAGTTCTCATGCTTCATTTCGGAGAAGAGTACAAAAATACTGCGTTCAGGTTTGAAAAAAAATTAATCAATTTGCTCGCCAAGGCCGGTCTTGATCTGCTTATAGGTTCTCACCCCCATGTTTTGCGTGGTATTCAGATGAAAGGCAAAATGTTAGCTTTCTGGTCTTTGGGAAATTTTTTATTTGATAATACCTGGAAATCCAGAAAATATTCGGGGATAGCCAGCCTCAGATTTGTTAAAAAGGGCAAGTCCACAAGAATGGAAAAGATAAAATTCATTCCCGTTGTTCTCAACGGTCCTTCGGAAAAAAAGAAAAAATACGGAAAATTACCCCGACCTGCCGGTAAAAGATGGAGCAGAATAATCAATCGCAAAGTCAGGAAATATTCCAGAACTTTCCGAAATAAAGGCAAACTCAAAATAGATGGTAATTATCTCAAGGTGATTGTACCCTGATTTTTAATTTGCAGAGATTTGCAGTTTAGTTTTAAAGTTCAGAGTGAGAAAAAGTAAGTACGTTTTCTATTTTGCTGGTTCCGGCAAAAAGCATGATCAAACGATCCAAACCCAGAGCAATACCGCTGGTGGGAGGCATTCCCTCCTTGAGCGAATTCAGAAATTTTTCGTCAAGGGGATAGAGTTCAAGTTTGTGTTTTTTGCGATATTCCAAGTCTTCCAGACAACGTTTGCGTTGGATATCTGGTTCGATAAGTTCGGCAAAACCATTGGCTATTTCCAGATTTTCAGCAAAAAACTCAAAGCGGTCGGCAACTTTGGAATTTGACTCCAGAGGTTTGGAGAGGGAGGCAAATTCAAGAGGCCACTGGGTAAGAAATACCGGCCCCTCACTTGTTAAAGCCGGTTCTACTTTTTCTATGAAAATTTCAAAAAAACCTTCTTCCCAAGTTGTTTCTTCCCGGTATTTTTCCAGGATGCCGGCTTCGGCAAACATCTGTCTGGGATTGGCTCGCAGATCTGTTACCCCGGCATGCTCAGCAAAAGCTTGCTCCATGGTGATTCTGCGATAAGGAGGTTCAGGCAGGGGACAGGGAAGTTCGAGCTTGGCCTGCAAAAAGGAAATTAATTCTTCAGTTTCTCGGCGCAGTTCTTCTCCGTTGATTTGGGTTGAGTACCATTCCAGCATGGTAAATTCAGGATTGTGCCTGTTTCCTGTTTCACCTGCCCGGAAAGAATGGGCAATTTGATAGATAGAGCCGATACCTCCGACCAGCAGCCTTTTCATCTGAAATTCCGGAGAAGGGGAAAGAAAGTAATCCTCAGTTTTTACGGCCTTGAGATGGGTTTCCACTCCCGGGGAAGGAACCAGTAGAGGAGTTTCTACTTCCAAATGTCCTTTGGTGCGAAAAAATTCTCTGATCTGATGCAGGATTCGACTTCGGAGTTGCAATATTTCGAGACGATTCAGGCCGTTATCGAGTTGTTGATGCAATCTTTTCCATTCGAAGCAAGGAAAATTGTTTCGAGTGGGTTGAGCCATGCTGTTTATCCGATATTTATCGCTGCCGGATATGTGGTCGAGATAAACCCAGTCTCCTGTTTTATATGGTGGGGAGGGAGTACTTTGAAGTTGGTAAATACGGATATGATTTTGCGCCTGAGGAGGAGCGGCAGAAATAATCCTGGCCAGAACAGGCTTCATTTTATTTTTGGATTCTTTCTACATATTCACCGGTTCTGGTATCGATTTTCAGCCATTCGCCTTCTTCTACAAACAGGGGAACATCAACTTCGAGTCCGGTGCTTACGGTTGCAGGTTTGGTGGCTCCCTGAGCGGTGTCACCTTTGAATCCGGGTTCACATTTGGTTACCTGAAGTTCGACAAAGTATGGGAGTTCAATTCCTACCGGTTTGTCGTTAAAGAAAAGAACTTCAACCCTGAGGTTGTCTGTGAGATAATATTTGTCTTCGTCAAGAAGCTCACCGCTCATTCTTGTTTGTTCATAGGTTTCGGTATCCATGAAAACATAATGCAGATCATCCTGATAGATGTATTCAAGTTCTCTGACTTCAGTATCAGCCAGTTCAATTTTGTCGCTTGATCTCCAGGTTTTGTCGAGAACAGCTCCGGTGATGAGATTGCGAATTCGGCATTTGTAGAAGGCAGTTCCCTTTCCCGGTTTTACAAAATTAACTTCGAAAACAACATAGGGTTCGTCGTCAATGAGGATTTTCAAATTTTTTCTGAGATCAGAACTTTGAGCCATGTTTCACCTGTACTTGCTATTGATTATTCCAGTTTCAAAATTCCAGAAATTTTGAAGCAGATTGGGAAAATTGGACTGGAATTTTGTACTTTCTGTAATTTTGTTGTGGTTGAACAAAATTATGAATAATATTGATTGTTGTAGATTTCAAGTTTGTTTTCATTGATATCCACAAGAAGATTAAAGTTATATAAAATTAAAATTTTTTCAAGAAAAAACTCAGGCAGTTCTTTCGCAGACACGCAGATATACGGGATGCATTAATCTGATTGTACAGACTGAACTACAATTATATTGACATTTCCAAAATTAACCTTATGAATTAATCTGGGACGGGAATTAAAATGAAAATCGGTTGGTCTGTATTTCATTAATACCATCCATTTTCTTAATTTTTTCAGTTTCTGTTGTGAAGACAAGAAATTACAAATCTGAAAGCAATTGAAGATTTCAACAAATAAACACCTGACCAGGAGAAATCCATGGTTAAAAAGGGAGGATTTTCTCTAACATGAAACATAGACATTATCGCATTGTTGTAAATTATAATCCTGAAGAAGAAAAGTATGAAGGAAGAGTGCCGGAGTTGCCGGAGTGTACAGTTCAAGGTGAAACTTGGGAAGAAGTTATTGAACTTTTGGATAAATCAACTGAAGAAAAGATTGAATCCCTCAAACATCCTCCCACCCCTATTGATGAAAATGAATGGGATGGTGATTTCAAAATAGAAATGTCAAAATCTCTTTACCGGGAATTGGCATTTTTAGCCAAAAATGATGAAGTTGAACCTGAAACTCTGGCTAAAGAGCTTATAGCTGAAGGTTTGGGCAGAAGATATGGAGGACATCGTTATTATCGAAGAAAAAACCGGAATAAATCTGGCAATCAGAGAAAACGAGGTCGTCGCAAGGGCAATATGTCCAGAGAAAAATACCACAACATCATGGAAAACAAATCATCTTTTCTTGATTACGTGAGAAAACTCGATAAATAGGACAGGGAGCTTTATTGGCCGTCCGCCAAATTTCCCCGTATAATTGTAAGATATACTTTATTTAATCAGGCATTTGTGTTTTTTATCATTGGGTGAAATTCTTGAAGGACGGATATTTTCTCTTTTGAGAGGGGAATTGGCAAGTTTTCTGTACGATTATTTCAGGTTATGATTAATGGCTCCTGTAAAAATTAATAAATTATTTTTTTGGATTTTTATACTGCTCAGTTTTACTGTTATCGGCTGCAAGGCAGATCTTTTTAACGAACTTTCTGAAAAAGAAGCCAACAAAGTATTGACTGTTCTGCAAAACAGAGGGATAAAAGCCGAAAAATTCATCAGAGACGAGCGCAAGGGACATTATGGAATTGAAGTTGACAAAAGTGATGCCGCACAAGCTGTTTCTATTCTGAATAAACTTGATATACCTTCAGATAAACACCGGGATTACGATTTAGTAACCAAAAAATCAGGTTTGCTCCCTAATCCGGGAAATAAAATCAACCGCTATTATATTGCCCTGGCCGGAGAATTGGCTAAAACAATGGAGAGACTTCCAGGTATTCATTTTGCCCGCATCCACTTTGCTATTCCCCAGAACAATACAAACATCGGTCACACCAACAAAAAGCTGGTTCCTGAAAAGGCTTCGGTTGTTCTCAAAGTAAACGAAGAAGAATTTCAAATGAAACCCACTGATGTTCAGACTCTGGTTGCCGGTTCCATAGCTGAGCTTGATGCTGGCAGTGTATCTGTAATTATTCAGTTGGCTGATCTGAGAAAAGCAAAAACCAGCAGTTCAACTGCAAGTAGTTTCTTTTATCTTCCCCCCTTGGTTTTAATCATCTTTAGTGCTTTGGCGGTTGTTGTAATTGTTTCTTTGGCAGTAATTGTTTTTCGTTTCAAAAAAAAGCTCAAGGAATTGTCAGGCCAATTGCATTCAGAGTCCTGAAGTTTTCAGATTTGTTTTTTTCATTAATTCGGTTGTTTTCGCCGGTCAATTTTCCCAAACCAAAAGTAATAGTTGATACCATTTTCAAATTACCGAAAGGTCTCGTAAAAATTGTTTGATATCAGTTTGTTCCAGCTTCTTTTTATTATTATAGCCGTCAATCTTGGAATTATTCTTTATGCCAAAATTAAAAGAGGTTTTGCCAAGGATCCCATATACAACACCATCTTGGCAGTGGATTTCGGGTTGATTCTTTATTCATTCAATGCATCTTCCGGGGTGAATTCACTGTCAGCCTGGCTTGGAATCGGAATTTTTCTCTTTGCCGTAATTGTTCCGGCAATTTTGAATCGTTTTATTGCTGCCGCTGTTTATCGTTATGACTGGTCAAGGGCTGCTCGTATTCTGCAATTGAAATACATTTTTCAACCCAGCACGGAAGTTGCTGTTCAAATCAAACATTTTTCCAAACTGCTCAAAGCTAATAAAGGTGAAGTTGTAGATATTTCAGGAGGATTGGAGCAGGAGCTTCATCGCACCGACGATGCCATCAAAAAAATATTACTGGCTGAAAGTCTGGTGGAACTCTATGTTTTTTCAACCAGATGGAAAAAAGCTTTGGAATTTTACGATAAATATCTGAAAGCAGGAGAAGTTACTCCAAAACCATCCGTTTATGTCTCTCTCATGAAAGCAGCCTTTGAGTTGGGTCGGGAAGATCTGCTCTGGGAGTTTTATGAGAAACTGGATGAAGATTCTGAAGATCCGGTTGTCAAAAGAGCTTTATTTTCGGCTCAAACTATTATTTTGGCCGCTTACGGCAAACCAGGAATATTAAAAAAAGCGCTATTGCCTCTCGATTCAAAAGATACCTTTTTCCCGGCGGCTTTGCGCAGATATTGGTATGGAATTGCTCTGCTCAACGATAATAAAACAGCCAAAGCTGAAAAGGTTCTAACCTTTCCCAAAAAATTGAAAAAAAACTTTCCCCTTTACCACAAGTTGGCAACAGAAAAAATTAATTCAGGAGTCAAATCCTTTCCTGAGTTGGACTCGACTCAAAAAGAAAATCTGGAAAAAATAAAAGACAATTACGAAAAAATTTCTGAAATTGGTTCCAAAAACAGATTCTTGAAAGCTACCTGGTTTTTTCTTGTTTTCAATTCCCTGGTTTTCATTGGTCAGCATTTCTACGGTTCGCCTTCGGATATGCATACCCTCTACAATCTGGGTGGTAATTTCAGAACTCTTTCTATTTCCAGCCAGTGGTGGCGACATGTGTCAGCCATGTTTCTTCACGCCAATTTTATCCATATTTTTTTCAACCTTTATATCACCTGGATTTTCGGTCGTTTGATAGAACCCCATTATGGTGCTCTTAAAACTTGGGTCATTATTATTGTTTCGGGCTTGAGCGGTAATATTCTTTCTTCCCTGATGTATGGTGCCGGAGTTTCAATCGGTTTTTCCTCATCAGTTTTTGGAGTGGTGGGAGCCACTATGGCCATGCTGTTTTTTTACAAGAACCGTTTTCCCGAAGAATGGAGAAAAAAACAATTTTCTTTTCTGGTTATGATCCTTTTGTTTAATCTGGTATTGGGTTTTTCCATCAGAATGATCGATAATGCTGCTCACATCGGTGGATTTTTGGGAGGAGTAATTACAGCTGTAATTTTGGGAGCTGCCACTGAAAAATCAGCTTTCAGAAAAGCTCTTACCCTGGTTCTTTTTGTGATTTCTCTGGGATTGATGGGGTGGACAGGATATGAAGTTTATGCCACTGCTTCCTCAGAAAATTGGAAAAAAATCAAAATAAAGGAAGATAGTATAAGCTTGAAATACCCTGACTATTGGGCTCATAAAATAGTTGAGGGCAAGTTAGTTGAAGACAAACATGTATTTTCCAACAAAAACAACCGGCTCAATATATTTTATTCCCCTTATTGTGGAGGATATAATACGATGTTTATAATCAGGGGAAAAGACGCCAGGAAACTTTTTGATTTCCTGAGTGAAAATCAATATCTGCTTTCAATAGGCAAGTTTGGCGATTGGCAGGAGATAAAAGGGAAAAACAGTCAGGATAATTTTATCTACTATTATTTCAGAGGAAAAGGTGAACAAAGTACAGGGGTGAGATTTGAATTCGATGAAAATTGCAGAGAGGTGATCTTGAAAAAGAAAGATGCCATTCTTTCTTCCATAAAAATTTATGCTGAAATCGGATCTGAGTAATATGTTGTTTCAAGGGAACTGGTTAATTTAAAAATTTAATTTTCAGCTTGAATGTATTTTTGTTCACGTTTATAGTTCAGCTGAAATAAATGGAGGTTTCATGGCTAGCGATTCATTAAAATCAGTAATCAAAAAATTAAAAAAAGAGGGGATTGAAGCGGCCGAAGAAAAGGCTGATAAAATCATTCAGGATGCCGAGGCCAAGGCTGAAGATATTCAAATTCAAGCCGAGATGAAAGCTAAAAAGACGGTTGATGAAGCTAAGAAAGAGGCTGAAACTATTAAAAACCAGCTTGATACAGAATTACAAAGAAGTGCCAAGGTTGCCCTTGGTGCTTTCAGAAGTTCTGTGGAAGAAGCATTGGTTATTCCGGCGGTGGATGAATCCCTCGAAAAAGAGCTCAACCAGACAAAATTCCTTGAAAAGGTCATTCTTGAAGTTGTAAAGGGTTTTGTCAAAAGTGGATACAAAAATTCCGATATCCAACTTGTTCTGTCCCCGGAAATGCAGAAGAAACTGGGAAGCTCCATAGCTGCCAGAATCAAAATGCTCATAGCCGGCGGCAAAACCATAGTTGAATTCGATGATGATATCAGGTTTGGTTTCAAAGCCGGTCCCAAAGAAAAAGGCTTTGTTTTCGATCTTACCGACAAGGGATTTCGTGAAATTTTTGTTAAATTTATTTCTCCCAAATTCAGGGAACTTTTTTACTCAGAAAAAACAAAAGAAGAAAAAAAAGAAAATTCCGGTGAAGGTAAAGATTCCTGATCTCTTGTTTTGTCAGATTCACACAAACTCACCTTATAACCTTTCAAGGAGTTTTTTTTGAAATACTATAGATTGATGACATCCCTGCCACCTGTAAAAGGAGATCTCAAATCAACTTCAACTCCATCTTTATCCAAAATTTCCCAACTTATATTCACTGAAGTTGAAGGGTCCGATAAAGAGCTTGTCAGCAGTATTCTCTGGTTTGTAGATACTGCCAATGCCGAAGCTGTTTTGCTTGATAAAGATCATTTCAGGGAATCGGGAACCATATCCAAGGAGGAATTTGAAAACAAATTGGATCTCCCTCCTTTTCTTGATAATATTTTCAGAATGGAACAGGGTGTGGTTCAACAAGAAATACTGCTTAAAAAACTTTGGGAGTCCTATTTCAATGCTCTTATCGAAATATCCAGAAAACACAATTCCAAATTTCTCCAAGGGTACACGGAAATGGAAATTGGACTTCGCAATGCTATAGCTGCAGTTAGAGCCAAAGAACTAGGTGTCGAAGAAGGTAAAATACAAATTTTTAATGGTAAAAACAGTTTTCAGTATGGCTCTCTGGTTTTGAGAGCATCTGAAGCTAAAGATCCGCAAGAAAGAGAACTTGTCATAGATAAGGCTCGACTTGCTTATTATTTGGAACTCGAAGGCATAGATCCTTTTTCCATAGACGCGGTGCTGGCATATCTTGCCAAAGCCATGGTGATTGATTCATGGAAAACAGATGAAGATGCCGATATAGAAAAAATGTTGGAGGTGTTCGCTTGATCGATTCTTCTTCCACAACAGGTCACGTGGTCGGAATTAATGGTAATATGGTTACCGTACAGATAGACGAAGGCAGTGTTGTTCAAAACGAGGTTGCTTTTGTTCTGGTTGGTGAAATGAGTCTTAAATCCGAAGTCATTAAAGTCCTGGGTCAACAATGTTATATGCAGGTTTTTGAAGATACAACCGGAATTACCGTTGGCATGAAGGTCAATTTTACCGGAGAAATGCTTGCTGTGGGTATTGCCCCGGGAATTCTCGGTGAAATATATGATGGTTTACAGAATCCTCTGGAACTGCTTGATAATAAAGACGGTTTTTTTCTTCAAAGAGGGCAGTACAAAGAACCGGTAGATCATGATAAAAAATGGGAATTCACTCCTTTGGTCAAACAGGGCGATAAAGTCAGAGCTGGACAATGGTTGGGTGAAGTACCTGAACATCATCTCAGTCATAAAATTATGGTTCCTTTGGGAATGCTTGGTGTTGCCACGGTTAAAAAGATTTCTTCCAAAGGCGAATACAAAGTTAAAGATGTTGTGGCCGAGCTTGAACTTGACGGCAAAGTCATCAAGGTGATGATGCTACAGGAATGGCCGGTCAAAAAAGCCATCAAAGCCTACAAGCAACGTATTTTTCCCGAAGAACTGCTTACCACCAAACAGCGTTTGATTGACACAATGTTTCCTGTCAGCAGGGGTGGTACTGCTTGTATTCCGGGACCTTTCGGAGCCGGTAAAACAGTATTGCAACATCTTCTCTCCAAATTTTCCAATGCGGATGTTGTTATTGTAGTTGCCTGCGGTGAGCGTGCTGGTGAAGTTGTGGAACTTATCAACGAATTCCCCGAGATGGAAGATCCACAAACAGGTGGTTCTCTGATGGATAGAACCATCATCATCTGTAATACATCTTCCATGCCTGTTGCTGCTCGTGAAGCATCAGTATATACCGGAATTACTCTGGCTGAATATTATCGCGAGATGGGACTTGATGTTCTGGTTCTCGCCGATTCCACCTCCAGATGGGCTCAGGCCTTGCGCGAGATGTCAGGTCGCCTCGAAGAGATTCCCGGTGAAGAAGCTTTCCCGGCTTATCTGGAAAGCCGCATTGCCGGACTTTATGAAAGAGCAGGCCTGGTTAAATTACACAACAATGAAAAGGGAGCTGTCACCTTAATCGGTACGGTTTCACCCGCCGGAGGTAATTTTGAAGAACCTGTTACCCAGGCAACCCTCAAGGTTGTGGGTGCTTTTCTCGGTCTCAGCAGGAAGCGTTCCGATGAACGCAAATATCCGGCTATTGATCCCCTTGATTCCTATTCCCTTTACATCGGTCAAATGGCAGACAGTCTCAATGAACAAATGGATCCTGATTGGACTAAAATGGTTAAAAAAACCAAGGATCTGTTGAGTATCGGAGCGGAAGTAGGAAAAATGATGACAGTTGTCGGAGAAGAGGGCGTCAATGTTGATGATCTCGTTAAATATCTCAAATCCGAACTGGTCGACTTTACCTATCTGCAACAGAATGCCTTTGATGATATCGATTGTGCTGCCGATCTCAGCAGACAGGCCAAAGATTTCAAATTATTATACAAAGTTTTAAGTACTCCTTTTGATTTGGAAGATAAAAAAGAAGCCCGCAAATTCTTTACCGATCTGCAGGACAAGTTTTATCAGAAAAATTACGTGGAGACAGACAGTGATAAATACAGTGAATTAACTGGTGAAATAGAAGAGATAATTGTTTCCGGAGGAGGAAAGATTGTTTAAAGAATATACCAGAATAAAAAATATTATTGGTGATATTATTGAATTGGAAGCCGAAGGAGTTTCCTATCGTGAGTTGGCATCCATAACCAATACCAATGGGGAAGTTTCACTGGCTCAGGTTATCAGAATTGAAGGAAGCAAAGTTTCTCTCCAGGTTTTTTCCGGAGCAAAGGGGCTTTCCAATATAGCCAAAGTCAGGTTTCTCGGTCATCCCATGCGGGTTGGTTATTCGGACAACCTCCTCGGGCGGATTTTTACCGGCAGTGGAGTTCCCATGGATGGAAAACCCGAAATAGAAAACGCCGAAGAAGTTAATATCGGCGGTCCTTCGGTTAATCCCGTCAAAAGGGTAGTACCTCACAATTTCATTGAAACCAGAATCCCCATGATTGATATATTCAATCCTTTGGTTGAAAGTCAGAAACTCCCAATTTTTTCGACTCCTGGTGAGCCCTACAATGAACTTTTGTCCAGAATTGCCCTGCAGGCAGATGCCGATGTGGTAATTTTAGGCGGAATCGGGCTTAAATTTGATGAATTCATTGGTTTCAGGAGAAAATTCGAAGACGGCGGTATCATGGACAGAACCGTAATGTTTATCCATACTGCCGCAGATCCAGTGGTTGAAAGATTGCTGGTACCTGATATGGCACTGGCAGTAGCTGAAAAATTCGGAATTGAAGGTAAGAGAGTTCTGGTATTACTCAGCGATCTCACCGCCTTTGCCGATGCTCTCAAAGAGATCAGCGTCGCCATGGAACAGGTTCCGTCAAATCTTGGTTATCCCGGTTCCCTTTATAGTGATTTGGCTTCCCGATATGAGAAAGCTGTTGATTTTGATGGTGCAGGTTCCATTACTATCTTGGCAGTTACTACCATGCCGGGTGGAGATGTCACTCATCCGGTTCCTGACAACACCGGTTATATTACAGAGGGACAGTATTACTTGAATGATGGAGTTATCAACCCCTTCGGGTCTCTCAGTCGTTTGAAACAGCTTGTTATCGGCAAAGTAACGAGGAAAGATCACGGAGCTGTTATGAATTCCATGATCAGGCTTTATGCCAAAGCACTGGAATCCAAAAAGAAAATATCCATGGGTTTTGAAAAAACCGAAGAAGATGAGAAATTTCTCAAATATGCCGATCTTTTCCAGGACAGGTTCATGGATCTCAGTGTGGATGTCAGTTTAAACGATGCCTTGGATATGGGATGGAAAACCATGGCGGAATGTTTCAGTGCCAAAGAAGTTGGAATTAAGAAGGAGATACTTGATCAACATTGGCCGGAGAAATAATTAGATGAGTGAACAAGTCAAACTCAACAAAAACTCATTAAGGGAACAGACTCAATCTTTGAAGCTTTATCAGGAGTTTCTACCCACCTTGGAACTCAGAAAGCAGCAATTGCAGACTGAGGTCAGGGATGTGAAAAAAGAAATACAAGAAGCACGCAGAGAAAAACAAACACTCTTGGAAGATGTTTCCAGTTGGAAGGGTAAAATTGCCACCTTGTCCAATGAAATCAAGGACCTGATATCTATCGACGAAGTGAAAAGCAGTTTAGTAAATATTGCCGGAGTCAAGGTTCCCCAATTTGATGAGATAAAATTTAAGGAAAAGCCTTGGTCTCTGGTTGCTACTCCTTGGATTTTTGATGCAGCTGTAGATTTTATCAAAAAGGCCTTGTCAGCTATTGAAAAAGTTAAAATCATTCAGAAAAAGCATGAGCTTCTGCAAAAAGAACTTACCAAAACCACCCAGCGAATCAATTTGTACGAAAAAGTGCTGATTCCCAAAACCAAAGAAAATATCAGAAAGATCAAGGTTTATCTTGGTGATCAGCAAACAGCTGCAGTTTGCAGAGCAAAAATTGCCAAAAACAAGATTGAAGCCAAAGCACAACAGGCTACTGGTTGATTAGGAGGTAAAATGGCCCTTGTAACAATGAAAAAAGTTTATATCGTCGGTCCTGATCATTCCAGGGAAATGACGGTTGACAAACTTCAGGAACTGGGGGTACTCCATGTCAAGGAGATGGCGGAAAACCCGGTTGATCCTCCGGGAGAACTTGCTGCAGAAGTTTCAAAAGTTGAAAGAATTGTTAAAAAATTAAAACATGCAATCAAAAAGTCAGATCAGGATATAAAACAGATACATAAAGGAAAAGGTGAAGAACTTGTAGAAAAATATGAAACCATAGTCAATCTCAAAAACTCTCTGGAGCAAGAAATTGCAGGTTTGGAAAAAGAAGAAAAACAACTGCTGCGCTGGGGTGATTTTGAAAGAAAAGATATTGAATTTCTAGCAAAAAGAGGAGTTCAAATAAAGTTCTATCATGCATCTTCCAAAGAAATTAAGGACAAAGGCAAAAATTTTCTGGAAGCCGCATTCTGGTATAAGCAAGTCAAATTGAGAGGTGCAAGGGACACCGGTTTTATTGTTGCTTTCAAAGATGAAGTTCCGGAAGTACCCTTTGAAACTCCTTCCCTTCCTGACAATTCACTGAGTGAAATCAAAGCCCGTTTGGAAAAGCTTCGGGAAAAACAGAAAAAATCTCAGAAAAAATATTTTGAGATCTGCCAGTTTAAAGATGTAATCGAAAAACATCTCAAAAATTTACAGACAAAATACGATCATGCGAAGGTGTTAGGTGGGATCAGAGATGAAGATACTCTTTTTGCACTGATGGGATTTACTCCTGCCAAAAAGGTTGCAAAAATAGAGGAAGAATTTGCTGATGATCCTATAGCAGTGGTAATTGAAGATCCCGATGAAGAAGATGAAGTTCCGGTAAAATTGCACAATCCACCCATTATCAGATATTTTGAACCACTGATAAAATTATTCAATCCTCCTCACTATCGAGAATTTGATCCTACTGTTCTGGTAGCCCCATTCTTGGGAGTTTTCTTTGGATTTTGCCTGGCTGATGCAGCTTATGGTTTATTTCTTCTCATTATTGGAGGAGTATTGGCTCCCAAATTTAAAGAGAATAAAACTGGGCTGTATTTCATGCGTTTGATTCAGGTACTTGGTTTTTCAACCTTGGTAATCGGTTTATTGATGGGTCAGTTTATGGGGGTGCAATTATTTGCTCACAGTTGGTCTCAAAATTTCCGCAACTTAATGCCCTTGATGGTGTTTTCCACCGACTATAACAAATTTTTGCTCTGGGCTTTGAATTTTGGAGTTATTCAACTTATTGTCGGATTCATCATTAAAATATTTCTGGCAGTAACCCGCAAAAATTATCAGTTAATTGTAGCTAATATCGGTTGGATAGGAATTACGATTTCTTTTTATCGAATCATCAGAATATGGCCCAATTGGACCAGACCCGATTTTCTCTGGCCGGCCGTAGCCTGTTCAGTATTGATTTTCTTTTTCAATTCACCTCACCGTTCTCCCTTTAAGAGAATATTGGGGGGATTTGGAGCTTTATACAATATAGTCGGTGTTGGCGGAGATATGGTCAGTTATGCCCGTATTTTCGGTCTTGGACTGAGTTCCGGTATCATTGCATCTATAGTAAATACTCTGGCTTTGGATGTATTCAACACGAATCCCTATTTTGGCTGGTTTTTTGCACTCTTGATCTTTTTATTCGGCCACAGTTTCAATTTTGCCATGGCCGTAATTGGAAGTCTGGTTCATTCGGCCAGACTTAATTTTCTGGAGTACTATGATAAATTCTTTGAAGGTGGTGGCAAACTCTATACACCTTTTAAAAGTCGCAAATAAAAGTTAAAAACATAAATTTAATATTATTTTTACTCTTCGGGGTAGAAGAAATTTAAAGGAGAAATACTGTGATCACACTTCAGCCTCTCATCAGCACAACTTATGAATTTTTTAATGCATTTTTCAATTCAGGACTTCCAGCAGTTGGTGGTATAGCCCTCAACTGGAATCATTTCATTGCCTTTGCCGGACTTGGTATGCTGGGATTAGGTTTATCAGGAAGTGCTATTGGACTTTCAATTGCAGGTTCAGCTGTAGCCGGCATGAGAGAGGAAAAACGAGGAATGGGTCTTCTGGTTTCAGTTTTACCCGGAACTCAGGGACTTTATTCTTTTGTTGTTGGTATTTTGCTTTTTGGCAGAATGAAAGGAGAATTCGCCAGTCTTGATCCTGAAGTATTTCTTAAAATATTCGCCGCCGGTACTGCAACCGGGATCGCCTGCCTTTTTTCCGGATGGTGGCAAGGAGTTGTATGTGCTGCAGGTATTCGTTCCATCAACCAGGAAAAAATGGGTGTTGGTATTGCTATGCTGTTAGCTGTACTGCCTGAATTTTATGCTATTCTCTCCTTCGTTTTCGCCATTCTCTGGCAATAATCTTTCCTTTTCCTTTTTTAAATCAACAGGGGTTCTGACTACATTGCACAGGTAAGTTTGCAGGCTGGGAATCCTCTGGTGGGTTATGCAAAGCTTTATCCGGTAAAGGTTATTACTATAGTTCCCGTCCCACAGTCAATAACCCCCATTCTGGGATGGGAACTATTTAGTTCCCGTCCCAAAAAGGAAGGTCATCGCCTGAAAGCGTAATTATACCTCATCAGCTTTGTCATCACTTCTTGAAATAGTGTCAACTATGTCAGCGAAGTTATTCCGCGCATCTGAGGCAAACTTCTCATTCAGTCAATAACCCCCATTCTGGGATGGGAACTATTTAGTTGAAAAATAAGTAAATTACCAAGCATACAGGGATAACCGAGAAATATCGGCGGATATAGACAAAAAAGCTAATTTGTATTTTGGGACGGGAACAGGTTAAGGAAGGATTGTTTGCAGAAAAGGCGTTAGTTTGCCCAGAAATCAATAAAAAGAAATAAAATGTTCAGAGGCATCATTAGCGTGGGTATAATGTATTCTTTCTCCCCTGAAAATAATATGGGCAGGAAGATAGACTCTGGCATCAGGTATTTCTTTGGTTAATATTTTTTCTTTCAATTCCTTGATTTTTTCTGGGGAAATCATGTTGTCAAAAGGTATTGTATTTTCCTTGAGCCAGCGTCCGGGATTACCGTGCATCCCGGAAAGTTGGATCAATAATTGTTCAACCCTGGTTTTTAACTTGTCCTGGTCAAACAGAACAGGATGGTGTTTGGGATCAAAGAAAAAATCGTATTTGTCAAAGGATATCTTTTTATCATTTTTACTTTTTTCAATTGTTGGTTCTATATCATCTTCATTTTTGCGGGTAATTTCAGGTAAATGATTGGAAAGAAGACCTCGAAGATAATAGCCGTTGGCCAAAGTTTCAATATTGTTTTTTCCGATACTCCTTTGTATTATGTATTTGTAGGCGGTAAAGAAAACTGGAATTAACTGGCAATCCGGCTTGAAAAAAGCACGACTGAATTCTTTGTTGAGAAAAAGATATTGCAAAAACGCTTTAAGCCAGATTTTTTTAAGAAGTTGATTATCTTTAAAATTTTTGGACATATATTGGCTGTTGAGATATATCCCCGGTATATTTTTAGAATTTGCAATTAGATGCTCGTAGATGGAGACAAAATCAAGATAGGAAGGGGTACAACTGAAAAAAGTTGAAGTTACTTTATTCCCAAATAATTTTTTTATAAGTTTTTCTCCATATTTTCCCCAGTCCATTTTTCTTAAATTGCGTGGAAGATTTGCATTGCCGGGAGTATCCTCAGGTTTAAAGCAAAGGGGACACTTTCCCGAGGCCAGCAGAAGATAAGAATCGTAATATTTATTTTTATTCAACTCGATTCCGTAATTAAAGGGAGGGGAGGAAAGAATAGATGAGATTTTATTTTTAATACTGCCGGCATTGTTTTCGGGAAAAAGAAACTTTAGCCAGATGTTTGGAGCGTTTCCCTTTTGGGGGTGCATACTGAATTCAAAAGGGAAAAATCTGAAATCCTTTTTGGTTTGATGATTTCCCTTGGTAAGAAATGAAATCATTGTTTCTAATTTGGTATTATTTTCAGATTTGGAATTTTTGAATAGATCTTGCAGCGACACCAGAGTTGATTGACGCGAAATTCTACTCGTTTTCTTATGGTTGAAAATAACATTTTTTACCTTTTCCAGATTAATTTTAAGCTTTTTGAGAGAAGTGCTGTAGAAATTATATCCCTTGTTGAAATAATTTATGGTTAACTTGTCGAATTCTTTGTTTTGAAGAGGGAAGTGTTCAGAATTAGGTATGTTTTTAGTAAGCATCAGGTAGAGAGCATATTTCCGCAATTTAAAGATTTTCTTGTAATTTTTGCTTTTATCATTATTAAGGGCGTTGATCAATTTTGCCAGAAACCGGGCAGTGAATCTTTGGTTTTCACTGGAATAACTGTTTATTTCCCATTTGTTCATGAAATCAACCAATTTTGAAATATCCTGGTTGCTGTTTTGTTCAAAAACAAAGGAAGGAGCAATGGTCATGTTGTCAAAAACAAAAAGCTTTTTATCTAGTTCTAATTTAAAGATGGAACGATTTTTCAATTTGTTTTGATTGTTTTTCTTTTGTTTTTTTCGAGCAGTGTTCTTGTTTTTATTTTTAGTATTCTGTGATTTTTTGTCCTGATTTTTTTCGCTTAATTCAGGTTTATTGTTTTTGCAGGAGAAAAAAAGAAAGATAATTAAAAAAAGTCTATATTTCATGATAATCCTGTATTAGTCGGTATATTTCCGTTTCTTTAAAGTATTGATCAGAGAAACGGGTAGTGTAAACTTATGTATTATGAACAGAAAGTTCAATTCCATGTCTTTTGAAAGCATCTTTAACTCTGAGGCCTTTTTCCTTGAAGGTGGCCATAGCTGTTTCCCTGGTAATCCTGACTATTTCGAGGCGGTATCTATATCTGAACATGATTCCGCTCATTTTTGACATATCTTCTTTTCCTGGAACAAAGACAACAAAATCAACTTTGGGGTTGGATTCAATAAGGTGGGGAAGAACTTCCTTGAAACGGGTATTAATAAGTGCTTTCAACCCTTGAATCCCGGCAAAAATACCCCCTTTTTCACGGACATAACCGGTTTGAGAGGTTTTGACCGGTACCAGAGGATCCACAATTACAACCAGAGTGGCACCTTTTTCAATGGCGATATCAATTTCTGATGTTTTGGTAAAGGAGCCGTCAATGAACCAGCGTCCGTTTATCCATTGAGGTTCATAAAAAGGAATCAGGGACATGGAAGCATGGACAGCCCTGTGGATGGGAACATCCTGCCAGCCTTTGGAACCAAAGATTATGTGTTCGTAGGTGTCCTGATCGGTGGCTCCGATATACAATTCTTTTTCCAGTTTTTTAAAATCACCTGTATGACCGGGACTGGAAAGAAAATCTTGAATGACATCTTCGATAATATCACCTTTGAAAGCGGCGTTTGGAATAAGGCTGGTCAAGCTTTCAAGATTAAATTTATTTTTGTTTTTATTAAGGGCAATATTGAGAAAACGACTGGTGATTTCTTTTAAACTCAAATCAAAAAGCTTATAGGGCCGGATTGGCTTAAACAAGGAAGAGTCGGCAAAAAAAGCTCTGGTTATTTCTTCTGTGGGAATTCCATTGACTAGAGCTGATGAAATAATTGAACCGGCACTGATACCTGTAAAGATATCAAAGTCCTTTACTGTTTTATTGACCATGATATCGTTGAGGTAACTGAGTACTCCCAGTTCGTAGATAAGTCCTTCTATTCCCCCTCCGGCAAGGCAGAGAGCTGTTTTCCCCGGTTTTGATCTGATAATTATATTTTGTATGTGTTGAATCAGAGGATGATCCTGTCCTTTGACCCAGACATCACCGATTTGTTTTTTTCCTAATTCCAGCAGTAAGCGGGAAGAAGGTGGTGATAACGGAAAAATAACAAGAATTTTGCTGATACTGAGAATTCTGTTGCTATAGTGAGATTTGTTGTAAATTTCAATAAATTTGAGAGGTGAAATTTTCTTGGCATTGCCATCGATCAGAAAACTGTGATAAATAAATTTTTTAATTTTTTTAAGACAGTCTTTGATGGAATAACTGAGATGCAATTGAAAAGCAAAATTACTCTGATTAGAAGTGACATTATAAATTTTGTTATCAGAGGTTTGAGTTAGATTCAGCGGTTTGAAACTTGCAAGGACTTTCTCAATGTTTTCAACATCAGTCAACAGCAATAATCTGTATTCAAACTCCATCGAATTTCACTCCAAATTTAATCTTTTTAAAGCAATTATTCTCTTTTTATCTCAAAGATAATAAGTTTCTGCTTGACTATATCAGATGTCCTTATCAGTTAATAGTACTTTATTATTGAACTGTTCCTCATGTTTGAAGTAATTAAAATACTTTATTTCAATTCAATCAGGAAATAATCGAAATCTTTTCCGGGGAATATTTGGTGTCAAGTTTAGAAAAACAACTGACAGCCGATTTTTTCTCTTGAGTTTGTTGAAGGTAAAAATTATTATAAATTCATGCAAAATAATGATAATCCGCTTGATCCCGGTGATGTTCTAAAAGATGGGATGTACAAAATACAAAAACTAATCACTGTAGGAGGAATGGGGGCGGTTTACAAAGGAATTAGAAGAAATGCCGGCGGAATCAAAGTTGATGTGGCTGTCAAAGAATTATTGCCTGGTCTGGCCAAAAAACCCTATCTGGTTGAGCTTTTCAAAAGTGAAGCTCGAATTTATTCCACTCTTTGTCATTCCAATATTGTACGGGTAATTGACCTTTTTGAAGATCGGACCCGCTACTATATTATTTTGGAATGGGTGGAAGGTTTTGATTTGAGAAATGCAATTAAAAAATTGATCAAAAATTATCTTTCTTTTCCTGTTGAAATTACAGTGTTTATTTATTTCGAGTTGTTACAGGCTCTCAATTATGCCCATAATATACAAATCAAATCCAAAGATATTGACGGGATAGTTCATCGTGACATTTCACCTTCCAATATTCTGCTTTCCAATGCTGGTGAGATAAAATTGACGGATTTTGGTATCTCCAAAGCTGGATTCAGATTAAAAAAATTCAGGAAAGTTCCCGGCAAAAAAGGGTATATGCCACCTGAACAACTGGATGGGGTGGTTGGAGATGAAAGAACTGATGTTTATTCTCTCATGGTTTGTTTTTTTGAAAGCCTTACTTTGATAAACCCCCTTATATATTTCAAAAAAAAAGGTACACTGTTAAAATTCGAAGATGTCAGAAATGATGTTCCTGGATCTTTGCAGGAATTGATTTTATCAGGTCTTTCCCCCAATATCGAGGAAAGACCAACCAGTGGAGAGGCTTTGAATTTTTTAAAACAGATTATTGTCAACGAACGGATTCCTCTCTCCAGTATTAATTTTTCTGATTTTATCAGATCATTAGGTAAGTTATAATTAGTTCCCATCCCAGAAGTGGTGTTTTCGGCTGGGGAAGAAATTGGATTGAGATGCGCGGAATAACTTCGCAGATATAGTTGCCACTATTTCAAGAAGTTATGACAAAGCAGATTAATTCAATTTCCGTCGTCAGACGATGACATCCATTTTGGGGATGGGAACTAACTAGTCAAAATTGGGAATTTACTATTTTCATTGGAGTAATTTATGACTAATTCCAGCGATACTTCAAATCATGAATATTTAACTGAGGAACTGCAAAAATCCAGGGAAAGAACTATGTTCCACTGGGCTGAAAAAGAAGAATGGAAAAAAAAGTATTTACTTCTCAAAAATTCTCAAAACAATGATTTTGAAAAAGATCAACAACTTCCTCAATCAACTCAAAAAATCAGTGCTTTTGTTCAAAATAAACTGGAAAGAATTTTTGAATATACCGGTGAACTTGATAATTTTTTTCAAAATAATTTCAATTCTCTAGTCAAAAGAGAAATATTAGCCAAAGAAAAAAAGATCAAAAATCTGCAGAAAAAAATTAAAGAATTGGGGAATAATCTCAGAAAATCAGAGTTGAATTGTTTACAGCAGGAAAGTGATAATGAAAATCTTAAAGAAAATTCTGCCGATATTGATGTTTACAGAAAAAAGTTTATTGCCACTAACGAAAGGATAGAAAATCTTCTTAAAAAAGAAGAAGAATTTATGATTCGGATTAACAGTCTTCAGGAAAAGGTATCCGAACAGGAAGAGCAGATTGAAGAATTACAAAAATACCCTTCAACCGTTTCCCGCCTCAAGCATCTTCTCAGCCAAGGTGCTGCAGACTTTGAGCGAATTCAGGAAAAATATGAAAAACTCAAGAAAAAAACAACAAAACAAAATAAACGCAATAAAAAACTAAAACTTAGTTTGATGGAAAAAGACAATAAAGTGGAGGCTCTTAACAAGGTGATAGCTGGCAAGAATCGTCATCTGGCAAAATTAAAAGCCGAACAGACCGAGATAATAGAGGATTTGAAAACCCAGAGGGATAATCTCAATGATGAGAATTCCCTTCTTGCCAAAGAAATTGTTGAATTGGAAAAGAAATTGACCCAAGTCAATTATGATAATCAGGCTTTGCAATATGAACTGGAAAAGCTTAAAACCAGAGAAAGCCAAATAGACAAGGATGCCGATGGAGAACTGAAAGAAATTGATTTGGAAGAACTCTATGAAGAAAATAAATTTCTGTATGAATCCATTGAGTTATTGGAAAACAATAATGCAAAACTGGAGGCCAGGATTGAGAAATCCAATAGTTATGAAGAAGGTTCTGTTTCATCTGAATTTTCCAAAAGAATCGATGAGTTGGCAGAAGTTATGAATGTTGTCGAGAATAAAGACAATCAGGACAGTCGTTTCAATCATATCATAGAAGATGTAAAAAAATTAAAACTGGAAAATGATGAATTATCCGCCAGAATGAAAAGCCTCAAGAATAATCTGGAAAAAGCAAGAGACAATATCGACCAATTGGCTTCTGAAAAATCAAAATTTGAGTTGAAGATTGCTTTCCTGGAAGATGAAAATGATAACCTTACCAGAAAAGTTAAGGATTCTGAAGACAAAGAACTCCACAAAAAGTTGAAAGATCTTGAAGACAGAATTGCTCAATTAAAAACCGACAAGGCACAATTGGAAGCAAAAATCAACAAATCATCCACAAGAGAATCAAATTCTGAAAATAAAAAGAAAATTGAAGAACTTGAAAGAAGAATTATGAACCTGAAATCAAGTTGTGAATCCTATTCAAAATCACTTCTCGAAGAAAAAAAGCAAAATACGGTTGTAAGTAACAAATTGAAAATCTTGAAAGAACAACTCAATAAAAAGGTGACCATGCTGGAAGCCGGTAGAAATAGTTTGACCAGTGTTATGGGGAGTCTTGATAATTGCGAATTTTATATGGATTCAATTGAAGATTCTTTGTTGCTCGAAAAGGATCGCAATAATCAATTCGCAAGTGAGATTCAGACTTTGAAAGAACAGGTAAGAGCCAATATCGAGGAAAAAAACAATATAATCGATATTCTCAATTCAAAAATTGATGAGATGAATTACAAAATTAAGGAAATGGATAGAGAAGACAATGGGTTCAATTCCAAAGAGATAAAAAAGCTGCAGGAAGTTATTACCCAGCAAAACAAACAATTGGCTGAGCTCGAAGAAAATAATGAGAAATTGGAAACGGATTTGATTGTTTTCGATGCCAAATATTCAAATTTTCAAAAATATGTTGAAACCATCAGCAAAGTTGAAAATGAATTGAAACTTATTGGTTTGATGAATGCAGCCAATGAACTGGAAGAAGTTGCCAAATTGATGACCAGTGACCTGCGTCGTGATTTTTAATTACTGCCTTTTGCCAAAGAAGCTTTAAATTTTGTAAATCATCAATAATTATTATGGAAGGATTTTAATGACTCAATCATATTTGCTTGCAATTGATCAGGGGACTTCTGGAACAACCTGCCTGATTATGGATCTTGACCTCAATATTATTGCAAAAGGATATACTGAATTTTCTTCTGTTTATCCAAAAAATGGCTGGATGGAACAGTCTTCTGAAGATATCTGGCAAAGTACTCTTGGTTCTATTAAACAGGTGTTGGAAAAAGGACAGATAAATCCGAGAGATCTGGCTGCCATTGGAATTACCAATCAGAGGGAAACCACTGTTCTGTGGGACAATAAAACCCTCAAACCAATCGGACCTGCTATTGTCTGGCAATGTCGACGTACCAGAGATCTCTGTACTGAATTGAAAAAAAGAAAGTTGGAACCTGTTTTTCATCAGAAAACCGGATTGTTGCTGGATCCTTATTTTTCCGGGACAAAAATCAGATGGATTCTTGATGAATACGATCTTCACCAAAAAGCCAGAAAGGGAGAAATCAAGTTTGGAACTGTTGATTCTTTTCTTCTTTCCAGGTTGACTGGAGGTAAAGAGCATGCCACAGATTTTACCAATGCTTCCCGTACTCTTCTTTTTAACCTGAAAACTCTGCAGTGGGATCAAGAACTTGCCGAATATTTGCAAGTACCGACAAAAGTTCTTCCTGAGATCAAAAGTTCAAATGCACTTTTTGGTAAAACCAGAGGAGTTGGAGTTTTACCCGATGGAATTCCCATAACCGGGATTTTGGGCGATCAACAGGCTGCTTTATTTGGTCAAGCCGCTTTTTTGCCCGGAGAAGCAAAATGTACTTATGGTACCGGTGCTTTTATCATGATGAACACTGGTTATGAATTTGTCCTGTCTGATAGTGGATTGTTGACTACTGTTGCTTGGGATATAGATGGTAATACTGAATATTGTCTTGAAGGGAGTGCTTTTGTTGCAGGGGCTGCGGTGCAGTGGTTTCGGGATAATCTAGGTCTTATCAGTTATTCGGCTGAGATAGAGGAACTTGCTGCTAAAGTTGAAGATAGTGGTGGAGTTTTCTTTGTTCCTGCTTTGTCTGGACTTGGAGCTCCTTATTGGGAGCCTGATGCCAGAGCGGTTTTTTGGGGAATGACCAGAAATACCAATAAAAATCATCTAGCTCGTGCTGTTTTGGATGGGATTGTCCTGCAGAATTTTACCCTGTTGAAATCCATGGAGAGTGCGGCCGGAAGAGAGATTGAACAATTAAAAGTAGACGGAGGAGCAGCAGCCAACAATCTTTTACTTCAATTCCAGGCTGATATTTTGCAGAAAACAGTTTATCGTCCCAAAAATCTGGAAGTAACAGCTTATGGAGCGGCAGCTATAGCTGCAATGGGAGCGGGAATCATCAATTCCCGAAAACAGATCAAAGCAAAAATTCAATTTGATCGAAATTTTGAACCAGAAATGGACAAAGAAAGAGTCTTATATTATACTGATTATTGGGAAAAGATTGTTAAGAAATCTTGTATTTGATTATCTTTTCGATGCTGAAAATTTGTTCACAGAACTCCAACTTTTATTCTTGATCCCCCAAAACTTGGTATTCTGAGTTTTCAGTCAAGTTTACTTTTTTCTTTTTTTTAAAATAAGATTTGCTCTTTTATTTGTGCTGTGTATAATCAAGTGTTGGAGTCGTCCAACACTAATTTTTAATTTTTAAGGTTTTATTTGGCGATAAACAGAAACTATAAGGGTCAGCAGGATTTGGCAATGGATGATAAAAACAATGGAAATGGGCCTGAAAATAAAAAAAGAACAATGAAAAGAACCCATTATATTCTTCAGCCCGATGCCAGGGAAGAAGTGAATCAACACCTGGAAAATGAAGAAGAAGAGATTCAGACAAAAGTGACCAAATTGGAAGAACCCCATGAACAAGTTAATCGCAATGGGGTTCTTATAATAATGTATCCTCCGGAAGCAGGTCTGGGCAGAACAAAAGAAATACCATCATCATCTGTTACTATAATTGGTCGCCAGCCTGATACCGATATCCAGCTTATCAATGACAGTGTATCCCGCAAGCATGCCCAGATAATTTCAAATAATGGAAAATATATGATCAGGGATATGGGTTCCACAAATGGAACCTACGTTAATGACACTATGGTTAGAGGCAAGCGTTTTATCAAAAATCAAGACATGATCAGGGTTGGTACTGTTTTGCTTAAATTTCTCCATGGAGATCAATATGAAACCATCTACCATGATGAGGTCTACCGACTTACCATCATAGATGCCCTCACCGAAGCCTACAATAAAAGATATCTCCTGGACTATCTCGATCGAGAAATAGAGCGTACCAAGCGCTCCGATTATCCTCTCAGCCTGGTCATGATTGATATTGACCATTTTAAAGAATTTAATGATAATTATGGACACCTAATCGGGGATCTGGTTTTGAAAGAAGTTGCCAGCAGGATCAGGTCTACTGTACGCAAAAATGAAATTTTTGCCCGCTATGGAGGAGAAGAATTTACAGTTGTTCTTCCTGATACAGGCTTAAAAGGTGCTATAGAGTTTGCTGAAAGAGCTCGAAAAAGCGTTGGTGACAAAAAGATGAATACAGAAGGCAATATGGTAACTGTAACCATAAGTTTAGGGGTTTATACCTTTAATCCCAACCATGAAAACATCAATTCACCGGGAGAACTTATTCAAAAAGCCGACACCAATCTCTACAAGGCCAAAAATGCAGGTAGAAATTGTGTAGTTCACGAATAGATTCCCCTGCTTTTTTGCCGACTTGCTTGTTGTGTCAACAATAATTACAATTGCAATCTCAGGGGTAAAAAATAATCGAATCCGGGTTGTAGATATCAGTTTTCAGTTTATTTATTAATTTGGGAGGATTATTCGCTCTGTACCAGTATATATTTTTTTCAGCAAATACAATCAGGTTGTTTTTGTTTGCCGCAAATGCTGCCTTGCTGGGATAGGAATAACTGCTGCATTTCTTTTTTTCGCCTCTTTTTGAAAACCAGCCGGTGCATTTTTTCAGATTAAGTTTTTTCAGATCATAAGCTTTGGCTATTTTTCCTGTGATTTTCAGTTTGCCCAAATAGAAAAAATCCTTTTGTTTGAATAAACTCCAAAAGGGAAATAATTGAGAACCGCTGAGAAATTTATAACCTGAAATAGAATTCCCAAACTTGTCTTTACTGGTGGAGAGTTTGTTTTTCTTTCCCTTTTTATTGACAGGAGAAAGTTGGGAACAATGTTTGGCAAGATATTGATAGAATTTAGTTTTGGCAAGAAGATGCGAATTTTTGCTGCCCGTATTTGAAGGAAAATATCTATTTGTTTTAAACTTTGATTGAATTGTATTTGTGGCAGTTTGTTTATCATTTAGTTGGAGTTTCAACAGCAGAAGATGCTGGGTTGTGCCACAGCGTCCATGGGTATTCATGAAAATACCCCAACGTTTTTTGGGAACATCCACCCATTGATGAATCAGGTGGGCATAAATCCCATCTTCATTTATTCTTTCGATGATTTTTGGTTGAGCAGGTTTGGAAATATCAACTCTGAAAATTAATACAGGGACACGGCGGTTGTCCAGAAGCAGAGCCTGGTTTTTATGAACCATGATATCATGAACTTCTTTGCCTCTCTTGTGGATTTTTAAATCAAGTCTGGCAATTTTGCGGAATTTGCTGTTTAAAACAACAAAATCCCTTCCGGTTCCAAGAAGGAGATGGTTGTTATGAAGATAAGCCGAACCGATTATTTCTCCTTTTTTTGGTTTCCAGACTGGAAGGGTGCGAAATCGTCGATCAAGAAGCAGGAGAGCATGTTTGGTTTTGATGATTATTTCCCCATTTTGGCCTTTCAACAGTTCAATTTCTCCACCATATGAAGATAAATCAACAGTTTTGATTGTTTTTATTTTGGTGGAGTTTTGTTTCTCCAATATTGAAATAGTTTTGTTTTTTACAAGCAAAAGATGAGGGGAGGAGGCTTTGAGAACATTACGCAAATCCAATTCCTGATTATAAACTGCCAAATCGAAATTTTTTAAGGTTATAGAAATTAAAGGAGATTTATGTTTTCCGGGAAGAGATCCAGAGTCGGTTTTTTTGGGTTTTTCAGGACGAATCTTGATGATATCACTGGTTCTGATCTGATTAAAATTTGAAAGTTTGGTGACTTCGGTGAGGCATTTGGCAAATTTTTTACAATTGCTCAATTTGTAACATTTTCGCAATGGTCGATATTGGGTTGCCATCAGACGTTTAAGATGTTTATTTCTTTTTGATCTTCTGAAGGTTTTCAGTACTTCATTTACAAGTCTTCTGGCCAGAGTTTTTTTGTTTTTTCCGGTGATTGTTTCCATTTTCCCTTTTTTGCTTTTTTGCAGCATCAAGGCTGTTTTTTTAAGATGTTGATCCAATAGAGGAACATAGTGCTGAACAATTTCGGAATTACATCTTTTGATGGTTTTAATATATCCTTCTTTGCTGGGAGATTTATTTGATGTTTTCTGCTTGGAGCAACCAAGCAAGGAAAAAGTAAGAAAAAACAGAAATAATTTGGCTTGACAGTTGAAATAATTTGGTAAATTTATCATAATTAATTATTCTGTACCAGAATCAAAGCTTGGCGGGGTTTAAGGGTGAGATCGAGACTTCCATTAACTCCGGTGGTGTAAGTGCCACCTTCATCTCCTTCGCATACGCGATCCTGACAATAGATATTTTTCAGAGTGGTTCCTTGGGAAAAGCTTGTAGGCATGGGATCATTGGAATAGGAATGAGTATAGGAGGTGAGGGTATCACTGGTGTTGATAACTACCAATACCCTGTCACTGTTGTAGGAACGTTCAAAAGCAAGAATTCCACGATCGGGATGAAGTGGAAATCCTGACCCGTCCTGCTCATTGTTATTGGCGTTGACACTTGAAACCCATTTTATGGAAACTCCTCCCCGTCTCAAAGGAGGATATTCTTTGCGAATGGTAATCAGAGTCTGGATAGTTTTGAAGGTGGGATTGTCGGTGTTAAAAGTTTGATAGCGTCTGTTACTTTCCGGATTAATCGGCATATTGTATTCTTTCCACATATTTTCACGGTTCATGGGATCATTGCCCCCGGAAAACTGTTGTTCAGTCCCGTAATAGATACAGGGAATTCCATCCCAGGTGAGCAGAAAAACCAGAGCTGAATGCAGGGCTTCCAAGCTGTTTTTATCAAAAAGAAATCTGGGAACATCGTGATTATCCATGAAATTTACCAGCAGGCTGCGGGGAGAAATCAGATTCCCGTTGTCGTCTTCAGGACCAAATTCATTGCCGGTAGCTGAATAAGGGGGTTGGCCGTCGGCTCCGTTAAGTCTGTCATTGAGGATGTTTTCAACGCCGATTGTAGGTTGGCCGTTTTTGAAAACAGCGTCAAAAACCTGAAACTTTTGAGAAAAGTAGAAAAGCCCGTCGAACATATCGTCGCCGGTGTAGCTTGCAATCAGCCAATCTATGCCTGTAAAGGCTTCGCCGAAAATATAGAAGTTTTTCTTGCCTAATTTGTTAACTGCATAATCACGGATGGAGCGATTAAAATTTCTCCAGAAATCATAATCTATGTGTTTGACTGTATCGATGCGAAAGCCGTCAAAATCTCCAACTTTGACCCAGTATTTGAAAACCTCAATCAGGGCTTCCTGAACATCTTCACGTTCAGTGGCTATATCTTTTAGTCCTCCGGGAAAATCACCGTAGATTTCCTGTTCTCTGATATATTCGTAACATTCGCTGTATCGTTCGGAGGGACTCCCGGCCAGTCCCAAATCGTCACAGGCTTGTTGTTCTCTGCCCCAGACGGTTACTCTGCCCCGGCGGTGAAACCAGGAATCATTGTGAAAGCTGGCTGGATTGGGTGGCATACGGTTGATTTCCGGCATTTTAACCCATCTGATAGGTGCATCTCCAGATTCCCCCAAAGAAGTCCAACCCTGAATACCTCTGGGATCATAATCAGGATCCCATTCGGTGATCCTGGTAAGAGGAGAAGTTTCTCCTTGCCCCATCAAGGTATCATCAGGTTGACCGTTGCCATTGATATCATAATAAAAAAGTTGTCCCACATGGTTGGTGACAACATCGAGAATAACTTTTATATCTCGTTTATGAGCTGCATCGACCATTTTTCGCAGATCTGTCAGAGAACCGAAGTGAGGATTTGTTTCCAGAAAATCCTGGGTCCAGTAGCCATGATAACTGGCGAACCCTGCATCTTCTTCGACATTTTTGACCACTGGACTGATCCAGATGGTGGTTACTCCGAGGGTTTGAAGATAGTCCATCTTGTCAATCAGCCCTTGCCAGTCTCCGCCGTGATAGCGAGCCATGGCAGAAGTATCGACGTTGAAATTGTTGTTCTTGTCTCCGTCGTGAAATCGATCTACCAGCACCTGGTAAATTATTTCATCCCTCCAGTCGCCAATTTCAACTTTAGTTATGAAAGAATCCTGAAGTATGGATTCAGAGTCATGGCTGGAACAGGAGAAGGAAAATAAAATCAACAGCAGATATAAAAGTAAATATTTCATTTTGATCCTCTTGGCTTGAAAGGAGCGGTTTTGAAAATTTGTATCAACTTTTTATTGATAAGTGGAGGAATTGAACCACCATTCAGCTTGTATTCCAATAAAGTGCTCCACTTTGCGAGTTACGCGCCAGTCGTTTTCATGATACAGTTTTCTGGTATCTTCGTTGGGCATTGCCACAGTGTAAACCAGTCTGATTGCAGGCCTGGAATATGTATTCAAACCTGAAATCCAGGTTGGAATTAATGAAAATTTCCAGACAGAAGGAGAAAGTGGGGTTTGAGTATCAGGATAAAGACCGTTGCGTGATGAATTCTGCCAGGATATTTCTCCTGCCAGGGCAAAATTGTTACCTGTGAGTTCAGGTATCCATAAATGAGGACGCACTGAAAAAACCATTTCCGTTCCATCGTCCCAATCATAATTGCTGTCATCGGCATCTTTGAAATAGCGGTAATAACCACCGGCCATCAAGCCGAAGCGCTTGGGAATGACAAAGTTGGCACTGAATGCCAGCACCAGATCTTGAGCTCCCTCTACACTGTAATTGGAATCATAATCCTGACTCCAGCCCAGTCCCAGAGGTTGGGAAAATTCGCCATAGGCGCCAAGTCCCCGGCCGTATCTGGCAAAAATATTAAGAAAAGAATGGGGATGGAAATCCCAGATACCGATTTGAGCTCCGGCCACATACCCCTGTTCATTAGGAAAATTTATTTGTTCTTCCTCGCTTTCGAGGGCATTGTAGGTTCCTGATGGCAGTGTGTGAAATTCAGTGTAGCCCTTAATTTTGAAACCAACGGAATTTTTGATTTTTTTCCAATATTCAAATTTAAGACTGGCAATGGTGCGTTGTCGGTTCATGGTTGTAATGGTGCGGGCTCCAATAAAAGGATCAGAAACCTGCATTTCCTGATATTGGTATTGACCAAGAACCCGGTTGGTACCTATATGCAAACCACCCCTCAGTGGTTTTTTGTCATACCAGATTCCCGCTCCCAGGGTGTTCAGGTTATCAAGAGGCCAATAATCAAGGAGATAGATGTCGTCACCTCTGTACATTCTGGAACCGGCCCACAGGGAAAGATGGGGAAAATTTTCCTGTTGTACCTGGAGATAGAGATTTCTTACCGCAATACTTGCGTCCCATTGGGCATCATAGTGAAAAAGCGAGTTTTTCAAAGCCAGGGTGGTAACAGTTTTTGTTTTGATGCTTTTAACCGGGTTGTAAAGATAGTAAAGATCCAACTCCAGATAAGTAGATTCTTCGAGGCGGGGTCCATGGGCAGTGATATTAACAGGATAAATTGGTTCTCCGTCAAAATTGGAGCCGAAATTTACCCTTCCATAACTTCCAAAACCAAAATTGGAAAAAAGAGACTTTTTTTCTTTGTCAGATTTTTCAATGGGTTTTTCTTTGGTTTTATTTTTAACGGGGGATGGAATTTCAGAAGTTTCAGGTGTCACCTTTTTGGTATTTGAAGTTGTGCTGTCATTGGTATTTGAAGTTGTGCTGTCATTGGTAATGGAGACAGGCTGGTTTTTTTTTATGGTCTTAGAAACAGGTGAAGAAACAGCAGGTTGGTTTTCAAATCCAGTGGAGGTGGCATCACTTGTGTCTGATGATTCTTCTGGCTGATCGGAAGCAATATTATTGACGGATTCTTGGGAATTGTCATTGGAATTAATATCAGTATTTTGCAATAAAAAAAATAATGAGAAAACAGTAAAGAAAGTGTTCATTATAACCTCTTTATTCCTGTTGGAAACAGGGTCGCCTGGACTTCAGTGAAAGAAGACTAGTTAGTTTCCATGTATGTAAATGGCTCAACTGAATAATATTGGTACGAGTACCGGGGAAAAAATCATTATTTTCAGAGGATAATTTATCTGTTGAACAGGGTCAAATGAAAACTTTTACTATAAACGTAACCTGTTTTGGACACTATGTCCGCAAGGGGACGACAAATGGAGTGGTTATTCCAGAGTTAACTGCTTAATATACTGTTATTATTGTCAATTATACTTTGGCACAGGTTGTGCTTTTAAAAAAAGTACCGCCAATGAGGGCGGCAATTCATATTTAAAACTCTGGTTAATTGAAGGACAATATTGTCACATTCAGTTCAGACCATAGTTAAATTAAAGGAGTACATTATGAAAATGCGTATTTTTTGTTCGTTGGTTGTCTTATTTTCTGTTTTGGTTGGAGGTTTTCACTTCTCAACTGTAAAAGCCAAAAGAAAATCGAGAAAGTACAGATGGAAAATTTCGGGAAAACTCAATATCAATAATGCATCTACCAAGAAGATGGTAATAATTCCCGGAATTGGCAGAAAAAAAGCTGCTGCAATTGCAAAATACCGTCAAAAGAAGAAGTTTTCCAAAATTCATCAAATCAAAAGAATCAAAGGAATAGGCAATAAAATCTTCGCCAGGATGAAAAAATATCTCAAGCTTAAAGGTAGAAGTGATATTAGAAGGGTAAAAATCAAATATACCAAATAACCCGTTTATTCCTTTATTTTTTCCTTCTTATTCCTTCCTTCCTGCTAATTCTCTTTCCCTTTATTCCAGATTTTCACGCGAAATTATTCTTTTTTTCTGTTAATTTTTGAGAGATGAACTTTAATTTGTAAATAAAATTTAAAAAAGATTATGTTTATCAAGAGGCGGGAGAAGAATTTTTACGGTGGTGAATTGTTCCTGTTTGGATTTGAGAAAAATGGTTCCATGGTGACTTTTAATGATACCGAAGGTGGAGGAAAGTCCCAGACCTCTACCTTGAAATTTGGTAGTAAAAAATGGATCAAATACTTTTCCTTTGATTTCTTTCTGGATTCCATGACCGTTGTCTTGAATTTCCAGATAGTAGTATTCACCTGGTTTTACATTGGGTACGGCTGAATCTTTTAAAACTTCGCTGCTGAAAAAATCAAGACCGATGTTGATGGTAATTTTGCCTTGGGAATTGTTTTCAAGGGCTTCAATGGAATTAGCCAGAAGATGGAGAATGACTTTGCGGATTTGGGTTTCATCAGCTTGAACTATGGAATTTTTGAGCCCGTTTTTGAGGAAAAGTTCTATGTGGTTGCCAAGTCTTGGTTTAATCTGGTTGATAATATTTTGAGTCAATTCAAACAGGGAAAAGGAATCATTGATGAGATGGAGATTGCCCGAATAAGCAAGGATACTCTGCACGATATTGGACATTTTTTTGGTGGTTGCATCAATTGCTTCCAAGCTTTCCCTGGTTTTTGGATTTTGGTTTTTACATTCCGCGAGAAAACCCAGATGACCCAGAATAACAGTAAGCATATTATTGAAATCATGTGCTATTCCTCCAGCCATCATATTGAGACTTTCAATTCTTTTGAGGGAATTGATCTGCTTTTTTAACTTTTTCTTGTTTGCTTTTTGCTTTTCTTCTTCGGTAATATCTTTGATCAGAATAAAATAATTATTTTGTTTGTAGGCAATGGTTAATTGAAAAATATAATCAATTTTGTTCAATACCAGCTTTTGATTGAATATTTTGGTTTTTTGGGATTCTTTGATTTCCATAAAAAAGGGAATCATGGTTTCTTTTTCAATTACGCTTAATAAAGTCCATAATTTTTCCCCCTTGGCTTGATTGGAATTGATGCCGGTAAATTTTTCACATTTTGAATTCCATAATTCTACTTTGAAGTTGTCGTCCACAACTATAAGGCCCTCATTGATAATTGCGGCAAGATCAAAATAGTAATCTTCGAACTGGTGCATCAATCTCGATTTGTTTTTGGCTGATTTTTGCAATTCTTCCTGTTTTTTAAACAGAAATTCTTCTTTTTTGATGTTTTCCAGAAAGATAGAGAGGAGTTTGATCGATTTCAGGATCAGGATTATGGTTTCAGCCGGGATTTTTTCCATGGAGCCGTTGATTATTAATTGCCCAAAATAAAAATTATCAGTTGTGATTTTGAAACTTTTTTCAGTTTCCTGACCGTAATAACGTTCGATTGTTACTGAATCCAATTGTTCATTGAGAGTATTGACAAAAGTTTCAATGGCTTCATCAATGCTCTTGATTTGGGAAATGTTGAGCATCATCTGAAATATGTCTGAAATTTTAAGGAGATTCTCCATTTTTATAATGCTTCAAAAGGGTAAATATGTTATTAAACAAAATAAAGGAAACAAAAATTTGGCTGATAAAAATTTTAGCCACTGTATTATTATATCGACAATATTATATTTTTTTAAAAAAATCATTATTTTTATTATTTAGTTGCCATCCCAGAAGTGGTGTTTTTGACTGGTGAAGAAATTGGATTGAGATACGCGGAATAACTTCGAAGACATAGTTGATACTATTTCAAGAAGTTAAAACAAAGCAGATTAATTCAAATTCCGTCGCCAGCCTGCAACCTTCCTGTTTGGGATGTGAATTATTTAAAGTTGCAAATACCGCCATTTTTAGACAGGAATCAATAATTTAAATTGCGGTGATGGCAACAGATTCGGCTATGCTGTCGGGAGGAGCGTTAAATGTCAGATATTCTTGATAAGGTAGATAAAATCAAGCAAAAACAGGTTGAATATGATGGTAGTAAGTATTCTCGTGATTCTGTTGGAGCCATGGTTTCCAAATATCGTCAGAATCATCAGAACCATGTAAAAGATCTCAAAGTTTTAAAAGAAGAGCATGACAAGCTTTCCCAGGAAATGAACAAAGAAATTGAGGACCAGCGTTCTCTCATGGATGAATTTAAAACAATGGCTTCGGGAGAACAGGGATCCATGTCCAGGGGGTTTAAAGGTTTTTTGGCCAGAATACCACTTGTTGGCAAACCTTTTCGTAGACGTTCTCTCAAAGAATTGCTTGAAACCAAAGTTGAAATAGCTGACATCAGAGTCAGACAGACAGCCTCCTATCTTGAAAGAGTGGAAGAAACAATGGATAATTTGAGAGATGATCTGGAAGTTCTCCATCAGAAACAATTAGAAGCGGCTCAAAATAAAAAAGCTCAGGTGGAAATTGTTTTGGGTTTGAAGGAGTCAATGGAGGAGATTCAAACTGAACTCGATAAATTAGAAGATAAAAACAGTGAAGAGTATCGGGCATTGGAATTGGCTCAGGCAGAAGTTGATCGCCTGATCTGGGATAATGGTCAAAAAATGAGATTATTTGACAATGCTCAGGATAGGCTTGAATCTGTTATCAAGATGAATGGAAATTTTCTCGAAATTTCCCACAATCTTCACTCAAATATGACCATTATCTATGAAGCCGCCCAGACAGTGCTTGATGAATTGCGTCAGCATGTCAGTTCTTTGGCTACCCTTTCCGAAGCGGGAGAGTTGTCACTCAATGTCACCCAATCCATGGAGTCCTTGAAAAAAAGCATGAGTCAGGTGGCCACCATAGCCTCGGAAACTTCCCGTTATCTTACCCAGAATGTTGAAGACATAGTCGATGGAATGAACATTTACGACAAAGAAACAGAAGAACTGGTGGATCGTAATCTGGCTGAAGAAAGGGAAATAAAAAAGCAGCAACTAGAAAGGATTCTCGATAAAGCCCAACAGGAAAAAGCCAAAGAGGATTCTCAAAATACCGGAGAATGATTTTTCGCAAAATCAAAATATACATTTTAGAATTCAATAAAATCAGTGAACTGAATACAGGTTGACTGAATATCTATTTTCCTGTTGTTTTATAAAAGTACTTTTGCTAATAATCATTATGAACTTTGGGTGTTTTGCCTAATTTTCTCCAAAAAATCATGTTCCCGGTAACAGGAGTCAGAATAACATTTTCCAAGAAACCGCTTTGGGTTCCATGTCTATTTTTTGCAGATTCAAAATTAGTTTTTGTTTCAAAGAATACGGTCATCGTTTGTGGCTTGAAATTTGAGTTCATCTACAGGTTGGAATTTCCCAAAATAATATATAAATAGTTCCCATCCCAAACAGGAAGGTCATCGCCTGAATGCGGAATTTTACCTCATCAGTTTTGTTATAACTTTTTGAAATAGTGCCTACTATGTCTGCGAAATTACTCCGCGCATCTCAATCCAACTTCAACCGCAGCCAATAATCTGCATCCTGAAACGAGAACTATCTGCGAAGTTATTCCGCGCATTTGAGGCAAGCTTCTTATTCAATCAAAAACCCCCATTCTGGGATGGAAACTAAATACCTGTAAAGTTTTTTTTATTTCAACTTTGTTTTCAGTTCGCCCTATTGTTTAGTGATCCATTTCACCAAATTTAATTTCTGGTGAAATGGATTTTATTTTCTCAATTCAGTTTTGAGAAGGAGTTTTTAAATGAATGAAATCGAAGCAGCAGTTCAGGAAATCATTGGCGAAACCGGCAGAGATCTTTCTCAGGCGATTCCTGTACTTCAAAAGTTGCAGGATAAATTCGGTTATTTACCCATGGAGGCTTTGGAAAAGGTTTGTGAATTAACTGATATTAATCCATCTCAACTTTATGGAGTTGCAACTTTTTATTCTCAATTCAGGTTAAATCCTGTAGGTGAACATATTGTCAAAGTATGTCATGGTACAGCCTGTCACGTGGGAGGAGCCGGTACTCTCACCGAAACACTCGAAAGCGAATTTGGAATAAATGATGGTGAAACCACTTCTGATATGAAATTCACTCTGGAAAGTGTAGCTTGCGTAGGTTGTTGCTCTCTGGCACCGGTTGTCGTGATTGGAGATGATACCCGCGGCAAGTTGAATGCAAAAAAACTGTTGAATATTGTTAAGAAAATATAAGATCATTCCCATCCCAAAAAGGCAGGTTAAAGTCTGAAATTGGAATTTCCCTTATCATTTTTGTCGTAACTTTTTGAAATAGTAGTAGCTATATCTTCAAAGTTGCTTCGCGCTTCTGAGGCAAACTTCTCATTCAGCCAATAACCCCCATTCTGAGATAGGAATTAAGCAGTTTTTGAAAAAAGTATTATATCAAACAAATTATCTTCATTGGAGGTTTTTAATGACCGCAAAATTTGAGCAAAAACCTGTAATTAAAGTGGGGCTGGGTACTTGTGGAGTAGCTGCAGGTGCGAAAGAGATCGAAAAAGTACTGAGGAAAAAAATAAAAGAAAATACAGTTGATATTGATGTTACTCCCACAGGATGTATCGGAATGTGTCATCGAGAACCCATGATCGAATACAGGGACAAAGATGGTCGAGTATTTTTCTATGGAGATCTCAATCCCAAAAAAATGGAGATCATTTTTGATCGTCATTTACTTCAGGGACAGCCAATGAGCAAATTATCCATGGATCTGGAAAATAAAGAAGAATCCTCCGGTGCTTTTTTGGAAAAACAGACCAGAATTTGTCTGAGGAACTGTGGAGTTATAAATCCGGAATCCATTGATGAATATATTGAAAAAGGTGGTTACGAAGGATTGAAAATGGCTTTGAAAAAAGGTAAAGACTGGATTGTTGACGAAGTTGACAAATCAGGATTGAGGGGTCGAGGAGGTGCAGGATTTCCCACGGCTCTCAAATGGAAATTTACCGGCCGGGAAAAAGCAGAAAAAAAATATCTGATTTGCAATGCTGATGAGGGAGATCCAGGAGCTTTCATGGATCGTTCAGTTCTGGAAAGTGATCCCCATAATTTGTTGGAAGGAATGGTGATTGCTGCTTATGCTATTGGATCCAACGATGGTTACATATATTGTCGGGCTGAATATCCACTAGCCATCAAACGACTCAAAATCGCCATAGAACAAGCTGTGGAGTATAATTATCTGGGAGATAATATTTGCGGTACTGATTTTTCTTTTCAACTCAAAATCAAAGAAGGTGCAGGAGCTTTTGTTTGTGGAGAGGAAACTGCTCTGATGGCTTCAATTGAAGGGAAAAGAGGTATGCCGCGTCCTCGACCTCCTTATCCTGCTCAGTCAGGTTTATGGGGGTATCCCACCAATATAAATAATGTGGAAACCCTGTCCAATATTGCCTGGATTATGATGAACGGAGGAGATAAATTTGCCTCGGTAGGCACTGAAAAAAGTAAAGGTACCAAAGTATTTGCTTTGGCGGGAAAAATTAAAAGAGGAGGGCTTGCCGAAGTCCCAATGGGAATAACCATACAAGAAATAGTTGAAGATATTGCCGGAGGCTCTTCTACCAGATATCCCATCAAGGCAGTTCAGATTGGCGGTCCTTCAGGTGGTTGTATTCCGGTGGAATTATTCGACACTATTGTCGATTACGATGAGGTCAACAAAACTGGAGCCATCATGGGTTCCGGAGGTTTGGTCGTAATGGATGAAAGTGCCTGCATGGTGGATGTGGCTAAATTTTTTCTTTCTTTTACCAAAGATGAATCTTGTGGCAAGTGTACCTTTTGCCGAATAGGAACTACCAGAATGCTGGAAATTCTGGAGAAAATCTGTGATGGCAAAGGAACTGAGAAATCTTTGGAGGAATTGGAATTTTTAGCCCATAAAGTTAAAAACACTTCTCTTTGCGGTTTGGGACAAACAGCTCCCAATCCTGTTCTGACAACTTTAAAATATTTCAAAGAAGAATATGAAGCTCATATCAAGCAAAAAAAATGTCCGGCCGGTTCTTGCAAAGCACTGACCACTTTTAGAATTGTCAAAGAAAATTGCACCGGATGCAATTCCTGCAAAATCAACTGCCCTACCAATGCTGTTTCAGGTACAGCCAAAAAAGCGGGCAGCTTTTCCATTGATCAGGATAAGTGCATTAAATGTGGAATATGCAAGGATGTTTGCAGATTTGAAGCTGTGATTACCGAATAAGCCTAGACCGTCATCAGGGTAAGTCACAATTGAATTTGTGCCTCTGATGATTGGCAGAAATTAATAAAGGTTAGCCATGAGTAAACAAGTAAAATTAACAATTGATGGAAAACAGATCACTGTAAATGCTGATAAGACAGTTTTGGAAGCAGCAAGGGAATTGGGCAAGGATATACCCACTCTCTGTTATATAAAACGTTTTGATCCTTATGCTTCCTGTTTTATGTGTGTGGTTGAAGTTGAGGGAAGTTCAAACCTGCTGCCTTCCTGTTCCACTCAAGTCATGGATGGAATGAAGGTAAAGACTCAATCTCCTCAAATAGATGAAGCACGCAAAGCAGCTCTGGAATTGTTATTCTCAGATCATATCGGTGATTGTTTTGCTCCCTGTCATGTGGAATGTCCCACCGGAATAGATATTCCAGGCTTTATCGCTGAAATATCTCGAGATAATCCAGAAAAATCAATTGAAATCATTAAGCGCTCTTTGCCTTTTCCTGCTTGTTTGGGAAGAATCTGTCCCGCACCTTGTGAAAGTGGATGTCGTCGCACATTGGTTGAAGATCCTGTTTCCATAATGAATCTCAAGAGATACGCGGCTGATGTTGATCTGAAAAAACCTGTGGAGGAAAGATATTTACCCAAAAAGCAAGATTCCACCGGCAAAAAGGTTGCTGTTATCGGGGCAGGTCCATCTGGATTGGCCGTTGCATATTTTATCCAATTAATGGGACATAGTGCCGTTGTATTTGAAAGTCATGCTGCTCCGGGAGGAATGATGAGATATGGAATTCCCTCTTTCAGGCTTCCGGGCAGTGTCATAGATGAAGAAGTCAAAATGATAGAAAAACTGGGAGTTGAATTCCATTATAATAAAACTGTTGGTGAAAATATTGATTTTGATGATTTAAAAAATAAATATGATGCAGTTTTTGTAGGTATAGGAGCTCAGAATGCATCAAGCATGAGAGTTGAAGGTGAAGATGCCAAGGGGGTTATCAGTGCAATTGAATTTCTGGAAAAAGTTGAAACTGGCAAGATAGACAATATTGGCAAAAAAGTCATGATAGTAGGGGGTGGAAACAGTGCCATCGATGCAGTCAGAACAGCAATCAGACTGGGAGTTGAAGAATCGGGTATTTACTATCGGCGATCCCGCAAGGAAATGCCGGCTTGGGAGTTTGAAATAAAGGAAGCTGAAGAAGATGGAGTTCAACTCAATTTACTGACTTCTCCCACCAAAGTTGAGCACAAAAACGGCAAAGTTCATGTAAACATGGTGAAAATGAAATTGGGCGAACCTGATGCCAGTGGTCGTCGTCGTCCTCTTCCGATTGAAGATTCTGAATATGAAGTTGTGGTTGATACCGTTATCAGCGCCATTGGACAAAAAGTCAGCAATGCTGGTTTTGAAGACAGCAAGATCAATTTGACTCGCTGGGGAAGCATTATCGTTGATGAAAAAACCATGGCCACCAATATAGAAGGAGTTTTTTCCGGCGGAGATGCAGTTTTGGGTCCTGACATCGCGGTTAGAGCAGCTGGAATGGGTAAAATTGCGGCAGTTTCCATTGACCAATATCTCAGAGGTCAGGAAGTAACGGGATTGCCCGAGTTGTACAGGGTTACCATCGGTCCCCTTGATTCTATTCCCGAGATAGTTTATGAAAAATACGAAAAGGAAGCACCGATTCCTATGCCCCATCTTAAGCCTTCCCAAGCGAATACAGATTTCAGGGAAGTTGCTCTTGGTTATTCTGTAGAGCAGGCAAAAGAAGAAAGTGAACGGTGCATGGAATGTGGATGCAGAGGCGTGGATAAATGCAAATTCAGATCTTATGCTGATATTTGGCAACCAGACAGCAAACGTTTCCAATATGGAGAAATCAGAGACATATATATTGATGATTCTCATCCAGATATTGTATTTGAATCAAATAAATGCATAACTTGCGGTAATTGTGTAAGAATCTGCGAATTGGACAAAAAATGCTATGCTCTGGCTTTTGAAAAACGAGGGTTCAACACAGTTATTCGTCCTCCAATGAAGAAAAAACTGGTTGAAACATCTTGTGACGGTTGTGGAAAATGCGTAGAAGAATGTCCCACTGGCGCCTTGGTATACTCAACTGCCAAAATATCAACAAACCTCATAAATAATCGTATCCTCAAATAAAAATAAAAATAAACCCGACCAGGTCAAGTCCCCCTCTTCCTCCCAACCCGATATACCTAATTATCCCCCTATTTGCCCCCCCAAACATTCCAGCAGTATTCCC